>WRJJ01000007.1 GCA_009778575.1 Methanomassiliicoccaceae archaeon
TGCGTTAAATGATAACGCTCGGCATAGAAGGGACCGCGCATACGCTGGGAGTGGGCGTGGTGGATTCGGAGAAGAAGGTCCTATCGAACGTTATAGACATGTTCAGGCCGCCGGAGGGCGGACTGCACCCGAGGGAGGCGGCAAACCACCACTCGGATGTTGTTTCCTCTGTTATCACAAAAGCGGTCGAAGAGGCCGGGATATCTTTGAAGGAAGTGGATCTGATATCTTTCTCCATGGGTCCGGGACTCGGCCCCTGCCTCAGAGTAGCCGCCACTGCCGCCCGTTCTTTATCTTCCAGACTGGGCATCCCGATAATGGGTGTGAACCATTGCGTTGCGCACATCGAGATTGGCAACGCTACGACCGGCTGCAGCGATCCGGCGCTTCTGTACGCATCGGGAGGGAACACCCAGGTGATCGCTTACTCCGACGGAAGATACCGCATATTCGGAGAGACCCAGGATGTCGGGATCGGGAACATGCTGGATAAGCTCGGCCGTGAGCTAGGCCTCGGATTCTATGCCGGACCCGCGATCGAAAAGCTTGCCAAAGAAGGGGACAAGCTTTTGGAATTGCCGTACTCAGTCAAAGGGATGGACGTTGCCTTCTCGGGCATAATGACCTCCGCCCTTGCGCTGAAGAAGAAAGGCTGCAGGTTAGAGGACATAGCATACTCTGTTCAAGAGACGGCCTTCTCAATGCTCACGGAAGTGACGGAGAGGGCAATGGCGCACATAGGCAAGGACGAGGTCCTCTTGGGCGGAGGCGTGGCGCAGAATCAACGCCTGCAGGAGATGATAAGGATCATGGCAGAGGACCGCGGGGCGGAGATGTTCGTTCCCGAAAGAAGGCTGTGCGTGGATAACGGCGCGATGATCGCTTGGCTCGGCAGCATCATGTACGGCTCCGGAGTAAGGATGGGCATCGAGGATACCGCAGTGAACCAAAGGTTCAGAACGGACGAGGTCGAGGTCACCTGGAAAAGGTGAGTGACAATGAACTGTATCATCGACGTCGATCACGATTTCTGGAAGAATTACAGAACGGACAAGAAAGACCCAGATTCGCACGATACACTTTTACGGGAATATCACAGGCTTCTTTGGAGCAAGCCGCTTCCCGACGGAAGACCGCTTTTACTGGACAGGTATCTCCAGCATAATTCGGAATTAGGCAGTTTCTCGTTCTCAAGCGACAGCTTCATGCATACTTATTCGGGCTGGAAAAGGTATCAGAACGTTATAGGTCAGATTCCCAAGGAAGAGATCGAATATTTCTACAGGGTCGCGAGCACGATAGGCGCGATAACGATATTCCCGTCCAACAAGGTCAATGGGATGAGGACCATCAACGGAGAAAAAGGATGCAACGCCGGGATCCTTGACAGAATCGATCTCACGATGGAATGCATCAGAAGACACTATGCCGGCGAAAGCAGCCCCATGAGCGCAACACTCGAAAGGTATGCTTCCTTCTTCGGCCTGTTCGGAGATTTCAAGGGGTACGTTGATTTCTTCCTGATGCAGGACATGGTTGACAATAGTTGCAGCGTCAAGTTTCTCTGTGAGTTCGGAGATTTCAATTCCTCTCCCCTTCCGGCAGGCGTTGAGGAATATATGCGTTACAAAGAGAACGCCATCGCATTCGTAACAAAAAGGAATCTCAGGATAAAGAAATGGGCAGAGGAGAACCTATAACGGTCACTCACTCTGTTCGTTCAGATCCAGCGGCCGCGGCACGACCATAAGAATAACATGCGGACTCAAAAAATAGATGAAAAATGTACATTTATAAAGCTGCGGTTTGATATTCTTCTGTGGACACGATCGACATCACACAGGCACGCGATGACCTATTCAAAGTAATGGATCATATTCTCGAAGGCAGGAAGGCCAAGATCACATCGAAAAAAGGTAACGCAATCCTTCTAAGTGAAGAAGAATGGAATGGGATCGTAGAAACTCTGTATGTCTTGTCGGACCCCGATATCCTTCCTGCGGTCATGGAAGCGCGCGAGACCCCCACATCCGAGCTGGAAAGGGTAAATTGGAGAGATGCCTTCTGACGTTTCCCGTTAGGTACACTGAATTCGCATCGGTATCGGCAGGGGCGCACCATAATAGGATTTCTTCTGTTCATAGAACAGGGCGTCTCAGATAAGTTCGCAATACCTCATTATTTTTGAATAGCTTTTGTAAATGCCCTCTTCACAATAGTAGAGGTATCTCCCGTAATAGCTCTCCATGGAGAGAACCCCTGCTTCGTTCAATTTCAGCGCCCGCGCCGATATTATCGCATCCCTTTCTCTCTTCCCGTATATCCTTCTCAGATAGGTCCGGTACATTTCAGGATCCCATTTCAGGATCGTTTCACCGAAATAGGATGTCATGTAGTTTGCATTGCTTATCTGCACATAGGGCATGAAGCTTTTCAGGTGCAGCCTTGTTGCCATATAATTTGAATAGTTATCGATCATTTTTGCCATGATCATCTCCGGCAGTTCCGAAGGTTCTACGTCAAGGTCCATTTTCCGCCCCGGCATTATGTGATCTCCGTCTGCGGTGATCACCCCGAGACTACGCAGGAAGTCGATATTTTTGATCAGTTTCTCTGCCGGCCATTTTTTGAATTTGGATGTGTTTGCGGTCATATCGCCGTCTTTAGCAACACACGCTATTATCTCCAAGAGGGGGTTCATCTGTTTTCTGACAGCATCGATCTTGACGAGTTTCTCTCCGGTTGACTGCAGGAGGATAAGTTCGGACCAGCTGAGGCTCTGTTTGAGGAAAGCCGATATTTTCTCGAGTATTTCCGATAATGGCGGAAACACTATCTCCGGACCAAGGCTGCCTTCGCGCCAGTATGCGCTAAAGATATCTTTGTGCCCGATGTACCGGATGCTCGTTCCGCCCGGGACCGAGGCGAGTATCAATTCATCCGTGTATACTCCGATCCCTATCATGTCATCTTTGGTCTCGGGCATGGTGGATACGTAGCACAAGCTGCCTATCTTGCTCTTTACAAAGGCATCTACCGCATAGATGTTTGAAGTATCCAGATCAAAAGAAAATGCTAACTCTTCACTCGACATCTGCTCTTCCTTGGATCTGCTTCCCTATGATCATATCAAGATTCGAAAGGAACTCTTCGCATTTGTCTTTCGGACAGGAGCCGCCGCTGGCTATCCTGTGCCCGCCGCCGGTGCCGCCGACGGACGCGCACGCTTCTTTCAACGCTGTTGAAAGGTCCACTCCCTTCTCCAAAAGGCTGAATGTAGCCCTGGATGAGATCTTCGCCGTTCCCTCCGACCGGTTGACCCCGATCGTTGGTTTGGAGGGGTCCCCCATGAACTGCATCGCGATGCTGCAAAGCATCCCGGTGAATCCGAGCGTGGAGCTGTCGAACCATTGGATGTTCTCCATTTGGCTGAGGCCGTTCTTTTGAAGGGAAAGCACTCCCTCCATCATCTGTGATCGGGAAGTGTTCTCCAGTTCGACCGCCAGGGTGAGGTTCTTCGCATCCCCCATTCCCGCCGAGACCCCAACTCCTCCAAGACCCAGACGCCCGCATCCGTTCAGTACGGACCCAAGCGTCTCCGCATCCATGCTCCAATCCTTCAACTGATACACTGTGCGCGAAAGCTCGAACATCGTCTGCACGGAAGTGCCCTGTTCGATCAGTTTCAGGGCGATCAGGGACGAGAGTTTCCTTTTTTCGTTCTCTGTCAGGTCCTTGCTGTTCTTCTCCCTGCCGATCCCCGCCGAATCCAGAAGCCCCGCAACGCCGTCAGCATTGCCGCTTATCCCGGCCAGGTACGGCTCGGTGGAGAGGTAGAGTTCCGAGGCCAGATGTCCGCGGGGTATCATGGATCCCTCCGCCACCTTGATGTATCCTCTCTCCAAGGCCTCTTCGTAAAGGTAGACGTTCAGCCCCTTCACGCCGTTCACCGCCTGCCTGTCGCCGGTGATCCCCGCGAACGCCACCTGCACCAGGTCCCAATTCTTTTCGCTCACCGCCACCGAGAACAAAAAGGACATCGTCGCACCGCATCCCGACGTCATGCCGTCGATGCCGTAGAGGTGGGGGTTCGCGTAGCATATCCTCTTCGCCTGTTGTTCTGCAGTGTGATGGTCTAGTACGATCACGTCGCACTCTAAGGAATCAAGCTGCTCTATGTACGACGCGCCGAGGTCCGAGATGATGATGCATCCTGCGGGGTTCTTTCTTATGAGCTCCATGGCCGCGTTGTCCAAACTTGTCAGAAGGGTGACCTTGAACTCCTTCCCCGCCCTCAGTAGGGTCTTCGCTATTATCGACGCCGACGATATACCGTCCGCGTCGTAATGGGAATAAACTTGAATAAAATCGTGGCCGCTGATTATATCGGCCGCTTGGGATAAAGTGGAAAGAAGTTTGGAAGGAAGGACGGTATCGTCCATAGGGCCCTCACTTGAGCATTATCTCTGCGTTCGCCAGAGAGTATTTCCAGTTCTGGGGGAGGACGCCGGTCCGCTTGTAGTAGCGCTCCAGTCTCCTGATCTTCGCTTCGATCAGGTTGAGCCCCCTTAGGTTGGAAACGTCCCCTTTGTTGTTCTTAACGTGAACGTTGAGGGAGATGGCCCTCCTCATAAGGTTTGAAAGGTCTTCGGGAAGGTTGGGCATGACTCCTTTTTCCTTCATGATCTCGGTGACGGTCTTTCCCGTTGCCAATCTGACATTGGGGACGCCGTACTGGTCCCTGAGGATGAGTCCGATCTTTGCGGATACGTTGCCGCGTTCGGCGAGCTCAACGATGAGGTCCTCTATTTCGGTGGCTGTAAGAGGCACCCACTCAGGGTTCTCGGTTATCATGGGGCGTTTCGAACAGGATCTGCCCTTTCTTCTTGCGTGCATTCTTGCCATATTTTGATTCTCCGATCATTATATATGCGGCGAGGCTTGACACTCCAATCCTAATGTAGTATAAAAGATTGCCCCTTTATATTATGGGAGAAGGGGTAATAAGAGCCATGCCAAGAGGTCCGGAAGGTCTTTGTTTAACACTATGGAATTTTTCACTCGCAAAACAATTAATATAATTGATTGCTAATGCTGTTAGCAAACATAGGAAATGAAAGAGATGGACTACAGCATTCTCGCCAGGGAATTCATACAGAATATGCAGGCCGTCAGGACCGCGGGGCAGAGAGACAGCTTCGAAGGGTTCAAGGGCGAGATATTCATCCTTCACTTCATCAAAGAGAGTCAGGGCAAGACAGTCCCCGGAAGCATAAGCGATGCGATCGGCGTCAGTTCGGCGCGGGTCGCCGCGGCCCTGAACAGCCTCGAGGAAAAAGAGATGATCACTCGGAGGATAGACAGCGATGACCGGAGGAGGATCATCGTCGAATTGACACCGAAGGGCATGGACTACGCTGAAGAATGCCAAAGGGATCATTTTGGCAAAATAGAGAACCTCCTTATGTTATTGGGAGAAGAGGACGCAAAGGAATTGGTGCGGATCGTCGGCAGGGTGGCGGGGGTGCTTTCGAAGGACCCGGACCAGAGGGGCCGCTGAGCTCGTTCTCGCAAAGTGCCAGAACGTTTGTTCCGGCAGTTGCGGCCGCAGACGATAATGACTTTAAGATAACATCAAACAACACAGGAAACAGTTCAAGGTAATGGTATGAAAAGTATTCTCAAACATCTCAGGCCTAAAGATTGGGCAATGATAGGAGTGATCCTGGTCTTCGTGGTGATCCAGGTATGGTTCGATCTGAAACTGCCCGAATACATGAAGACGATCACGGAGCTCGTGGGAACCCCGGGCAGCGAGATGAGCGAAGTATGGCTGAACGGAGAGTATATGCTCCTATGCGCGCTTGGAAGTCTCGCGACAGCTATCATAGTAGGTTTCATAGCCTCAAAATTAGGCACATCCTATTCGCAAAGGCTCAGAAGCATGCAGTTCAACAAGGTCGACTCCTTCTCAATGGCCGAGATAAACAAATTCTCGATAGCCAGCCTGATCACCCGTTCCACGAACGACGTGACGCAGGTGCAGATGGGTTTCATAATGGGTCTGCAGATCCTTCTCAAAGCGCCCATACTCATGGTGTGGACCGTCATCAAGATCTCCGGCAAAGGATTCGAATGGACGCTTGCGACGGGCGTGTCGATGGCCGTCATCGCTATGATCTTCATCGCAATGGCGATGCTTGTGATCCCCAAATTCAGAAAGATGCAGGTGCTCATCGACAACATCAACCGGGTGGCAAGAGAGAATCTTACCGGGCTGCCGGTGGTCCGTGCGTACAATGCGGAGGACCATCAGAAATCAAAGTTCGAAAAGGCCAACGATGAACTGACTGCCACTTATCTGTATACGACGCGCGCCATTGCGGTCTTGTTACCGGCGATAACCTTGATAATAAACGCTTTGATGCTGGCCATATATTGGATCGCCGCGGTATTGATCAACGACGCCGTCGGCCCCGATGAGGCGCTGGATATTCTCGCGAACACGTTCGTGTTCACTACCTATGCGATGCTTGTTATGATGTCGGTCATGATGATAATGATCTTCTTCATCATGCTGCCCCGCGCGCAGGTGGCGGCAAGGCGTATCGGCGAAGTGATAGATACGGAACCGTCGATCAAGGACGGGCCGGTGACGGAGTCAGATCCAGCCAGAAAAGGCGAGATCGAGTTCAGGAATGTGAGCTTCAAGTATCCGGATGCGGCGGATTATGTTCTGAGGGATGTCAGTTTTTCGGCAAAACAGGGCGAAACGATAGCATTCATAGGTTCGACCGGAAGCGGAAAGAGCACACTCATTAACCTTGTTCCGAGATTCTACGATGCCACCGAGGGATCCGTTCTCGTGGACGGCGTGGATGTCCGCGAATACAAACTGGAATCGCTTTACAACAAGATCGGGTACATACCGCAGAAGAGCGTCCTGTTCAGCGGGACCGTATCATCCAACGTGGCGTTCGGCGACGGCGGCAGCGCGCAGGCGACGGAAGAGGATGTCAGAGATGCCGTAAGGATCGCCCAGGGCAAGGACTTCGTTGAAGAGATGAACGGTACATACGATGCCGAGATCTCCCGCGGCGGCACAAACATTTCGGGGGGCCAGAAGCAGCGCCTTTCAATCGCTCGCGCCGTTTGTAAAAAGCCTGAGATATTCATCTTCGACGACAGTTTCTCCGCACTTGATTACAAGACGGACCGCACCCTCAGAACCGTTCTGAAGAAGGAGACCCAGGGGGCCACAAGCATGATCGTCGCCCAACGCATCGGGACCATCATGGATGCGGATAAGATCGTCGTTCTTGACGAAGGGAAGGTAGCGGGGATCGGAAAGCACAAGGAACTGCTCAAGACCTGCCGTGTCTACAAAGAGATCGCCATATCGCAGCTGAGCGAAGAGGAGTTGGCAATATGAGCGAAGAAACACGCAGCAGACAGCCTGTGAGGGCCCGCCGCGGCCCCGGCCCCGGCCCCGGCATGGGCCCGGGGGAAAAGCCCAAGGAATTCAAGAAGACATGGTCAAAATTGATCAAGTACAGCAAATCGTTCCTTCCCACCGTCGCCGTGGCGATGGTGATGGCCGCTCTAGCATCGGTATTGATGATACTTGCCCCTGACAAAATAAAGGAACTGATAGACGAGATAACGAACGTCATTCCCGGATTGATGGGCGGAGTGCCGACCCCCATCGACATGCACTTCGTGGAAACCATCGCCCTGATCCTTGTCTGCTTGTACGTAGGATCTGCGATATTGACCTTCGTCATGGGCTGGATCATGGCCACCGTCACTCAGAAGATATCCAAGCAGATGAGGTCTGATATCTCAAAAAAGATTAACCGTCTGCCGTTCAGCTACTTCAACAAAACAAGCTACGGAGATGTCCTGAGCCGCATAACAAACGATGTGGATACGGTAGGACAGACATTGAATCAAAGCGTTTCCACGCTCGCGTCCGCGGTGACGATGTTATTCGGCGCATTGATAATGATGCTCTTAACGAATGTTACCATGGCGCTTACGGCCGTGGGTGCCAGTATCCTCGGTTTTGCAATGATGGCCATAATCGTGAAGAGGTCTCAAAAGTTCTTCACCACGCAGCAGAATGAACTGGGAAACGTCAACGGATATGTGGAGGAGGCATACACGGGGCACAATATCCTGAAGATATACAACGCAAGCAGCAGATCTAAGAGGGAATTTGAGGAGATAAACTCCAGACTGTACGTGAGCGGATGGAAGTCCATGTTCTTTTCGGGCATGATGATGCCGCTGATGATGTTCATAAGCAACTTCGGATACGTGGCGGTATGCGTCGTCGGCGCCGTACTGACCATGGACGGCGCGATCACATTCGGAGTGATAGCGGCATTCATGATATACGTCCGGCTGTTCACACAGCCGCTTTCGCAATTCGCGCAGGCCGCAAGCAACCTTCAGAGGACGGCGGCCGCAAGCGAGCGCGTGTTCGAGTTCCTGGAAGAGGAGGAGATGGACGACGAGTCTCAGAAGGTAAGGAGGCTTGCCGAGGTGGACGGAGAAGTGGAATTCAGGAACGTCGGGTTCGGATACACCCCAAGCAAGACGGTCATTCATGATTTCTCGGCAAAGGTGAAGGCGGGGCAGAAGATCGCCATCGTGGGGCCCACGGGAGCCGGGAAGACAACATTGGTCAACCTGCTGATGAGATTCTACGAACTGGACCGCGGCGAGATACTGCTTGACGGCGTGCCCATAAACGAGGTCCCCCGGGAGAATGTGCACGAGCAGTTCTGCATGGTGCTTCAGGACACGTGGCTATTTGAAGGCACGATAAAAGAGAATATCATATACTCAAAATCCGGCGTATCGGATGAGGACGTGGTCTCCGCCTGTAAGACCGTCGGATTGGACCATTTCATAAGAACGCTGCCCGACGGATACGACACCGTGCTCAACGACACGGCGAGCCTGTCCGAAGGCCAGAAACAGCTGCTGACCATTGCGCGCGCCATAATCAAGGATTCGCCGCTGCTGATATTGGATGAGGCAACAAGTTCGGTGGACACGCGTACCGAACGCATCGTGCAGGAGGCCATGGATTCGCTGACGAAGAACAGGACGTCCTTCATCATCGCGCACAGGCTGTCGACGATCAAGAACGCCGACCTGATCCTGGTGCTCAGGGACGGCGACATAATCGAGAACGGCACCCATTCGGCATTGCTGGCACAGGGCGGGTTCTACGCCGAACTCTACAACAGCCAGTTCGAAACGTCTTGAACAAACATCTAAAACGGGGCGGGCCGTATTCTCTCGGCCTCCCCGAAACCCATATTACGCCAGCGGGCTGAAGAGGCGGGCTATGCTGATCTTGAAGTGCTCCCACTTGGTCAGCTTCCTGTAATCTTCCAGCGTATATTCCCTGCAGCCTTCCAGGTCCTCCAGGAACGCATCGTGCATGCGGCGCCCTATCTCTTTCGAATAGATCATGGCGTTCGTCTCGAAGTTGAGCCTCATGCTTCTCTGGTCCAGATTGGCGGAGCCCACCGAACAGAACTCTCTGTCTGCGACCAGCGTCTTCGAATGGACGAACCCTTTCTTGTAGCGGAATATGCGCACGCCGTGTTCCAGCAGCTCTCCGGCATTAAGTATGCTGACCCAGAACACGAAAAGATGGTCAGGCACATCCGGCATTATGATGTTCACGTCCACTCCCGAGCACGCCGAGATTATCAGCGCTTTCTGGACCTCGCGGCTGGGTACCAGGTAGGGAGTATGGATGCACAAGGTGCTCTTTGCGGAATTAATTAGTTTGATGTACTGCAGCTCGATGGGATTGTTCTTTGTGTCGGGCCCGCCGGATATTAACTGCATGACGCCGTCCCCGTAATGGATGTCCTTGTCTATCGGGAAATACATATCGATCTTGTCATCATTGGCATCAAGCTTTTTCTTCGTGGCGTAACCCCAATCCATGAAGAATCGGGTATTGATGGGTATGACGCCGGTGCCTTCCACTCTTACTCCGGTATCCCTCCAATACCCCATCTCTCCTTTGCCGAGGTATTCGTCCCCTATGTTGAACCCCGAAACGTATCCGATCGTCCCGTCTATGACGGCAAGCTTCCTGTGGTTCCTGTTCTGCTTCCTGGGACTGAGGAGCACGGTTATCGCTCTGTGAAAGAGCTTGAACTGCCCGCCGGCCTTCTTGAATTCCTTTATGCGCCCCTTCGGTCCGAGTTTGAAGCCCACGGCGTCCACCATGAGCCTGACCTCCACTCCGCTCTTCGCTTTCTCGATGAGTATGTCCATGAACTTGTTCGTGACCTCGTCGTTCCTTACGATGTAGTATTCCGCGTTGATGAACTTCTCCGCCTTTGAAAGGTCCTCCAAAAGGTCCTTGAAGAACGGCTCCCCGAGAGTGTATAGCCTGATGTCGTTGTTGTTGCTGTAAATGGAGCCCCCGGCCTCCAGCATGGCCCTGGCGAAACGCAGCCCTTCCTCGTTCTCTGCGGTAACGCGCTCTTTGTTTATTTCCTCCAGAGCTTCCGCCTTAAAATGGGCCAGATCCTGGTCGGTGACGTTCTTTATCGCGAACTGTCTCCTTTGATAGAAGGTCTGCCCGAAGCATAGGTAGATGAAGAAACCTACGACGGGAAGGAAGAGCAGGACCGCTATCCACATTGCGATAGTGCGCGGTTCCGCCCTCTCCAGGAATATCATCAGGAGTATCATCAGTGCGGACAGCCACAACACCACCGCGGTGAAGTTACCGAAGATGTCAAGGAAAGACATCGTAATATTCATCGATGGATGATGAAAAAGTATTTTTAAAAATGTTTTGTGAGCGGGACCACAGTTCCAACCTCAGCGTTTTTCATAAGAACCGACGGCGGACCGCGCCCATGGCAGAACAAGATCGTACTCCGATCTCTCAAAAGCTATTCTCTCAGGCACCTCTGAGAACATATCGGATCTCATCTCGGGCGAATCGTTCAGCTTGTCCAAGAGTATGCAGGCGCATACCATGCAGTGCCCTATGTCCAGGGTATCCAGGATGTCGATGCCGTATCCTGCTTCCTCAAAGAACTCCCTCTTTGCGGCATCCTCCGCCGACTCTCCTTCCTGAATGCCGCCGCCCGGCATCTCCCAGCCGCCGCGCTTCTCGTTGAAGACCATAAGAAAGCGTCCGCCGCTGAAAGCGACCGCGTACACCGTTGCCATCATGTTCTCCTGAAGATGATCATCCTGTGAGAGTTCTCGTACGGCTCAAGGTCTCTGGAATCCATTATCTCGAACCCTCTTTCCTTCAACTTCTTCTCTGATGCCTTGTAGATCTCGGACGGCGGCAGGGTCATGTCCTCCGACCTGGACTTTATGGCGACCATCCCCACATCCGTGCGGAAAAGGTCCATGTTGTCTGCGATGATCTCCGCCTGCCTCTTTTGGGCCACATCCGCGTACACAATATCCAGCGACCCGACGGCGAACTGATATTGTTCCGGTACAAGGGCATCTCCGAATATGGGATACATGTTCGGCCGCGCGGCGCAGGTGCCCACAAGGTCCCTGAACATCCTCGGCGAGAATTCAATGCAGTATATCTTTCCGTCAGCGGCGATATCCGCAATATGGGATGCGGTGGTCCCGCTGGAAGCGCCCAGATAAAGTATCCTGCTGTCCCTTTTTATCGGGAACACGGTGCCTCCTGTCTTAATATAGGCGGCAAGCTTGCTTTTTCTGGGGTTCCATTCTCTGTATTCCAGATCCCCGACCCTCATAAGCTTCTCCCCGTAGACTCTGACGCCCGGGCTGGAGGATATGGTATAAAGCCGGTTATTCTCTGAAAATACCGAGCCTCCAGTAGAATCTATAGGGATCATCACTTTGTAATGGAAGTATAAATTAATATTTTACCGTAAAAAAGAGCCAGTAAGCTTTTATACGATTCAAATGGATTTCATTAATCCCTAATAAGGAGGAAAACAAACATGACTGATTATAAATCAACATCTTCAATTTATTCGATCTTAGTGCTGTTAGGGGGGCTGATCGGAGTAATTGCGGTGTTCATTGCGTGGATATCCATGGACCTAGGGCTATGGGGTACATTCGAAGTTACAGGATGGGAGATAATAAGGGAAAGCCTCGATAACCCTTCACTGGGCAGTCTCAGCGACGACTACGTCCAGTGGATGCCCTTGCTCGTCTTGATATTCTCGGCGATCGGGCTGATCACCGGACTGATCGGGGTTCTCAAGCCAAGGAAGGAGTTCGGAGCGGGCGCGGTCGTATGCGGTCTTCTGACGATCGTAGCGGCGGTAGTGTTCTACCTTTATGACTTCATCAAGGACTTCGCCGGCATGGGGATCTATCTCGCCATAGTAGCAGGCGTAATGATGCTGATATTCGGAGCGCTGAGGCTGTCAACCAAGTAAGATCGGAGCCATAGGTTCCGTTCGATACATACAAACCCCTTACAACACACTTTTTATTCTCCATCTCAATGCTTACCCATGCCCGATGAAAGCCAGAAGCCGGTGATAGGCTCTATCGAGTTGCTCAAGATACTGATGCTGACCGGTGCCGTCGTCGGGATATTCAGCGTGTTCCAGCCTTGGTTCAGCATGGATTTCTTCGTTGCTCAGTTCGACTACAACGGATTCGATTTCCTTCTGAAGAGTTTTGATTACCCGGAAGGCTACCCCGGAGTAGGATATTATGCGTACATGCCGCTGATAGTTCTGGCAGCATCAGGGATCGCCCTCGCGGCTTCTTTGCTGACCTTTACCAAACGCGAAAGGAAGGGGGCAATCGCCGGGATCGTTCTGGGGGCGGTCATGCTGGTATCGACGCTTCTCTACATATTCTACCCGTTATCGAAGATCGTGGTCTCCACTCCCGTTGTGGAAGTGATCGCGGACATGAAACTGATGAACTATCTGGGCGGCGGGGTTTATTGCGCATTGATCGCAAGCGTGTTCCTTGTGATAGGAGGCGCGGTCATACTGATGAAAAAAACTGAAGAGCCTGCTGCCGAAGAGACCGAATAATCAAAAGAGCAATATATTGTGACCAACTCTTTACGGTCATGATGGATGTTCTCAGCAAGATAGCTGACGCGGTAGAGGAAGCGATCGATAAGATCCCGGATTCCAAATGCAGGGGAGAATGCATAGGCATGGGCGCCGACGGAACATCCACTTCCCAGATCGACAAGATAGCGGAGAACACGGTCCTGGCATTCATCCAGAGGAACAACATCCCTCTGAACGTCCTGAGCGAGGAGATAGGGTTCGTCGATAACGGAGGAGAGGACACGCTGGTCTTGGACCCCATTGACGGAACGTCGAATGCCATCGCGGGGGTTCCGCTGTTCACCGTTTCCATGGCCGTGGGGAAGAATTCTCTTTCGGATATCCACACCGCATACCTCAGGAACCTGGCCACCGGCGATGTCATCACCGCAGAGAAAGGAAAAGGGGCATACAAGAACGGTTCAAGGCTCAGCGTGAGGAAGGCCCAGATGGATGACCTCTTTCTTATGATCTACTTAGGGAACGGCGCCCACCCCTCGTCGTTCGACCTTGCGAAGAGGGTCAAATCGTCACGGTCCTTCGGCTGCGCGTCACTGGAGATGGTGCTCGTCGCCGAGGGGGAAGCGGACGGTTTCCTCATGCATGCCGAGAAGTACACCCGTGCGATCAGGATCGTCGACATAGCGGCAAGCGCGCTCGTCCTGAGGGAAGCTGGAGGGGAGATCTATGACCTCGAAGGCAATGTATTGGACATGGACTTCGACGTGGGGTGCCGTTCTAATTTCATAGCTTTCGGCGACAGGGAAGTATACGATTTCATTCTCAGAACGAAGAGCGAGATATCTCCAACGCCGATATACGGAATATGTGCGAATACAAAGAGTCCGGAGGCAAAGGAGTATGCGAGAAGGGTCATGAAGGCCCTGGAAGGGTGCGACTGCATATTGGAAGAGGACATCGCAGCCGAGTTCGGCACGAAAGGGTTCCCCGTCGAGGATATGAAAGTGGACATAATGGTAACGATCGGCGGCGACGGCACGATCCTCCGTACCTCAATGAAGAATAAAGCGCCGATAATGGGAATAAATGCGGGAGGGGTCGGGTTCCTTGCCGAGGTAGATGCAAAGGACATTGAAGAAGGGATAATGAGGCTCCGCCGCGGGGAGTATGTGGTGGAAGAGAGGTTCAAGATCAGTTCGTGGTATAACGGAGAATATCTTGCGGAGGCTGTGAACGAGGCGGTCGTCCACACAGACTCCATCGCCAAGATAAGACATTTCAAGGTCTACGTGAACGACAGGCTCATGACGGAGGTCCGCGCGGACGGGATAATAGTATCCACTCCGACCGGGTCCACATGCTACGCCATGAGTCTGGGGGCTCCGCTTATCGACCCCCGCGTGAACGCGGTGGTCATAGTGCCGATGGCGGCCTATAAATTCGCATCGAGGCCCTTCGTGGTCCCTGCGGACGCCAAGGTCACAGTGGAGACGGTCATGGACAACGGCTGTATCCTTGTGGTGGACGGACAGGAGGAATACGAGATAAAAGGAAAGACCCACATAGATTTCATAAGGTCCTCCGAGACTGTCAGGTTCATAAGGTTCAACACAGATTTCTACTCGAGGGTAAGAGAAAAACTGGTGAACGCGATATGAGCGGCAGGGTATATGGAGTAAGCGTGGATTTCATCGACGGGTTCAACGAGTCTGCGAGGGCAGCATATCCGGATGAGTTCATCTGCTTCCACCGGGAATACGACGGTGTGATATCGGAGATGATATTGGTCCCCGGATCGATATACGGCGAAAGCCACAGTTTCATAAGCGATTGGATGTCGCCGATAGACTTCCGCAAATCCGGGTCCGCCCACTCCCACCCCGGCTACCGCAATGATCCCTCCGATGCCGATCTGGACTTCTTCAGCCATATGGGAGGGGTCCACTTCATCACCTGCCAGCCCTATGACAGGAGAAGCTGGAAGGCCTACGACTCCCACGGAAGGGTCGTGAACCTTGAATTAGTATTCTGACCGCAAACAATCCCGGGCTATATCCTTCGCAAGCTCCATCATGCTGACGGCATGCGCCTTGTCCTTAGACTCCGCGATAACATCGATGTATTCCGGATCGTCAGGGTTCCTGGAGATCGCGAACCACCCTCCGGGCACGCATACGCGTCTCCCTTCGATCTCCCATGTCTCTTCGGTATCGATCTCTTTCAGCATGTCACGGAGCTTTTTGCGGAACAGTTCGTCATCGCTCGGGCCGTATATCGATTCCTTTAAGGTTATATAACGCGGGAATGACGCAAGCAGATTGCTTATGCTGTTCTCTCTGGACATTTTGGTAAGTATCACCGCCGCATTTATCGCGTCGGGGCACAGGGTCACATCGGGAAAGATGAACGTTCCGTCCGTCATCGCGCCCATCTCTGCATCCGTCTCCTTTATGGTGGCGGTTATCGACTCAAGGTTTTCGTCCGCCCATATTATCTTCCTTCCGTGACGGGCATGGGCATCGGTGGAGACTCCCTCGCCTATCAGGTCCCTGAACGCGTCCTCCACCACTGCGGAGGCGTTGAAAGGTATGACCAATGACGGTGGTTTGAGATAGATGATCAACAATGCGAGCACATTCGCCGGGTCCACGTATTTCCCCCGCTCATCCACCAGCGCAAGCCTCGTCCCGTCCCCGTTGAGGGCGATCCCTATGCTTCCGAGATCCATATCGACGATCTCTGCAAGGATCGAAACGTCATTTGGTCCGATCCCGGGCGGCCTGGGGCTGTACCGCGGATCGCTTTGCGCGTTGACCGTTGTCAGGTCCGCTCCGATGGATGCCAATATCTGGGGCGCGCACACGGAGGTGCAGCCGCCTCCGCAATCCAATATGACGGGCGTTTCGATGCCCTTCCCGTATTTTCCGCTGATCATTTTGTTGTAGTCGTCCGCGACGGTGTCGCATATTCTCAGACCGCCTACGTCCTTGTATCCCGGAAGGGGAGTGTCGGTCCTCCCCGCCACCACCATCTGCTGCAGATGCTCCTTTGTAAAGATGGAGCCGTCGGAATTCATGATGTATATTCTGCTGATGACCCCGTGCTCGTTGGGCTCTCCCACCATCAGCATGCAGTCTGAGCCTTTCGAGGCCAAAGCCACGGCCGGGGCCGGAGCTATGTCCGCATCGTTGACGTATGCCCCGGCCGAGAGCAGCCCGCTGATGAGCGCGTTCTTGATCATTCTGCTGCTTTGGTTGGTATCGGATCCGACGCATACGGTCTTGCAGGACCTTCCTATCATACGGCCTATCCTCAGAGCCTTCTCTGCGGTCATATCGTCGTCCGTTATCGAACGGAGCGTCAAAGCGGGGATGTTCTTCATCACTATAGAAAGAAATATTCGGGTTGATATTTCTTATCATTGGGCGGCAATTGACCCAGCACAGAAAAGGCCCCAAATGGGCATTTTTGACCCCTCGTCCCTCCGTTTTCTCAATAACTTTTAAATATTTCTCATCTGGATATTTGTGTTACACTATGCCAGCAGGCTAGAGGAGGTGAAACGTAATGGTAATGGAGAAAATAGATATCGTAAAAGCAAAACAGATCGCGCAGAACAAGGGCCTCAAGCCTGGGAAAGTAAAGGGAACATCAGGGGTCCAATTCACCAAAGGGAACAACGACAGGCTATCCGTCATAGCGTGGGACGAGTTCGAAACGATCCTCAAACAGAGAAAGCTCGCCATATACGAGAGCGGCGGCTGGATGAAGATAATGAAGGCATAAAAGCCTTCCAAACACCACTGCATGCACATCACACGTTAGATGTGCACGTACTTCTTTTATATGAAAAAGTGAATCAGCCAGTTCAGGCAGGGGTAGTCAAGTCTGGCCAACGACGCTAGGTTCAGGGCCTAGTCCTTAGTGGTCCGAGGGTTCAAATCCCTTCCCCTGCACTATTCTTCTTCTTTTCATGTAGCTTTTGGTAGTAAAAACGTTCTGTTTTTGGCCATATATTTGATCGGAGGGGCATTCCGGGGACGCCGCGGACCAACGACCTTCCAGTGATTTTTCGATGTCTGGGTCTTTGATAAATCGACAGACGTATCTTCGGAGTTAACTAATTTTTTTAGGCATGCCTAATTTTATATATCTCCACCCTATCCTAATAACAATGGGGGAAATTTGCGACCGCTGCAATGAGTGCAACTGCATATGCGAAAAGGGAGGTGCAGGCAGAGTATACCTCCCCATCAGCGAAGGAACGCCCGGTCCGAGGACCGGGATGTCCCTTGTGGCCGCAAAAGTAGGGGACTGCGGCAGGATCGTCAAGATACACGGGGTGCAGGAAATGAGAAAGGCGCTCCACGACCTGGGGTTCGTCCTCGGAGCGCATGTGTCGATCACCAACGAGAACGCGGGGAACCTGATACTGGAAGTGAAAGGGTCCAGGATAGCGATGGACAGAGCGATGGCATCGAAGATATGTTTCGTACCAATTAGTAATGAAAATGGCCCAGCCGCACCCGATACACGGCCGGCCGGCGGGCGTATCAAAGAGAACAAGTGAGACAATGTCAACTGTCATAGCCCTGACCGGGAATCCGGACTCCGGAAAGACCACGACCTTCAACAGACTGGTCGGACGCTCTCAACGCGCAGAGAATTGGCCGGGCGTCAACGTGGAGCGGAAAGAAGGCGGGCTGAAGGACAAAAAGGACGTGATCATCGTAGATCTGCCCGGGGTACATTCCTTTTCACCGTATTCTCAGGAGGAGATAATCTGCAGGGATTTTCTGCTGAATGACAGGCCGGATGCGGTCATCAATATCGTCAACGCCTCAAATCTGGAAAGAAGCCTGTATCTGACCCTGCAAATTCTGGAAACAGGGATACCTGTGGTGATTGCGCTCAATATGATGGATGTTGTCCGCAGGGAAGGCATAAAGATAGATGTCGGCAAGATATCGAAAGCCCTCGGATGCCCTATTGTTGAAACAGTTGCCCTCAAAGGCGACGGCATCAAGGAACTCACCGAAACGATCGTATCCGCAGCGGGAGAAAAGGCAGGAAGCATTCCCGGGTACTCAGAGGATCTGGAGGGATACATTTCCGCCGTGGAGGAAGCTATTAGAGGAAAGGTGCCCGAGGAGACTGAGAGATGGTATGCCCTCAAATTGCTGGAGAGGGACGAAAGGCTGAGGAAGGACATCGACGAGGATGTCTCGGAAAGAGTAGATGCGATCGTCTCCTCCATGGAGGAAAAGATCGACAACGATGCAGACGGCATCATTGCGGGAGAGAGATATTCCTTCATTGAGAGAGTGGTGGACAGCGCCGTTGACAAGAGCGGCACCGACAAAAGGGGAACTAGGTCCGACAGGATAGACAGGATCGTGACGAGCCGCCGGTGGGGTCTTCCCATATTTGCGCTCGTGATGTTTGCGATATACTTCGTTGCGATAGAAACGGTCGGAGGATGGGGGACGGAGATACTTGATGATTACATCAGGAACACCGTAAGGCCGGCCGCCGAATCATGGCTTATCGGTGCAGGGGTCGACGGATGGCTGGTCGGACTTATCGTCAAGGGCATAATAAGCGGCGTAGGGACCGTGGTAGCGTTCCTTCCGCAGATGATAGTGCTGTTCTTCATTCTGTTCCTGCTTGAGGAATGCGGATATATGTCAAGGGTGGCGGTGGTAATGGACCACCTGTTCCGCAGATTCGGTCTGTCGGGGAAATCGTTCATCTCCATTCTTGTGGGAATGGGATGCGGGGTCCCGGGCATAATGTCCTCAAGGTCCATCGAGGGAGAGACCGAGAGGAAGATAACCGCCATGACGGTAACGTTCATACCTTGCTCCGCGAAACTGCTGGTCATCGCTCTGATAGCCGGCGCGCTGTTCGGGCAGAGCGCCCTGATAGCGATCTCCGTTTATCTGATCGGCATACTTTGCATCCTGATGTCGGGGATCATCATGAAAAAATGGAAGTCCCTCGCAGGCACTCCGTCCCCGTTCATCATAGAGCTTCCTTCGTATCACATGCCTTACCTGCCGAGCGTCTTGAGGCTGATGTCGGAAAGACTGTGGTCTTTCATCAAGAACGCAGGTACGTTCGTTCTGCTGGCCTGCGTGCTCGTATGGTTCTTATCCTCATTCGATTGGCACCTTAACACAGTGGACGCGGGGGATTCTATGCTGGCAGGCATCGGTAACGCCATGAGGTGGGTATTCGTGCCTCTCGGGTTCGGGGACGAGTGGGAGTTCTCCATGGCGACGATCACGGGTCTTCTGTCGAAGGAGAACATCGTCGGATCGCTGGGTGTGCTCTTCAGCTCCGGAGGGCCCGGCGGCGAAGGGATATGGGAGATCCTCGGAAGCATGCTCACTCCCGCAGGAGGGTACGCATTCCTTTTGTTCAACATGATATGTGCCCCATGCATTGCGGCAGTGGGCGCCATGAAGGGCGAATTGGGATCATGGAAGGAAACGGCAAAAGCGGTCACGTACCAATGCATATTGGCATACGCCCTTACTCTGATATTCTATCAGTTCGCCATGATCATCCTGGGCTACGGCGTCGGATGGGGGATCATACCCGCGGTCATAGCACTTGCGGGGCTGATCTACGTATTGGCATCGAAGGACCCCTTCAGTCCGTTCAGGAGGGCGGAGCGGGATGCTTAACGCAGCGACCTTGGCGATAGGGCTGGCGGTACTGTTGATAATTGCCTTTTCAGCATACTATACGTACCGTTCCCTGAAACGCGGCGGGTGTGCGGGATGCAGCGGGTGCCCCGATACCGGAAGAGGCGCCGACTGCGGGCAATGCCCGAAGAAACGCGATTGATCGTGTTTGTGTAATGCATCAGTTCCTTAGCAAAGAAATGATCAGGAACACCAGGATCATTGCGGCCAGTACGGCCGCCACTTTTACCCATTTCCAATCTTTTTCGGCAGTAAGGTGCGAAAGAGTGGTCAGTACGCCTACAAAGGGAGATGCGATCAGGATGAGGATGCCCACCCACATGATGTCATCCCCGTATTCTTGTTCCGAGAAGATCAATCCCACCGCAAGAAGGGCGATCCCGGCAAAGAGACAGCACCTCAGGGCAAGGGAGGTGGATCCATTCATGTTCACAGAACACCACCCGCCTCAAGGAAAACAATTACGGAGACCGCGAGGAGCAGTATCGAGAAATACTTCCGCATGGGGCCCGCATCAAGCTTCTTCGATATGCTCGTGCCTATGACTGAGCCCAGGAATGCGCCTACGGCGATAGCTGCCGCATAGTCCAAAAGAAGGTCCCCGTGGATGAAGAAGATGATGGCTCCGGAGAATGCGGTTATTCCTATCATGTAGCTGCTTGTCGCGCTGGCCACTTTTATCGGCACATGCATATGGATGTTCATCAGAGGGACCTTTATGGTGCCGCCGCCCACGCCGGTCAGAGAGGACAGGACGCCGGCTGCGGTGCAGACCAAGAGGCCGCTTTTGACATTCTTCACCTCATATTGCCTTTCGGTGAGGTCTTTGCTGTCCGTATAAGAGAAATTCATGTCGCCCCCCTCATCCGAATTCTCGATGATCCTTTCTTTTCTGAGGATCATGCTCACGGCGCTGTAAATGAGCACGCAGCCGAAAATGAAAAGAAGGACCCAATTCGCGGCATACGCCGCGAAGAGGGCGCCTATCATCGCTCCGACAGACGTTGTTATCTCCAGCAGAAGCCCGAGCCTCACGTTTGCGATGCCGCTCTTAACGTAGAATGATGCGGCCCCCGTCGAAGTGGCGACGATCCCCACAAGGCTTACGGCAACGGCCTCGCTTGCGGACAGGTCGAAAAGTATTGTCAGCACGGGAATGAAGATTATCCCCCCGCCGACGCCGAAAAGAGTGCCGATCGTGCCTGCACAGACCCCGACCGTGATGAGAGCGATGATCAGCACAGGTTCCATATCCATAGAAATGCAACGCAGGATATTAATCCTTGATGTGAAAGCATATATTGAGCAGGAGCATTCGGCAATCCGTGCCCATCATACTCGCAAGATATTCGGAGATAGGCCTCAAGAGCACGCCGGTCCGCGTCAAATTTGAGAACAGGCTCAGAGACAATATGATCTCAATGCTGGCCGGGGATAGGATAGAGGCACTGGTAACGAAGAGGGATGCGAGGTTCTATGTTGAGACCGGAGATATCGATGCGGCCGCGTCCGCCGTAAAAAGAGTGTTCGGCATTTCATCCCTGTCTGTTGCTGAGGTATGCTCTTCTGAAATGGAGGATATCTGTTCGACCGCGGCGGAATATTCGCTCAGCAGGCTGAAGGAGGGGGAGTCGTTCGCTGTCAAGGCAAGAAGGGAAGGGGACCACAGCTATACGAGCGTGGACGTGGGGCGGGAAGCGGGCTCCGCAATATTCCTGGCCAATGAAAGCAAGGGCGTCAAAGTAGACCTTACAGCCCCCGACGTCACATTCTATGTTGAGGTAAGGAACAATAAAGCTTTCGTTTTCGGGTCCTACGTAAGATGCCACGGAGGCCTCCCGCTCGGTACGCAGGGGAAGGTCATGGCCGAGATACGGAGCGACAGGGACATCCTTTCCGCATGGTTTATGATGAAGAGAGGGTGCAAGGTCATCGTCAACGGAGAGAGACAGCCGCTGCTGGAAAGGTATGACCCAGACCTAAAATACGGGGCGGAGATATCCCCCGATATACTAGGCGTCGTCAAAGGCATTCCGCTGTCGGAACTGGGATCCCAACCTATATCCGAATATGAGGTCCCGCTGTTCTTCCCCACGGCAGGAATGGCCGATGAGGAAGTACTCTCATTCATGAAAATGATAAAAGAAGAAAGTTCCCGCCGGTAAAGGCGGGAAATGAGTTTCATTTCAGGTTAGAAAGGGATCACTTGCCTTTTCTTCCCTTTGCCTTGATCGAGGGTCTGATCTTCTCTGCGCCTTTGCCTTTGTTCCTCAGACCGCGTCCGGATATTCCGGCGGACGTAAGTCCGCGGTAGACACGGTTCTTGTTGTTGCTGTCGCAGATCCAGTTGATCTTCGGGTCGGCCATTATGACAGGGTGCGCCGGATCGACGAGTATGATCTCATACCACTCCTGCAGACCGTCGGCGCCCACCCAATACGAGTTAAGCACCTCAAGGTTCGGATACCTCTTCGCGGCCCTTTCCTCGGCCATCCTCTGGAGGCTTTTTCCGGTGGTTATCTTGTTGATACCTTTCCTCTTTGCTCTCCTTCCGGCCCTGATGGTCCTTTTCCTGAAGGATCCCTTCCTGACCCTGCCCCTTACCACGACGTAGCCCTGTTTGGCCTTGTAACCCAGGGACCTTGCCCTGTCAAGCCTGGTGGGCCTCTCGATCCTGATGAAGTTCTCTTCTCTCCTCCATTGGCTCTTCCTTTCGCGGTTGAGTTCTTTCAAATAAGATTTGTTGGGGGTCTTCCAAGCCTCCCCAATATAACTGTACATGCTTTTCCCGTTGACCGGGCGCACATCCTGACCTTCGTCGCTCATGATATCACCTTTTCGGATTCACCCGTTGGGCACATTTCCGCCGGAACTCTGTTCCGTGATACCGTTCATACAAATAATGTATTTAAAATATGCTTTTTAAAAGGGTCTATTTTGCGTATCAGAATGTGCATACTGGTTATTTATATGCCGAACATCCTCTTAATTTCGTAGGGGGGCTTACACGTTAACGGAGGAAGAACATGAATGTTAACAAAATAATGCAGAAGGACAGGTCCGGAATAGGTACTATCCTGATCGTGGTGATCGTGGTAGTGGTTCTGGTCGCCGCAGCGGCCGCGGCGTACGTCGTCCTATCAGGCAACAATGATAATAGTAGTGATGAAGCAGAAGAGACAACACAAATATTGGCACCCGGGACAGTGATGAAATACGACGAGTTCAACGCCGCAGGGCTGAAGACTGGGACCATAGAAATGGAGATACTCGGGCAGAATGCCGATGAATACTTCCTGAAAGTTACAGTAATGACAGGGATGGTGGGAGCATATTCGTACAACTTAGAACCAAAAGATAGCTCCGACGGAGCGACAAAAACGGGAACGATCCAGTTTGATACCATTGACGGATTAAAGACCCTGGATGTGTGGACATATCCTGACGGGACAAAATCATACGTTGACCCAGAAAGCGGAATAGAGTATGGGGGACAGATCGGCTCCGGGAGTAACGCTTCGACACTGAAGCTTTCAGTCTACAGCCCAGTATGGCAGGACGAAGATGCCTACACTGAGTCAAGTAACATTGGCAAGACATATGAATATGTCGGGACAATGACGGGGAGCACAAACAACTACGCCGCCAAGATAGTATGCGTAGCTGACTGCAAGAACGGCCAGTTTGGAGTGATGTACGATCTGAACGGTTCCGCGTTGTACTTCCTCAGCAACAACATCCAAGGTCTGCCGACAGATACCGAGAACACAGGCGTCACAGATACCATGACCGGCACGATAGACGGTGACAAGGCAGTTCAGCTGTGGAAATATCCTCTAAGTGTGGGCGAGATAACGTTCTGCTATGATCCCGCGTCACATCTCGTTTACAGGTTCGTAATTCCCCAGTCATCAGGGAATATTGACTTCGACCTTTCAAAGAAGCCTTAATGAACACATAAACACAGGATGAAACATCTTCCAAATTTTTTCTTTTATTCACACGAACCATTTTTAACTCCATAGAGAGCTATATATCGATGGAGGAAGAACATTGAATGTTAGTAGAATGATCTGGAAAGATAGGTCGGGAGTGGGTACGCTCCTGGTGATAGCGGTCGTGGTCATCCTGGTCGCCTCAGCGGCCGCAGCGTACATCGTCCTGTCAGGCAGCGAGGATAAAGAAGAAGGGGCGATATTGGCTCCGGGAACGGTGTTAAAATATGACCTGTTCGTCGCCGATGATGATTTTGGAAAGTATGAGTTTGAGATACTCGGGCAGAACTCTAAGGAATATTTCGTCAAGTTGACCACTGAGGTCGGGGCATCTGAAGTTTCACAATATACTTCGACTCCGAAAGGGAACCCAGCCGGCATGAAGAAAACAGGCACCATTGTGTTCGACACAATGGACGGCGAAAAGACGCTGGAAGTATGGGAGTACGGCGGGGTAAAATCCTATGTTGATCCCTCAAGCGGGTTTGAGTACGGCGGAGAAATGTCGTTCGGAGAAGACACCGTAGTAATGAAGCTGACCTACTATGAACTCATATGGCAGGAAGAGTACAAAGAATCTGAATTCATAGGCAAAGCTTATGAGTATACTTACCGAGACGGAGCAAGGTCACTCAAAATGTATGTGAGATGCATAGCAGATTGTTTGGACGGCCAGTATGGCGTGGCGTATGATTTCTCATCGTTCATGTCAGGCAGTACGTCCAATAAGGATTATTTCTTGTGTGACAGCCCTCAGGGGTTGCCCAAAGATGCAGTATTCACAGAGAGTACGTACACTTTGACGGGTACGATAGACGGCGACATATCAGTTGAGATATGGGAGTTCATGATCGGCGATATGATGGGGTACGTTCTCTACTATGAGCCAGATACGAATATTATTTACAGGGTCGTCTTGAAGTCCGGTGTGAACGAGATTCTTTTCGACCTTACCGGCAAACCCTGAATGGTCAAAACAAACATCTTCCAAACACTTTCAAAAGAAGTCATCCAATCTTGGGCTCTTTGATACGGGCTTAGGGGCGGGAACTTCTTTTTTCTTCTTTTCCTGAACGTCCCCCGGACCGAAGTCGCCGCCGAAAAGCGTCAGCTGCTGGCTCCCCATCAGGAGATCCTTCTCGTTCCATCCGAATACCTCCGTTATTCTTGATGCCGTCTGGGCGAGCCTTTCCGCATAATATTTGTGATCCGGTACCCCCTCAAAAGCGGCGCCGCTGATGTACGGCTCGACCTCCTGCGGCACCACGCTGCCGTTGGTAACGACCCATGATACCTTCATTCCCGGTATGAAGTCGTATCCTTTTTTGATCATCTTTGCGGCCGCCTGCACGTTGCTCATTCTCTCGGGATTCTCGTAGGCGTTCACTCCCTTACAGGTCCTTGAGATCACCAATTCGGAGGTGTCGACCTTTTTGGCCAAGGTATCTTTGATGATATTCTTGACGAAGGCCATGGCCTCGTCGTTCTTCTCGTCTAGTATCTTCTCGAACAGCTCCATCAGAAGGCGGCTCTGAAGATCAAAGGAATCCGATCTTCTTACTTCGTACCCTCTGACAAGAAGTTCCTCCGTCTTGACGGGCCACATGACCCTGCCTACGTACCTCTTCTTCTTTCCATGGGAGAAAAGAGGTTCCAAAAGCTTTTCGAACTCCAGCGTGCCGCCCTCTGTGGAGAACCTTTTCGCCATCCCCTTCCCGAAATCCACGGAGCCGTCCAGGTCTTCCGCCGGGGACTGCATGAACAGGGAGTCGGTGTCTGAGTAGATCACGGTTATGCCTTCTTTCTCGACCTCGTCGATTATCCTTTTGACGTTATCCCTGGCGAAAGCCGTTATCGCCGCACCGATATTCTTATCGGTGAATCTGTAGAATGATGATGCGAAAACCCCGTAGAACGTGTTCATTAGCACCTTGACCGCTTCCTGAAGACCGTTGAGGTATCTTCTTTCCACATCGTCGGTAACGGACCTCATCCTTTCCTTTATGCCGTCCCTTTGGCGCATCAGGTCCTTCAGTATCTTCGGCAGTATGCCTTCCCTGCTGTCAGGCGACAGGAACCTTGCGCCGGAAGGCGCCGTTATGGTGCCCTGAGCGGACAGGGTCGTGAAGCAGATGTTCTTTGCGATGATCAGCGAAGGATACATGGATTTGAAGTCAAGTACGCATACCCAGTGGTACAGCCCCGGGTTGATGGTATGGACATATCCTCCCTCGATGGGGTCTCCCGCTTCCCTTCTTCCCGTCAAGGGAACGCCGACATTCTGCCTGTCCGCTTCCCTGATGAGAAGCGAGTCCGCAAGCTGGGACGAGCCGGCGTTGAGAGCATCGTCAAGGGGAAGCTTTGCAACGGTCGAGAGGTCCATCCCCTTTCTCACGGTACCTATCTTCAGAAGGATCTTGAGGGCAAGCTCCGCATCTTTCTTGCAGTATTCTATCACTTTCTCTCTGTTGTTCTTCCATTCGTCATCCATTTTTTTGGGATCCACATCAAGCTTCGACTCCCCCAACACCTGAAGCGAAACGGCGTTGAGCGTCTCCTGCTTGGGCCTTAGTTCGCGCTTTACCGCCCACCATGCGTCCACTATGATCCTGCCTTTCAGCCTCCAGAATCTCTCATTCACGACGCGCGGCTGCCCGCGGTCCCTTCCCCAGGGCAGGGCATCCTTCATCTTGTTGGCAAGCGCTCTCTCCAATATCTTCTTGATATCATAGTTGTCTATGTTGTATCCCGTGATGATGTCCGGGTCTTCTTTCCTGATCAGTTCCCCGAATTTGGTGATGATATCTTTCTCACTTCCGGTGAGCGGCTCGCAATCCTTGTACACGCCGTCCTCTTCCACTACAGAGCATATGGTGTAGATGAACTCGTGTTGGATGCTGTTCTCAATATCGAACGAGAGGAATCTTAAGCCCGGGTCAAAGGATTCTATGTTCTCGAACGCCTCCATCTTCATGACGAGGTCGGTCGTGTATGGGCCGGTCACCCATTCCCCCGCCGCTCTTATGCAGGAACCCATGTCTTTGTCGTAAACGAACCTGTGGTGGAATGGAATGTCCGCCGCAAGAACGGCGAACCCTTTCTTTTTCCAATCATTTCGGTAGTCGGGGACCTTCCATGGATACTTTATCGTTACCTTAAGCACCTCATGATCGCGGCCTCTGTAGAAGAGGCGTGTGTGTTCTGTCCCTATGACCTCCGCATCCCTCGTCAGGGTCTTTTCCGTGTCCGCACTCGGATCGACAATGAAGAAGTAGGGGTCGAACCCATAGCACAGGATGGTAACGGACCTCTTGTCCCTGGTCTTTCCGAACAGCTCTACGAAAACGCTCCCGTTCTCGTCATTGCTGTAGGATGCCGTTATGAGTCTTACGTCCACTGTCTCCATTGTATCACTTGTTGGCAACTATCCTTATTATGTCCCCCTCCAGGAGTACATAGTCCGCCCCGACGGTCCTTTTCGTTCTGGCATTGACAGCTCTTATGAACTTGTCTCCGAGTTCCGTATGGACCTTGTACGCAAGATCCCTGGCGGTGGAGCCTCTGGGCATCAGGATGCAGTCTGGCAGAACGCGGCCGAAGTGATCCGTGTATTTCGACTCGTCCTCGACCGGATAGACCGCTATGAGGTCCAGCATTCTGAAGACGCAGTCCTCCAGACAGGCCTGCACGCCCGTGCCGTTGTATCCTTTCATTTTCTCCGCCATGTAGTCCAGGGCCTTTTTCTGTCCTTCGCTGAGAGCGACGCCGGGTTTTATTGTAAAGGCGGAATCTCCAGGAACATAATCGATAAGGCCCGCGGCTCCCGCCTTCTTCAGGGCAAGTTCCGTCTCCGCAAGAGTAGGGATGGCGGGATCACCCATTTTTCTTAATTTGTCAAGGTTCTCCGGAGGAGAGATGTCCGCTTTGTTCATGGCGATGATCATCGGTTTGGAGATCTCTCTGATCTTTACGCATAGTGCCAGAAGAGTTTCGTCATCCCACAGCGTCGGGTCTTGAGGCAGCTCCACGCTTCTGAGGGCTTCTTTGATCTGCCCTTCCGTCACGCTCAGGCCCGCAAGCCTCTCCTGAAGGATGGTTTCAGGCTTGCTTCCTTGCATCTTCGCCTGTCTGGCTATCTTGCTCAGACCGTTCTTTATTATCTCCCTCATCCAGAGGGCTATCTCTTTCCTGAGAAAGACCACATCTTCCGATGGGTCATATTTCCCGGGATCGATGGTGTTCCCCTCTATGTCGGTGGTCCCGCTCGCATCGACCACGTTGATGAAAGCATCCGCCTGCCTTAGGTCATCCAAGAACTTGTTCCCCAGACCTTTCCCCTCCCAAGCGTCGGGGACAAGGCCGGCCACGTCCAACATTTCAACGGGGACCATCCTTGTACCGTTGATGCACGCTGAGTTATGGGGGGTGCATTTAAGGTCCAGGTCCTTGCATGGACAAGGGGTTCTAACGTATGCGACCCCCTTGTTGGGCTCTATTGTCGTGAAGGGGTAATTCGCGATCTCCACCGAAGCCATCGTCGCCGCGCCGAAGAATGTCGATTTCCCGACATTCGGTTTTCCTACTATGCCGACCTGCATGTGATCCAATCTATATGGGGCTCAGGATGTTATACATTTGCCGATGCTTTCGCATCTTTACAGGGCTCAGAGGTCAGACCTAACCGCTGTGCCTTGGTTCGCGTTCATGCTAGGATGGCCATATAAAAACGAATAAAAGGGCCGCGGGGAGTGAACTCCCCTATGGGAAACGGTTTGACCTTTTCAAGTGTCAGCGCTCATACGCCGAAGAATTCTTTGACCTTCGGACGGAACAGATAATACAGTATCAGCAGCCCGATGACCAAGGGCAACAAGAGCGGAACCACTGCCGCCTGCGTCGCCGCCTCGTCGGTGAACACCAACACGATCGATACTATCGAACTGAGTACGCCCAGGGCGTAAAGGATCACGGCAATGTACCATGCGATGGTCCATCCTCTCCAGATCGCTATCCCGATTATCAGGGTAATGATCCCGATTATGAATCCTCCGTATCCGATATAGTCTCCGATGTCTATTCCGGTGAAATCAATGATGTAGTCCGAGAACAACGCCGCTGCCGCCGCAAGCAGGATCAGGACAGCAGCCAATATGGTGATCAGGCCGATCAACGCAATTAGTATGGGTCTTTTTTTGCCTTCCATGAAAACGAATCGTTGTGCCAGGTTTATATAATCTTCTTCAAAAGAACATGTATTTCTCCCATCCATCTATATAGGCTGGGTAAAGGAGGTCAAAGGCGAGTTAGCTCTTTCCGGCATTGGAATATGGAATTGGCTATCTCCGCTATCTCGGCGGGGCGCAGCTCTTCGATCCTTGAATCCAAGAACGGGATGTCCCAGCCGTCGTCTATGATCTTTGCCGCTCGAAGGGAGGTGCCTATCTTTTTCCTTCTGTGGTTGAAAGCGGCCTCGGTCACCCTGAAGAACTCCCTTTCGTCGTACACGGTAAAAGGCGCCGGCCGGGGCACGATCTCCACTATGGCGGAGTCCACCTTCGGCTGCGGTTTGAATCTGGAACTCGGCACTTTCTCCAGGAGCCTGCAGTCCGCTCTGTAAAAAAGATTGACGGTAAGTCTTGAATAATCGGGGCTGCCGACATCCGCCGTCATTCTGTCGGCGAATTCCTTCTGCACCATGACAACCGCTCTTCTGAAATCGTGCTCGAGAAGTTTGAAGATTATCGGCGTGGATACGCTGTACGGAAGGTTGCTGACGAACACGTCGAAGGGAGGGAACGGGACCTTGACGGCATCTCCTCTGATCAGGCGCAGCCTCTCTCCGTATGTTCCCTCTATATGGTCGGCCAAAGCGTCGTCTATCTCTATGCACGTCACATCGCCGGAGCGCCCTATCAGCCTTGATGTGAGTATGCCTAGCCCCGGCCCAACCTCCAGCACTCTGTCTCCTTGGGATATCTTGGCAAAATCGATCTGGCGGTCCGCCACTCTTTCATCAATGAGAAAATTCTGCCCTTTGCTTTTTTTGGGGATCACGCCGGTCTCGGCTATCAGTCTGCCGGTCTCCCCTCTGCTCATTTCGATACAAAGAGATAGCGCTTCCTTTCGTTGTCCGTCAGTTCAAGCACTATGCGCGCCGTTATCAGCTTCTCGGGGTTCTTTACCGTCGCGCGTTCGCTGAGGTCCTTGAAGTCCTTGAAGTGGCCGTTCCTCGTGCGCTCATCGAGTATTGCGGTCATCGTCTTCTTTCCGAGGCCGGGAAGCTCTTCCAGAAGGTGCTTCCTCATGGAGATGGCCTCCGCCTCGTTGAAGAACCTTATGAACCTCGGCTGGTTGGCCAACACTATCTCGTTCACGCAGTACTCCAGTTCGGCCACCGCGCCGTGCGTTAGGTCTGAAGGCCCGACGCGTCTCTTCACGTGATCGATGACCGTCCTCTTCACAGTGTCCTTTCCGATGTACACCCTTTCGCCGATGTTGATGACGGCGGCGGGTTTGGGAACGAGTTCGAAGAGTTTGAATTCCTCATCACCCAAGGCGTAGCACAACGGCTCCTTTTTCGCAAAATTATTGGTGGGTATGCCCTGAGAAAGATAATCCAGAACATATGCGTATTCTTCCACCGTAATTCCTCACAGATAAAACGCATTACAGATATTTACCTACTACCTCGATTATCTGGTCGATGGTCTTCGGTTCGATCGCGAGTCTTTCTTTTGAGAATATGGCACGCACGTCTTCGGGGTACTGAGGGAGGAGGTCCGCTATCTTAACGGCAGCGTATTCCGTCACTCCTTCGATGGCGCCGATCTCTTCGACTATGCTTTTGGCATCATCGACCGAGATGGAGCACACTGCCCTCGCTTGTTCCATAGCGTGCTTTTGCGAAGTAAGGAGTTCTCTCTTCTCGTTCTCTTCGGTGAGAAGGTCCCTGACCTCAGCCAGCGTTATGTACTGCTCGGACATTCGGTTCACCCGTCAAAAATATTCAATCCCTGTTCCTTACAAGGTGCTCCGGGCGCGCCACGACCATCTTGGTCTTGTTGCCGTCCTTTACGCTGACCTCATATGCGGCTCCCCTCGGACCAACGATGACGCCGGTAAGGCCGTGGAATCTGGAAAAGGGCATACCCTTGTGGACACTGGGGTCTATTATGATGTTGACCTTCTCTCCCGCTTCGAACTGCTGGAAAGCTTTTGTTATTGGCGAAAGCCCGCGTGCTCTCGGTTTCTTCTTCAGGAGCTGGCGGGTCTTTGTCCTTGTTCCTCTGGATGCCTGCATCTTAATCCCTCATTGGTTCTTGGTAGTTGATCGCTATCACATCAAGCGTCTGCACAGCACATCTTACTCCGAGGACGTCTGAGAAGTTCGGTACGGTCCTGCCCTCATCACCCGAAACGAACTCTTTGATGTACGTTCCGGATTCCGCGTTCACGGTGAGGTCGAACACGTCATCGCCGATCATCTCCGCCTCGACCCATCGGATCTCTCTTTTTCTCACAAGGTCGGCACGTCTGTGCTCAACCCTGCGTGGAGTCCTCTGGTTGATGTGGACATTCTTGAATGATAAGGCTACCTCATTTACTCTTTCTTTATTAACTTTACCATCCGTTTTGACCCTTGCAACGTAGGTCTTGTCCGGGTCCGCGCTTTTGTATTCCTGTACCGCATCCCGCGGAACGAAGTGCAGTCTCGCATATCCCGCAAGTTCCGATGCGTTGGACCTTCTCTCAAGCTCGTCGGTATCGATATCCCTTATCTTCGGCCTGCTTATCTCCAGGACGAACGGTCTGCCCTCGCCGAGCATACAGGCGTCTATGTCCTCCCTTCCCATCCCGTGGAAGAAGTGCTCCTCTCCCCCGCTCATCTCCAGAGCGATATCGCCGATTATCTCCTGCACGGATGTCTGGTACATTTTGCCGGTGCCTTTGCATCGTTCGCATCCTTTGCCTTTGCAGACCCTGCACGGCCATATTGTCTGCGGTATCTCGCGGCTGTACTTGTAGTATCTTCCGGCGATGAAGATAGGAGATATGTCCAGGGTGACATCCGCAAATCTGGTATCGATGCAGGCCACGACCTGAGGATTCTTGAATTCCACCGGGCGGTTGATCAGCGGCAGGGCAAGTTTGCCTATCTCCCTGTTGAGCTCCGTCTTGATGGCCTCCGCATTCTCAAGCCCGTACTTTCCCCACAGCTCCTTTTCTTTTTCGGCGATCTCAGGCTCCACTCTGGACCCCACCAAGAAGTTCTCGGACCGGATGCTGTTCACGCTCTCCGCTACGGCATCCGCGAATCTGTCCATCAGGTCGAACACGTTCTCGCACAGGCTGCATATTTCGGGAGCGGGAATATCCGTCCTTTTCTCAGAGAGGGCCTCCCTGAACATCCTGCCGCGGATGTCGTTGGTCATCCCCGTGCCGAGCTTCCCGAACATCCTTCCGAGACAGCGGTCGCACAGGCCGGAGGACGCCAGTCCCTCCGCGGCATCAAGATTCTCATTGACCCAGTCTTCCATAGGAACAGCTCACAGGTCAAAGCCCATCTCAGCGATCCTCAGTCTGGGACGCTGGCTCTCTAAATAATGGTATACGGTGGCATGTTCGCTCCCGTTCAGGATGAGCTCTACGGCATGCTTCGCCACCGGAAGGCTGACGGAATTCCCTATCAGCGACACGGTGTTCCCATACACTGACATATAGCATCCGGTGAGTTCTTCTATTATCCTTCTGGTCTTTCCCTCGGCGCCTATCAGCCTTCCCCTGACCCTTCCGAGCTGGTTGGGCCTGTCCCCGGCCACTTCCTTCAGGTCGAAGGCCTCGAAGTATTCGTCATCTTCGAAGAGCCTTACGGCCCGTTCGGGATTGAACCCTCTCCCTATCGCCCTTATCACATCAATGATCTTGAGTGCCATCAGAGGGTCTGTGCCTTCAGCTTCCTCGTTGAAGATCACCTCACCTTCCGTGTCGATGTCCAGTTTTATTCCGGACATCCTCTCTATCATTTTCTTCGTCTCGCCGTTCTTCCCTATGAGCGTGCCTACGCGGTCGCCTGGTATCCTCACGGACCTCATTCCTCTTCCTCCTCTTCTTCGTCTGATCCGTTCAGTATCTCGTCAAGTATCTTCTCTTGCTCTATCACATCCGCCCCTCTGTTCCTGAAGAAGCGGTTGACGTTCGTTATATCCCTTATCAAAAGGTCCTTGGCATTGAAAAAGTCATTGGTCATGGCCTGCCCGCAGTCTATCAATATGGGCTGCCCCTCCCATACAAGCACGTTGTATTCGCTCAGGTCCCCATGTACCAGATGGGCATCCTTCCAGCCGTCTATGATGAACGAGAGGACCTCATCGTACATGTCAGTAGGGTCTTCAAGCGCCACATCCTTAAGCTGGGGGGCCGGGCCGTTCTCATCCCCGATATATTCCATGAGGAGGCAGTTCTTGTCGAACGTGATGGGCTCCGGTACAGGCAGCCCCGCCTCCGAATATCTCTGGAGGTTCCTGAACTCCTTGTTGGTCCAGGTGTATATGAGCTTCCACCTGTTGCCCGCGACGCCTTTGAACCTCGGATCGCCCTCGATGTATCTTGCGACATTCTTGAATGTGGAAGTGGATGTTCTGAAGATCTTTAGGGCGAGCGGTTCGCCGTCCTCGTCGGTCGCAAAGAAAACGTTGCCTTCCTTTCCAGTTGATATGGGATACCCGACCGTGTCGATGAAACCTCCTTTCATCAGATCGTATATGGTCATCAGGGTCTTTCTGTCAAAGACCTCTCCTTCCGTTTGGCGCTCATCCCCTGTTTTGTTTGTTTTCAGGGAATCGACGCGCTGTTCGAGATAGGAGAATTTCTCATCATAGGATGGCAGTCAAAACACCGCCCTTCAAAAGACATCCAGGCTCTTTGGTACTTTGCCTTTTTTGCTAAGGTTCACTGCCTGGGTCCTGGTGTACCTGAACCTGACATCGCATTTATCGGGCTGGAAATCCCAGAGGGAAACAATAAGGAGATCGCCCTCTCGTATCCACATCCTCTTTTTGATCTTCCCCGGTATGCGGCCCACTCTGGACACTCCGTCCTCGCACATGACCTTGATCTTCGATGCGCCGAGCAGCTGGTCGGCTATCCCGAACATCTCTCCTTCTTTGATGTTCGGCATACGTACGCGTGATACGTCCTCTTCAGTGCTCTCGAACGGTTCTTCTGCCGGCATTTGATCGATCTCCGTAGCCACATGTAACATTAATCTCTTTTAAATGTTATCCTAAAAATCGAATACGTGTTTGTACTAAACAAAAAACTATTTTAACCATATCAATCATGAGCGCGTAAGCTCTGGTAGTGTAGCGGCCAATCATTCAGCCCTTTCGAGGCTGACACCCGGGTTCGAATCCCGGCCAGAGCACATACCAATTCCGGTCACCTCAGCAGGTTCTTGCGGTACTTGTCGCTCTTCTTTGCGATCTCGTCCACGTTGTCCTTGTTCACGATATGGACCTCCGGCAGTTTCTTCGGGTTGGATGCCAGCATCGCCGACATAAGATAAGGGTCGGGGAAGTCCTTCTTTTTCAGCGTCTCCCTGTTCCAGTTCTCGACCAGATCGAACACGGCCTCTATCCCCTCGTTGTAGAACTCCTGCACCAGAACCGCCGCCACGGTGCAGTCTCTGGATATCACCGCGATGTTCGATTTCCTTACGGCGAAGTCGCAGCCGTTGAATGACAGCGCGAGGCCGCCCCTGTCGCATACCGCGTCCAATGCGAGGATGTCCGTTATGTCTCCCCCTATGAACGCTGTGCCATCGAAATCGATCTGCGTCCTTCTTCTGAGGTCGATCAGGTAGTAAGCCTTCTCATTTGCCCCGACGGCTCTGAACTCCTTTATGAATTCCGAAGTGAACATGTCCTGGTATCTTCCGATGAACATCTCGTCAAATGTCTTTATCATCTCCACTTCGTACTTTTGGAGCTTTGTCGGGGTGTTCAGCTTGTATTCTTGTGTGGGCATCCTCAGGCCGGTGACCCTGTTGGCCATATCTCTGAGCTCCTTCGCCTCGTGTCTTGTCATGTCAAAATCGTCGAAGGATATCTCTGTGCATTCGGCCAACCCCCTTGGGATATCGAGAAAGTCGCAGAGGCTCATCATATTATGTTCATACGACGAAGTGGAAATGAAGGTCGGCAAAGTGTCTACCAGGTGGCCCATTACCCTTTTGGCCTCCGGCATGGGCCTCAGGGCCTCGTTGCAGTATTCCAGAGCGGAATAGTCGGTCATGCCGTAGGCCTTCAGGAACGGCGCGATGTACCGTGCGGTGCTTCCGGAGCGCCCTTCCGTCCTGTTCAGGACGTAAGCCACTATGTCATCATACCTTGCTACCATGTCATACAGCTTATCTCCGTTGGACACGAACCGCTTGCACAGATCTCTGGCACTGTTGTTCGTCTGAAGGAATCCTTTACAGCTGCACACCAGCTGTTTATCATGTTCAAGTCCCAGTTCGGCAGCGGGATCGAATTCGTTCATCGTGGCACCTTAAAGCGTTCCGTCAACCGCAGAGGTCATATCATACGGTCTGTCGAGCACCCTGCCGCCCTCGATCAGTCGTTTGTTCTCTATCTTTACTGCACCGCTTGCGAACAATCCGATCGTAGAGACCGTCAGGGGCAGCTCTCGTTTGGCACCTTCCTCTCTGATCTTCTTGAAAAGCGGTTCGTTCGTGCCCTCTTTCTCGATAATGTCCTCCAGCGATGAGACGGAGACCTTTTGGCGGAGTTCCTCCCAGAGTTCGTCGAATCCCGGGCCTTTTATGGGGAACCCGCAGTACGTGAGTGCGGCGCCCCTGTCCCACTCTTCGGTGCAGATGTGGATCATCACCCCGTGGCGGTCCGCCCCTTCTCGGATCAGGGCCCATATCACTTCTTCCCAGGTACCCTTCGGGCCGTCCGGAAGGGCGGGGTGGAGGTTGATCATGTCATAGGC
>WRJJ01000008.1 GCA_009778575.1 Methanomassiliicoccaceae archaeon
TAAGTTTAATTGAGGGTACAGAGAGCGTCGACCGCCCAGCAGCCTTCGCCCTTCTTTCCTACGATGACCGGGTTGATCTCCAGCTCGAATATCTCGGGGTTCTCCGTTGCGATCATCGAGATCTTTCTGATCATATCCTTCACAGCATCAATGTCGGCTACGGGAAGCCCTCTCGCACCGGACATGAGCTTGTATGCCTTGGTGGAGGTTATCATCTTATCAAGCTGCTGCTCGCTCATGGGAACGTGCGCCTGAGAGATCTCTCCCAGGATCTCGACGTATATCCCTCCGAGGCCGAATGACACCACCGGGCCGAACTGTACGTCCCTTATCATCGAAAGGATCACTTCCTGTCCGAACACCATCTGCTGTATGGACACTCCGTCAAGCCTTGCGTTGGGTTTCGCGTTCTTGCAGTTGTTCATGATCTTCTCGAAGGATGCCTTTGCTTCGTCGGCATTCTTGACCCCGACCACCACACCTCCCACGTCTGTCTTGTGGGCGATGTCGGGAGAGAGGATCTTCATGACCACGGGATATCCTATCCTGTTGCATTCTTTGACAGCCTCATCGGCGCTCTTGACGGTTGCCTCTCCGGGGGTCGGCATGCCGTATGCCGCGAATATCTTCTTTCCCTCGGCCTCGGTAAGGGCTTTTCTCCCTTCGGCCTTTGCGTCCGCGATTATCTTCTGGGCCGCTGCCTTTCCGGAAACGGCGGGCTGGTTCATCGGGTCGTGCTTCTCCTGGCTCCTTATGGTGTATTTCCTGAGTATCGACAGTGCGCGTACCGCCCTGTCCGGCGTGGGGTAGCATGGTATCTTCCCGTCCCTGAGTATCTTGTTCGCCTTCTCGCACTTCTCCCCTCCGGGGAAGCAGCATGTGGTCGGGACGGGGATGTCGTCCCTCATCTCTACAAGTATCTTTGCTATGCTCTCAAGATCGGCGGTGTCCAGCGGGGACCCCATCACGACAAGGCCTCCGACGGCCGGGTCTTTGATGACCGCCTCTATCGCGCCTCTGAAGTATTCCGCTTTCGCATCGCCCCTGACATCGATCGGGTTGGTCAGCCCCGCAATTGTGGGGACCGCCTTCTTTATGTTCTCTATCGTCTCGGGCGAGAGTTTGGCCGCCTCTATGTAAGGAGCGTCGAATGCCGCATCGGCGGACATTACGCCGAGCCCTCCGGCGTTGGTTATGATCGCTATGCCGTTCTTCTTCATGGGGCTGCATGTGCTGAACACCGACAGCGCATCGAACATCTCATCGAGGTCTTGGGCCCTGTGCAGGTTGAGCTTGTTGAATATCACATCATTGACGGCATCCGACCCCGCAAGCGATCCCGTGTGTGAGGATGCCGCAGCGGAGCCTGCTTCCGTCTTTCCGGATTTGAACACCACGATGGGCTTCTTGCCGCCGGCGTCCTCCACCGCTTTCACAAGCTTCAGGCCGTTGGATATGCCTTCCGCATACATTCCGATTACCTTTGTTGAGGGGTCGTCCTCCATATAACCGATGATGTCCGCCTCATCCACATCGGACTTGTTGCCGAAGGTGATGAAGTTGGCTATCCCAAAGTTGTTGAGCTTGGACCACTCCAATATGGATGAGCCGAGCGCCCCGGATTGGGAAAGTATTGATATGTTGCCTGCGGGAGGCAGGATGTGAGTGAATGTAAAGTTCAGCCCGTGGGCGACGTTCATGTTGCCGAAACAGTTGGGACCCACTATCCTGATCCCGTATTTCTTTGCCTCTGAGAGAAGTTTCTTCTCAAGTTCCGCGCCTTCGGCGCTTTCCTCTTTGAACCCGGCTGTGAGTATTGAAGTGTATTTGACGCCCGCCGCGCCGAGATCTTTCATGACCTCTATCGCCTGCAGGTTCTTTATCGCAATGACCGCAAGTTCGATGGGTTCTCCGACATCCTTGACGGATTGGTACGCCTTGATGCCCATTATCGTTCCGCCTTTGGGGTTGATGGGATATAATTTCCCCTTGAACCCTGCGTCTATCATGTTCTTGAGAAGCATGCCGCCCAGTTTCGTTGTGTCCTCTGATGCGCCTACCACTGCAACAGAGTCAGGTCTGAAGTAAGCTTTCATGAAAATCCTGTAACAAATCTTCTTAAATAAACCTAACCGTGGAAATCGTAGAAGTTAGGGATTTTTCGTATATAAAATTACGAAATTCGTATTTTGTAATTCTTTTTCCACGGAATTCGGAGTTTTCGACGATAAACAGATGTTTTTTAACTATCAGTCAATTTTATACAATAAAATACGTTTATTGTCGTATATCTTTTCAACTCTCAGATGCAATGCATTAATAACAAGGCAATACTATGGTAAAAGGCCGAACCGGCGTAAGGGCCCGATATATGAAGGCCATGTGCACGGGGCGGCTCACAGCGACCCTGTCCCTGAAAAGGGGCTCTTGCGGTAGCAGCGATGTGTCATCGCAGCCATGACCGGAAGCCAACGCGGGGTCCGACACATACTCCCGGCGTAAGTCAGTGCTTCGAGACCGGTGTCATCACCGGGCGATGAAAATGTGTGTTAGCGCCGGGAGACACCTGGTGTTTTAACTTGGTCATGGGTCGCGCTTTTCGTCCCGAAACATATCGGCATATTCCCTGAGGGCATACGACTGGGACTTGGTCATAGCCATGTATGATCCTATGATTATGCTCTCAAGTATCTCGTCTTTCGTGGCCCCCGCCTGTGCGGCATGGTGCATTTGTACCCTCACGCAATGCTGCCCTCCGAGAGCGGCGGCCGCGGACACGGCCGCGAGATACCTCATCTTCGGGTCAAGCTCTCCTTTTCCTTCCAGTACGGCCTTTCCCAGATTTGCGGAAGGTATGAACATGTCGGGACGCTCGGATAGGACCTGGTTCACTACAGGTATGAAGCCGAACTGGTCCTCGATGGCTTTCAGTATCTTCTCGGTGATCTCCCGTTCCTTAGGATCTTCCTGCATGATGCTCTATCGTGTTCGACATTATCATACTTTCCGAAAACTAACTGCTAATTGTAGTTTCTTGTTTTTTAATGGGTATTTCTCCCCTCCAAATATCCATACGATGAACATCGTTGGGGGGAAAAGAAAAATGGAAACTGAAGAGGTCCTTAGGACCAAGTTCAAGGAGATCGGGAGAGAATATGGGTTTGATAAAGTAGAAGCGGAATTCGTTGCTTTCAAGGAATTCAAAGTAAGGTGGCAGAGGAGCTACAAGTGGGCGGATTTTAAAGTGTCAGACTATCTTGCTGACGCTCCTCCGGAAGTGATCGAGGGACTGTGCAATTCTCTTTTTTCCAAGATCACGGGGGACGACGAGGGATATTCCGACGAGATGTGCAGATGGATAACCGCGCCGGAGTTCTCGGAGTACAAACAGCCGGTATATTTGAAGAGGAGCAGAAATCTCACCAGGTCCTCCAGAGGAGAGACGAAGGACCTCGGGTCTGCATACGACAGGCTGATAGAGATGGGGCTGGTGGAGAGAGATCCCATGGTCCACATTTCGTGGACAAAGGAGTCAAGCGTGAGGAAGATAGGCCACTGTTCCGTGCTTATGAAAGTGATAACCATCTCCAGCGTTCTGGACACTGACATGGTCCCGGACTTCGTCCTCGACTACTGCCTGTACCATGAATTATGCCACCTCATGATAGGTTTCGATCCGTCGGCGAAGGTGCATGGGAAAGAGTTCCTGAAACTTGAGACGAAATATCCGAAAAGAGACGAAGCGGAGGAGTGGCTGAAGAGGCTTTGCCTGTATCTTTGAGCAGGGTCGACGAGACAAAAAGGGAGGATGGATCGGATTATCATTTTGAGGGTTGCAACAATCATCTAAAAAATATGCCGGGAGGATCGCATTCATTTCTTAAATGGGGCTTTTCTACCGGACACCAACATTTTCTATCGATAATGCTCGGCACGAAAAGAAGGCATCAAATGACATAAGAACAAAAGAGAGAACGGCCTGAGAATTTAGAGATACCTCCCTTGATTGGTTTTTTATATCCCCTGACCTATTTAGGGGCGATCATAATGGTGCAGATTACGCCTGATGCAGAGAAGTTCATCAACGAACTTCTGGAAAAGAATCAGAAGACCGGACACGGCATAAAGATCTATCTTTCCGGGATCGCATGCTCCGGACCGCAGTTCGGAATGTCATTCCAGGAAGGGGTCCCGGACGGAGACATAGTGGACAACAGCGCCTCGGGTTTCGAGATGTATTACGATAAAGATACCGAGGAAGCGCTTGAGGGATGCGTCATAGAATTCGTGGACGACCCCAATTTCGGAACGGGCCTCACGATACGCGACCCCAATTTCAGCGGCTGCTCGTCCTGCGGCGGCGGCTGCCGGTAAGGTTCCACTTTCGGCTACCCCCCAAACAACTTTTTATTATACTATTCTGAATTAGGTTCAGAATGGGCTACATCTCTCATCCGAAGATAACCCCCGATGCGGTGGAAGAAAGAAAGTATCAGATGAACATGGCAAGGGACTGCCTGAACGTCAATACGCTGGTGGTCCTGCCTACCGGCCTCGGGAAGACCATCATAGCCCTTTACATAACGGCCGTCACGCTTCAGGCCGGGAGGAAGGTCCTTCTCATGGCGCCGACGAAGCCCCTTGTAGAGCAGCACTTTTCCGTGTTCTCTGGCTTTTTGGCCGATACGCGGATCGGCGTCATGAACGGCCTGATGCGGCCGGAAACGCGTAAGAGGATCGCAGAGGAGAACGACCTCATAATCTCCACCCCCCAATGCATAGCCAACGACCTGGAGAACCAAATGTACGATATGGACGGTTTCGGGCTTGTGATCTATGATGAGGCACACAGGGGCACGGGTAACTACGCTTACGTCACGGTCGCCGGCAGCTGCGCGAAAGACAGCCGGTCCGTGGGGCTCACGGCATCTCCGGGCAGCGACATAAAGAAAGTGGAGGAGGTCTGCAGGAACCTCAGGCTAATGCGTATCGACATCAGGACCGAGAACGATCCGGATGTGGCCCCTTACGTGCATGACACGTACATCAAAAAGATAGAGGTCAACATGCCCAAGGAGCTTCTTGATATAGTGGATGCTCTGAAAAAGCTGCTTGACCACTACTTCATCGAACTTACCGACCTGCGGCTCACAAAAGAGAACTGGCCGCCATCCTCCACCCATATGCTGATGATCGGTGAATCCCTTCAAAAGAGGCTGAGGAGGGGGGAGAGATCGCCCACCATCTACCGCGGCCTCACTGTCCAATCGATCTGCATGAAGATACTGCATGCGATCAAACTCGCCGAGACCCAGGGAATGAGTTCACTGAGACTGTACATGGCAAAACTGACCGAGGAGGCCGAAGCGCAGAAAGGGAACAAGGGCGGCAAAGAACTCGTCGCAAGGAAAGAATATCTAGATGCCTGGAACATGGTCTCGGGCAGCAGGATAGAGCACCCCAAGGTCTCGAAACTTATGAGCCTGGTAAGTCAGATACTGAACACTGACGGTTCGTCCAAGGTCATGGTGTTCACGCAGTACCGCGACACCTGCGATGTCCTTATAGAAAAGCTTTCATCGGTAGAGGGGGCGAGAGTGGGGAAGCTCATAGGGCAATCCAACGGCGGCCTGCGGCAGAAAGAGCAGATAGAGATACTCGAAGAGTTCAGGAACGGAACCAGGAACGTGATCGTGGCGACCTCCGTCGGAGAGGAGGGATTGGACGTTGCCAGCACCAACGCCGTGATATTCTATGAACCTGTCCCTTCCGAGATCAGGACGATACAAAGGCGCGGGCGTACGGGAAGGAAGAATGACGGGGAGGTCTTCGTCCTTGTCGCAAAAGGGACCATGGATGAGATATCCGAATCCTCCAGCAAAAAGAAGGAGGACCAGATGCGCTCGAACCTTGAGAAACTGAACCGGGAACTCTCTCTTTTAGGGGGAGAAGGCCAGAAGAAACTGAGAGATTTCTAAATAGACTGATAACATACGGGCTGGTGCCATGTTATATTCAGAGATAGCAGATGTGTTCGACAGGCTGGAAAGCACAAGCAGCCGCCTCGAGATGACATCCATCCTCTCGGATTTCTTCAAAAGGATGGAACCGGGGCCCTTAAAGAGCACAGTGTATCTGTGCCAGGGGAAACTGCACCCCGACCACTACGCCGCGGAATTGGGCATGGCGGACAAGCTTGTCCTGAGGTCGATCGCATTCGTATCGGGCGTAACGGAGAGCAAGATAGACGAACTTTGGAAGAAAGAGGGAGACCCGGGAACGATCGCCGAAGCCCTGATCAAGACCCGCAAACAGGCGGCATTGTTCTCCGAACCTCTTACGCTTGAAAAGGTGCTTAAGAACCTGACCCTCATCGAGAATGCCGAGGGCAGGGACTCGCAGGACAAGAAAATGAAATACCTTTCGAATCTCCTGATGGACTCCGGCCCTGCTGAGGCCAGGTATATATGCCGCATCGTCACGGGGAGAATGAGGATAGGCGCCGGGTCGATGACGATACTTGATGCGCTGGCCGGCGCTTTCGGCACGAAAGAAGACCGCCCCGACATAGAAAGGGCGTTCAACATAACATGTGACCTCGGCCTTGTCGCGGAGACCCTTGCGGTTGGAGGCGTGGATGCTGTCAGGAAAATGAAGGTGACCGTAGGGAACCCGATAAAGGTCATGCTTGCGGAGCGCCTGCCCTCGATGCCCTTGATACTGGACAGGATGGGCGGGAGGTGCGCCATGGAGTTCAAGTATGACGGGATAAGGGTGCAGGCCCATATCGATAACAACAACGTCAAATTATATTCGAGACGCTTGGAAGACCTTACCTCCAACTTCCCGGACATCGCCGCAGAGTTGAGGAAACGGTGCAAAGCGGAAAAGGCGATAATCGAGGGAGAGTGCGTGGCGGTCGACCGGGAGGGGAACATGCTTCCTTTCCAGAATGTCACCCACCGCAGGAAGAAACACGGCATGGATAAGGCCGTTGAGGATCACCCCGTAAAAATGTTCATGTTCGACATGCTGCTTGTGAACGATGAAGACCTGACCCTTTGCCCGCTTGAACAAAGGAGGTCAAAGCTCATCGAGACCTTCGATCTCTCTGAGAAGGTTCAGCTTACGACAATGGAGATCATCAGCACTCCGGGGGATGGTGAGAAGTTCTTCAGCGGAGCGCTTGGGAAGAAATGCGAGGGCATAATGGCCAAGTCGCTGTCCTCAGAATACAAAGCTGGCTCAAGAGGATTCCTTTGGATAAAATACAAGAAGGATTACGAAGAGGCGCTGACCGACTCTTTCGATCTGGTCGTGGTCGGCGCGTTCTACGGCAGGGGAAAAAGGGCGGGAAAGTACGGTGCTCTTTTGATGGCTGTGTTCGATGAGGAGACCGGACATTACAGCACCGTATGCAAGCTTGGGACCGGTTTTGACGACGCATTCCTTGCCGATCTGCCGGAGATGCTTGACAGATACATCAGTGAGGGCCGCCCGCATACGGTGGATGCAGAGATGATGCCGGATGTTTGGTTCCTGCCGACGGTGGTCCTTGAAGTGGTGGCCGCGGAGATCAGCCTTAGCCCGATACATACTGCCGCCAAGAACATTGTCAAAGAGGATGCCGGTCTGGGTCTGAGGTTCCCGAGGTTCACCGGCCGCGTCAGAGATGATAAGGGGCCGGAAGAATGCATGACCGCGAACGAGGTCCTCAGCATGTACGAGATGCAGGCACAAGGCAAAGAGTGACGGTCTTTTGATTTCGATCGTTCTTCGTTCTTTTACAAAAGTTTTATTAATGCTACTGTAATCGCAGCGCATGGATGTCTATACCGTCGAAAAGACAGACAAGACGATTACACTCGGATTCAAAGAAGAGAACCCGACGCTCATTGAACCGATGATAAGAGCGCTCAACGCCGACAAATGCGTTTCCCTTGTAAGATACATAAACCAGCACCCGGAGTTGTGCGACGTCGTTCTGCACATAGAGGTCACGGACGGAACCCCGGAGGATGCTGTGAAGAGAGCCTCCAAGGCCGTGTCGGATTACTTCTCTGCGGTAAAACAATGACCTCGTTTTACAAAGAGTGCCGCACCGCCGAAGCGGATGTCGGCATGTCCTTCTACATCAGCGATGTGAACGGGACCGGCGGACGCCTCAAAAAGGAGCCGGAGGATTTCATTGTAAAGGAGATATCCGATGGACCCGAGCCTGCGGCGAACGGAAGGTTCGTCATTGCCGAAGTTACCAGCAGGAACTGGGAGACGAACCGCCTCGTAAGATTGCTGTCAAGGAGCCTCGGCATCTCCCGCGAGAAGGTCGGCTTCGCCGGGACCAAGGATAAGAGAGCGGTCACTACTCAGCTCATGTCCTTCGAATGCCCTCTGGATATGATGGAAAGGATCGCCCTGAAGGACATTGAGATCAAAGACCCGTACACTGCAAAAAAGGGGATACAGATCGGTGACCTGAAAGGCAACTCCTTCGCTATCAAGGTCAAAGAATGCGATGTTCCCGAAAGCGATATCCCCGACATCTTGGAGGCCGTTTCTTCCAGAGTGAAAGATGCGGGCGGTTTTCCGAACTACTTCGGAGTGCAGAGATTCGGAGTTGCGAGGCCGATCACCCACAAGGTAGGCGAGTCCATAATCAGAGGTGATCTCGAAGGCGCCGTGAGGTGCTATGTCTCAGACCCGGCCACATTCGGGGACGAGGATGTCGCGGCCGTAAGAAGGTCCCTCTCGGAAGAGGACGATTGGTCATCTCTTCTGAAAGAGATGCCGGACTCTCTCTCCTTTGAAAAAATAATGGTGGAGCATGTTGTTTCCAATCCCGGCGACTGGAAGGGAGCGATCGGAAAACTTCCGAAGAACCTTCAGATGATGTTCGTGCATGCATACCAATCCTATCTTTTCAACAAGATGCTCAGCGGCCGCATGGGTATGGGCCTTCCCCTGAATGGCCCCGTCATAGGGGATGTGGTGATACCCCTGGATGCCAACAAGATACCTCTGCATGAGAACCCCGTGATCACAACGAAGAACAACATAGACCTTGCCGCCAGGCAGGTAAGGTCCGGAAGGGCCTTCGTAACGATATCATTATTCGGTTCGGAGAGCAAGATACCGGAAGGAGAGATGGGGGAGATAGAAAGGTCCGTCATTGAAAAGGAAGGCATCACCTCGAACGACTTCATCGTCCCGGACCTTCCGTACTGCAGTTCCAAGGGGAGCAGAAGAGAGGTCCTGTGCCCTGTATCCGGCCTATCCCACGAGATCATAGAGGGCGGTTATGAAATGAGCTTCTCCCTTCCGAAAGGCAACTATGCCACATGTCTGCTCAGAGAATACATGAAGTCGGAAATGGACAGGTACTGATCAGAGATTGTCCTTGACCAATTTAGCCTGATAAACCCCTATCTTGGACCCTTTCATTATGTCCTCGATGCTTGTGTCTTTGGGTGTCGCCTCGGCTATCGTCCTCAGTTCCGGCGAGAGGGCTCTCGTGGACTTTCTTGCCATCAGCACCTTATTGATGTATGCCACCAGGAGCTTCGCTTCATCCGCATCCTTCGCTCCGCCGGCGACGTACGCACAGGGTATCGTTATCACGGGATCGCTTTCCAACCCAGTGCAGTTCCCTTTGGTCACCGCACTCAGGGAGAGTTTCTCCATCCTTTCGAATTCCAGGGTCCCCATGGATATATCTCCGTACTCGGAGATGTCGGAAAGATATCTCATGACCGCTTTGACGGTGGCCTCATCGATGCCCAGTGGGGAAACGAGGTCCGGGTCGCTGAGCGCGAGTTTCGATATGTATGCGCGCCGAAGGATCCTCTCTGCGTACCTCTTTATCACATCTGGCACTTTCTGTTTCTGCGGTCTGTGGCTGTCGCTCTGCTTTTGTTCCGATGCTGCTCTGCCGGCCCCGAGCTCCTGATACAGCCTGCTTGCGGAGTTCACGTCGCCTATCGCGGAGTACTCCTCGGCAAGGTCATGCCGGACGATGCTGTTGTCCGGCTGTATCGCAAGGATGCTTCTGCAGACATCGATGGCCGCCCTGTGATCCTCCGTCGATATACAGAAGTCCTTTTTCGTCATGAGAAGAGGTATCGAATCGGGGTCCTCCGCCAATGCGGCATCCAACATGCTTGAGGCGGCGGCGTATTTCCTTTCCTGCATCAGTATCCTGACCGCCGCGGCCACGCCTTCCTCGTCGGAAGGTTTCCGTCCGACTATCATCAGCGCAGATTCCTCCGCCACTCTTGCGTTTCCGGCGGCCATTCCTATGTCGCGGCGGATCCTCATCACTTCGATGTCACCCGGCCGCGTGACTGCCGCCATGTCCAAGAAATGCAGCGCCTCATCGTATCTCCCCATCTCCGCGAATATCATTCCTTTCCTGACAAGCGCGTATATGTCATCCGGCCTGAGCTCGATTACCCTGTTCAGGGACTCCACCGCACCGGCGGGGTCCTTCTTCTTTTCTTGTATCGAGGAACGCGATATCCAGTATTCCGGTTCATTCATGTTAAGAAGGACCGCTTTATTGTATGCTTCCTCCGCACTCCCCAGGTCTCCCATCGCCTCATCGGACATTCCTTTCGAATGCCATATCATAGGGTCCTTCGGAACCACATCGGATGCGGATGCAAAGGTTGCGGATGCAGCTTTGTAGTCTCCCATTGCATACTCCGCATTGCCTTTCAAGCGCATTGCGGCTGGATTCCTTCCGAACTCCCTTTCTTTTTCTTTGAACATCTTAACGACATCGCCGTATCTGCCGTCGAGGATCATTGATGAAAGAATGTTAATGAAGTTCTCCGCCCTGTTGTCGGCTACCATCATGTCCTTGTATTCCCCATACGACCCCTCCGGCCGTCTGGATGAGATACTCGCCTTAGACAGAATGTCCATTGCCTCTGTGTTGCCAGGATCTAACTCCAGAACTCTGTTGCTCAGTTTCACCGCATCCTCTACCCTATTATCGGCGACAGCGATGTCTTTCATCAGAAGCAGGACGCCGACATTGTTCGGGTCTGCCTTCTCCGCTTTCTCCAGATCGATGACGGCTTTGTCCGTCCTCCCCGTCCTGAAGAGTATCTTCGCTTTCTGAAGCCTTACCTCGGCATCGTCCGGGTTCTTGTCGACCCCGTTCGTTATTATCCTGAGCGCGTTGTTGATATTCCCTATCTCGTACTCGATCTCGGATTTAAGGATGAACGCTCCGGGGTCGCCTGGGTAAGAGAGAAGGACCCTGTCCACGACCGACTCGGCGTCGGTGTAGAAGGAGTTCGAAAGCAGAACCTTTGCTCCCGCTACGTATGCCTTGAGGTCCGCATTCTCTGTATCCAGGTATTCCTTTACACACTGCGACGCCTCTTCCTTTCTTCCGAGTGCGGAGTATGTTTGGATCAGCCCCCTCATGACGGTCGGGGATGCGGGGTCCAGAGCTTCCGCATCCCTGTAAAGGGAAAGCGCTTTCTCGTAATTCCCTCCGGAGTAGAACGCCTTGGCGGATTCGCATATGATGTAAGCGCAGTTCGTGCTTTTCGTGAGAAGCGTGGAGTACATCATCTGAGCAGAGTGCCAGTCCCTCTCATCCATGGATATCCTTGCAGAGGCCAGCACGTATTCCGAATTCTTTTTCGCATATTCTTCGGACCTTATCATTGCCTCTGTGGCATTGTCCCTCCTCCCGCTGTACCAGTCCCTGTATATCTCATACAGCCTCTGAATGGGGTTTGTTCCGGCATTGTCGCCGAACGGGATCTGTTCCTTTCCGGCCACCAGCAGTTCGATGTTCTGCCTGTACATCCACCCTTCCGTGGGCTCCACCCTTTGGATGAGCTCATAGAACATAGGGAAAGTAGGGTCGCTGCATCTTGCTCTCATCAGCTCCTTCTTCGCCGTCGCGGTATCCCCGATCCCCATGGCGATCTTTGCTCTGACGCAGCCCAGCATGGGTATGCTGTGAGCGTTCTTCGCGGATTCTGCCATCGCGATCGCTTTGTCCCATCTGTCCATGCCTGCGTACACCAGCGCTGCGGTCATGGCGGGCATGCAGTCATTCGGCCTGCTCTTTGATACCAGCTGGTCAATGAGCGTCTCCATTCCGGTGCTTTGGGTCTCATAAAGCTTTTTTATGAGGAACGAGAGCATGGTGGAGTTCACCATCCTTTCGCGCTTCAGCACGACGCTGGCGATGTTGGTGTAAAAATCGCTTTTCTTCGATGCGCTGTCCTTGTCGGATGTGAGTCTTTTCCAGACATTGACCTCGAAACTGTCTTGGAACACAGGTTCGTGCATCATGTACCAGTATCTCCCCGAGGATAGATATATCTAAGTCCTTTTATTTAATAAATGAAGATAGTTTCCTAACCCAGCATTACAGTTAAATATAAATTACAAAATAGGGGGAATCCGTTGCAACTGTAATCTAGTTGGTTAGGATTCAAGCCTTCCAAGCTTGCTACCCGGGTTCAAATCCCGGCGGTTGCACTCAATTACCTCTATCAGATGGTGCGGATCCGCAGAGAAGCAAAAATGATTAATGCCTTAAACACGGAAGCTGATCATCAAGTCTGAACCGAATGAGAGCGAAGAGGAGGTGTTCGCGTCCTGAGTTTTTAATACCCGTACCTATGCATCTATTTATCTAAATTAAGACAGGAATACCGACAATTATACATCGAAAAACTCTCAACACAGACGCGGGCATTTTTGCTACGATAAATAATTTTGTTTCAAAATGGAGGTATAATCAGTCCAATTTTGTTTCAAAATGGGGGCATTATAGTCATGTTCCAACAGTGCCGGATGCAAAAAAAAAGTTTACAATCGTTTCTTTTTCTCGGTGCTCTGGAAACCTTATTGGGAACGGTTGGTGGTTGTTCTATTTCCTGGGATATGTGTATCAGCCCATAGGGCCGACCAATAACTGGACAAGGGTGAAGAGGAAGCGTTCGCGACCGAGTTGTTAACACGTGTTGCGCTTAATTGATCAAAAATGTTCAAGCAAAGACGACTGCCTGCTCTTTGTCTCAAACTCATTCAGATATCTGAACACTTCGTCCGTTTTGTAAAGAATGTTGTGCTCTTTGCATACCTTCCGGAAGATCTCGTTAAGGCGGACGCCGTTCGGACTGTGGCAGGAATACGAATCCCCGAAGGTCTCGATGTACCTCTCTTTCATTCCGGGGAAAAGGTTGTCAAGGGCTTTGTAAAAGTATTCCCTGTCACCTTCTCTGAGGGTCATGCCGAAACCGAAGCACAGTATCCCGTGCACCTTTGCTTCTATGCAATAATCAAGCAGCCCCCGCAGATTCTCCTCCGAATCGTTTATGAATGGGAGGATCGGGCACAGCCATACCACCGTCGGGATCCCCGCTTCATTCATCGCTTTCAGGACTTGGAAGCGCTCGAAGGTTGTTGAAACGTTCGGCTCTATCTGCCTGCACAGGTCTTCATCGAACGTTGTCAGGGTCACCTGCACCACGCATTTCGTCTTGTTGTTGATCGCCTTTAAGATGTCCATATCCCTCAATATTCTGGAGGATTTCGTCAGGATCGAGAGACCGAACCCGTATCTCTCTATCAAAGAAAGGCACTGTCTGGTCATCTGCAGCTCCTCCTCCAGATGAATATAGGGGTCGCACATCGATCCCGTGCCTATCATGCAGAGATTCCTTTTCTTTTTCAGCTGGGCCTCCAGGATCCGTGGTGCATCGCGCTTTACTTCTATGTCCTCAAAGTCATGGTCCATTTGGTAGCACGTGCTGCGGCTGTCGCAGTAGATGCAGCCGTGCGTGCAGCCGCGGTAAAGGTTCATCCCGTTCTTGGGGGACAGTATTGTCTTGTAATCGGCATAGTGCATTTTCGTTGTATGCTCCCGTGTTGTTCTTTCACAGTTGTGTCCTCTACCGTGAATCAGATGGATTAATATTTCCTGATAATTGCAAAGAATTCGAAAACACCATGAACGTGTTCAGCAACGATACGGGAGATTTCGCCAAGCGCACTGATTAAGGATTAATACCGCCTCCATATATCTATAGGCATGGAGTCTCCGCGTTCTGTTCTGAAAAAATTCTCCATCGGCACGATGATAGGCATCGTTTCCATGATACCGGGAGTGAGCGCGGCGGTACTTGCCGTTTGTTTCGGCATTTATGAGAGATTGATAGCGGATATAGCGGACATCACCCACAAGATACGGGAAGATTTCGTTTTCCTGATGACGATAGGGTTCGGGATCCTTTTCGGGATCATTCTGATCGCCAAGGTCCTCAACTTTATGATCGATGATACCGGACCATACTATGTGGCATCGATGATGCTTTTCATGGGCCTGATATTGGGTCAGCTCCCTGTGTTGCGGGATCTCACCGAACCCGCGGTCAAGCCTTCCGCGGCAAATATCGCGGCGTTCGTGATGGGTGTGGTCATAATGTGCTTCTTCCTATTTCTGGGCGCATCGGAGGAGCGTGTCCTTTCTCACGACACCGTATCCTTCCTTTACATGATACTGATCGGCGTGATCTTTTCCATGTCGCATTTGGCTCCCGGGATAAGCGGTTCCACCGTACTTCTGTCCATAGGATTGCTGGCCCCCCTCACGAGTGTTCTCTCGCTTGGTTCTACAGACTATGTGCTTCTGGTGTTCCTTCTCATTGGCATTCTGATAGGTCTCATCGGTTTCGCAAAGATCGTCCACTATGCCTTGGTAAAATACCGGAGGTCCACATATTTCATGATATTCGGGCTGACGGTCGGATCGCTTTTAGTGATACTGAAAGAAGCGGTCGTTTCCGATCCGGGGACCGCGGACATTCTGCTGGGTATGGCGGCGCTCGCCGCGGGGGTTGTCGTGAGCCTATGGTTCTCGAGACTGGGAAAGAGAACATCAGAAGAGTTTATCATTAAATAAAAAGGAGAAAAAAGGATACGGGGCGGATGGAATAGGATTTGATCCCCGTTTCCTGAAGTATCACATATGCTTCTTGGGGATGCACTGTGGTCTTCATATCATCATTGACGGGAGAGTATATTAAGTAAAGCGGGGGAGGTGGCCGAAAGTACCCGAAAGTACTCCCGATATATGTGTACATTAAAACGTACATATAAATATCGATCAGCAGATACTGCGAACATGGCGGTAGTGAATGCGACGGAAGCGCGCAGAAATCTATTCAGTATGATCAATCTCGCTTTGGAGAACGAAAGGGTGACAATAACTTCGAAAACCGGCAATGCTGTGCTGATATCAGAAGAGGAATTGAACAGCATTCTGGAGACCCTCTATCTTCTTTCAGATCCGGAGACCCTTCCCGCGATGAAAGAAGTACTTGAAACGCCCCCTTCGGAACGTGAGGTGTGGCATTGCCCGAAGGATATGTCGTAACATTATCCAAACGAGCCCAGAAAGATCTGGAAGAGCTGAAAAGGTCCCATTTGGGAGATAAAGCGGAGAACATTCTAAAACTGCTTTCGGAAGATCCGTTCCGGAACCCCCCTCCCTTCGAGAAGCTCAGCGGCGAGATGAAGAGTTGGTACTCACGCCGGCTTAACAGCACGCACAGAGTGTTGTACATCGTGGAACCATCCGAAGACCCAGAATACAAAGGCATGGTCTCGGTAGCCAGGATGAGGACGCACTATTCAGGTTATATTCCATCATTCTTTTTGTGAAGCATATAGACCAGATGGAATAATATTCTATGACCCTCCGAAATATGGAATCAGAAAAACAGTCACTTCTTCTTGTGCCTCACCTTGACTGCTATCCCTCTTTTGAGATCGACCATCTCTCTGCCTGACATCATCGCGACACCTACTGCCGCAACCTCTCCATTAAGCATCACTATGGCTTCGTCGCCCGGCCTTAGGTCTTTATCGGCATTCAGCACACCTACTGCGAACAGATTCCCCTTCATCTCGAAATCCGTCATCTCCACGATATTCTTCCCTATGCGGGCGACGACCTCCGCGCCTTCCATGGTAAGCGAGATCATACCCCTTTCCGGCGTGAGCATCCCCATTTGGATCTTTTCCTTGCTGCCGGGATCGTCCCTTATTATCTTCCAATAGGGGAATTTGCCTATCGCATAGGTGCTGCCGTCCATCAGCGCATCCGCCGCCTCCTTCCCAAACTGGAACATGAGTATGGACCTTACCGATTCTATCCTCTCAACGGCATAGTCTGCGGGCTCCATCCCTTTGGCGGCCTTTCTGAGTGCCTCGTCCAGATTCTTCAGCGAAGCCGGGGTGGTGGGGTCTCCGACAACGGTCTCTTCCATATCCGTAAGATCCCTGACCAATTCCGCGCTGTCGCCCAGATGGCATATCACTTTCTCATATCCCTGTGAAAGTATGCCGGACACCATCGACCTTATCATTTCTTTCTCCTGGCACTTCCATTCCCCCGTTACCGGTATGTCATATGAGTTCGCGGGATAGAGCACATCCAGCTCTCTTGGCACTATCCCGAGGGGGGATGTCACGATGACCTCATGCACAAGGGTGTCGTGCTGTGCTGTATGGATCGCAGATGCGAAAGCTTTGTGGGATTTTGAGATGTGATAGGGTTTCTTCGCGGAGCACGGAAGCAGCAGCAATATGCGCTTGTGTTCAGGCTTCCTGTATCTTTCAGATACCTTCTCGCGATATATCTTCAGATCCGGCCTTCGGAGGGATTGCGTCGTGTTGCATGCGAACCTTGTTCCGACTGTAGAGCAGCATTCCTCCTGATACCTGTATCCAGCATCATCGAAGATCCTCAGAGCGGCTGTCAAAGCGGGAGACGATGCCGCCCTTTGGTCGACAAGCTCCCTCAGTCTTCCGGCTTCGGTGAAAGCGGCGATCTTCCCGCACTCTTCTCTGAGGTCGGCCGCGTTCTCGGAGGAGACATTACCCTCCGACCATATCTCTCCCTCGGGGATCGATCGGATCCCCATGGAGCCTGCGGCTTTTGCCAAAGAGTCATCGAAAACATCAACTCCCATGTATGCAAGCAGTGCGGCCGAAGAGGGCTCGGCTATGCCGAACATACAAAGGAGCCTGTTGTACCCTATGTTCTCTCTTATTTTTATCACGGACTCAACAAGCTTTCTCGCATCGTTCCTCAGTTCGAACGCGTTCGGGACCACTACCGCCTCTGCCTCGCCCGGTATCTTATGTTCACCGCTGAATGGTAGCCTTATGACGCATGCCCCGTCTTTACAGAATGGTTCGGCATCTTTCCTTGATGAAACGGATGTAAGCAGTTTTTGGTCTATTGGGACCTCCGATCCGAAAAAGTGAAGGATCCTGCCTTCCGGCCCTGCGGAGATACGGATATCGTCGGCGTCATCACCGCTTACAATGAATGGCGTCTTTATCGAACTGTCGCCTCGGGAATACTCGCATGTCCTTCCTCTTTGGGACCTTCCGATGACGTTCAACATGACCCCTCGATTCATCGCGCATTAATTAACATTCCCTCTAAAACCTTATCGGGACGCTATTGCGGCACGTCAAATAACAACCCCTGCAGAATTAGATCTGAGCATCACATCGGTACAACCGGAACTCCAAATGATCTGGTTCTTACTGTGCCAGATCTACGCTTGTATATCTATCAGATCACTGTTTTAATTTGTAAAATCTACAAAAGAAAAAAAGGCCTGTGTGAACTACTTTTCTTTTTGCGTTTCCTTTCTTGCCTGTGTTTCTTCTGAGACGGCATCCTTAAATGTTGTGTTACCAATGTAAGCGCGTATGTTCGATTACGGTCTGGTCGACAAAGTGGTAGAGAGGATTGCGGCAGAATTTGATCCAGAAAAAATAATCATCTTCGGATCGGTCGCGAAGGGCGATGCCAAACCCCAGAGCGATCTTGATATCCTTGTAGTGATGAACACCGAACTCTCCTATTACAGGCGTGCGCCAGAAGTGAGACAGAAATTGCTAGGAATACCTCTGGCCATGGATATATTGGTTGCCACACCGGAAGAGTTTCACATGTACAAAGATGATGACCGGTTCTTTATTAAGGACATTGTGAAGACAGGGAAGATCGCATATGAGTCCTGAGCCAGAAGATTATCTTGAAAAGGCTTCTGTAGACTGGGAACTCATCGTTTTGATGAGATCGAATGAATATATACCATATGGGGGCATGTGTTTTCATTGTCAGCAATACCTCTAAAAATTGCTGAAAGCAAAACTTTTGGAATATGGTGTTGATCCGCCATGGACGCATGATCTGGTTAAATTGGCCGAAATGCTTCCGCATTCAGAAATTACCGAAAAGATAGCGAGAAAGGCCACCTTGTTTCAGACATATGGGGTGGAAATAAGGTATCCTTCTATTGTCCCCACGTGTGCATTAAGTGAGGAGGAGGCTGTTGAAGCATATGATACAGCTATGGAGATTGCTACAATGATACAAGAGAACTTGCCGACGCCCGGCAGAGATTCCCCCTGATGCACACAATTACAGACAAAAGAGTGACGTTCGCAAAGGTACTCCGGAATAACTCAAAGGACACTTCCGAATGCGCTGTTATGACTCGTTTTATACATATCTGATTCTTTGATTTAGTGTATAAGTAGTCCTGCAAGAAAAAAAGTTATATCATGAGGTTCGGATAAGGAAGCATGGACTTCTATGACAAAGACCTCGTTTCCATGCGAGACCTTAACAGAGAACAGATAAATTACCTGCTTGACCTTTCCGAGGAAATGATACCTTACGCCAAAGGCGAGAAAGTGAAGAAAGTGCTGGATGGCAGGGTTCTCGGCAACCTCTTCTTCGAGCCTTCGACCAGAACAAAATTATCATTCGAGAGCGCAGCCGGGAGGTTGGGGTGTACTGTCATAGATGTTTCCGAGATGTCAATGACGTCCATGTCGAAGGGGGAGACCCTTGCCGATACGATCAAGATGGTAGACGGATATTGCGACCTGATAGTACTGAGGCATCCCCACGAGGGGGCTGCCAGGCTTGCGGCGAAATTCTCTGAGAACCCCGTGATCAATGCCGGCGACGGAGCGGGATCCCACCCTACGCAGACGCTTCTCGACCTTTTCACAATGAGGTCTGCAAAGGGGTCCCTCGACGGGCTGAACATCGTACTGGTGGGAGATCTGAAGTACGGACGCACCGTCCATTCCCTCGCCGAAGCGCTGACGATGTTCGGCGCGAAGCTGACATTCGTAGCGCCCGAATCCCTCCAGATGCCGTCCGATACATTCAGCCACCTGGTCGAGAAAGGATGCAGACCGGAAAAGACCCCTATCCTGGAGGACGTGATAGGGCAGGCGGATGTCCTCTATGTTACCAGGATCCAAAAGGAAAGATTCCCCGACCCCGCCGAGTATCAGAAGGTGGCGGGGATGTACAGGATAGGCAATGCCATACTCCGCGAGGCAAAGAGCGATATGATCGTGATGCACCCGCTGCCGAGGGTCGACGAGATACTGCCCGAAGTAGACTCCACTCCGCATGCGAAGTACTTTGAGCAGGCGTTCAACGGCGTGCCTGTCAGAATGGCGCTCCTCTGCGCCATACTCGGAGGTGACATAAATGGATAATAAGATCGCAGAAACGAAGATACCGCCTATCAGGAACGGCACCGTCATCGATCACATAGCCAACGGCCAGTCACTCAATGTCCTGAAGATACTGAAGGTGAACGAGAACAACATCGACTCGGTGATCAGCATAGGCATGCATGTACCGTCATCCAAGACGAACGGATGGAAGGATGTGATCAAGGTCGAGGACAGGGAACTGGACCATGCGACGGTCGGCAAGATCGCCCTCATCGCACCGGATGCGACGATATCCATCATCAGAGATTATTACATAGCGGAAAAGTTCAAGGTCAGGCTGGATGACCACATCGTCGGGCTTGCCAAGTGCAGCAACCCCAACTGCATCACGAACAGAGGAGAGCCCGTTGTTCCCGAATTCATTGTCGAAGAGCGCAACCCTCCGAAGCTCATATGCGTGTATTGCGACAGGACGCTGATCAACATTTCAGAGAACCTTTTGTAAATGAAGATAATAATCGTCACGGGAATGCCGGGTGCCGGCAAAGAGGAGTTCCTTTCGGTGGCAAGTTCAATGGGCATACCCTCCGCACGTATGGGAGATGCCGTAAGAGAAGCATATTCCGCCTCCCCAGAACGCGATAAGGGAGTTGGGATCGGGGAGTTCGCCAGCGCCGAGAGGGAAAGGTTCGGAAAGAACATCTGGGCGAAGCGGACCATTGACAGAATGAGCGGCGACCTGTTCTTGGTAGACGGCTGCAGGAGCATGGAAGAGGTCAGATCGTTCAGGGAGCTCAGCGGCGACGTACGGATAATCGGGATCCACTCTTCCCCGGGGCAAAGATACGACAGGCTTGTAAAGAGAGGAAGAGAGGATGCCCCCCAAGGCATGGACGAATTCAACAAGAGGGACGCCAGAGAGATATCCTGGGGGCTGGCCGAGGTCATCGCGTTGGCCGATATAATGCTCATCAATAGCTCCGGCCTTGACGAATTCCGTTCTGTTTCCGAGAAGACCCTGAAGGGATTGGGATGAGATTCACGACCATGCGCCTCTGCGGCGGAGAGGCCCTGATGGCGATATCGGCAGATGACCTCGAACTGAACATGGAAGAGGTCTCCGGGCGGCTGGGGACAATGGGATTCCCCATCAAGCAGATGGATGAGATGATGATCGTTCTGGACTGGAATGGGATGGAGACCACTATTTATTCTCCCGGCAAGATAATGTTCTTTCCGCTGAAAGATCGTTCGCTTTGCATAAGATACGCCACCGAGATCCTCGAAAAACTGATCTGAAATGCCCTTACCTTTATATCCTGCTTGTATAATCCTCCCCCTCGATGGAACTATTTACCCAGATTATCATATCTGGCATACTGTCCGCCGCCCTGTCGATAATAGCGTACAGGTTGCAGATGCTTACGTTCACCGGAGCGTTGGCATCCCTTTTCGTCGGCTATACAGTGGGAGTGTTCGGTTCCGTTGAGTGGCTGGTGCTTCTCGTGGCCTTTACATTCGCGGGCCTCGTCGCAACGAAGATGGATCTCCACGAAAAGAGCGAGATCGGGCTTCAGGAAGGCAGCTTCGGAGAAAGGTCGCATAAGAACGTCCTTGGCGTAGGTATACCCGCGTGCACATTTGCGATCCTTTACGGCGTGCTGCACCACTTCTGCGGCAGCCAGTATGACCTTGCGACCACCGTCGCCTTCATTACCACCCTGACCGTGGCGGCGGCCGATACCGTGGCAAGCGAGATAGGCATCAGGGACCGTAAGGTATGGCTGATAACCACTTTTGAGAGAGTAAAACGCGGGACCAACGGCGGCGTGTCCGTGCTTGGAACCGCATCTTCCATCGTTGCGGCGGTGTTCACGGGAATAATAGGGTGGCTGATCATTTTCAAGGGGATAGATTCCTACTACATTCTGATACCGATCGCAATGGGCATCGTGGGGAATCTCGTCGACAGTGTTCTTGGAGCTACGCTTGAAAGGAATGGGAAGATATCGAAATACGCCAATAACTGCGTAAGCGCGTTCGCCGGCAGTGTGTTGGGATTTGTGATCGTCTTGTTTTTATGAAGCGTTAAAAATATGAAAGAGGGGTCGCCCCCTCTGTTTTATCTTAAAGTTTGCAGAGTTTGAGCAGAGAGTTCCACTTCTTGTCCACTTCCGCCTGCATGCTCTCCACGACCGGCGCCCACTTCTCATCCCTAAGGTGGCTGAATCTGCCCTGAGCATTTATCCACTCGGTGATGGGTTTCTTCTCCGCCTTGCCGTCGGCGATCCTCTGGCTTTCCGCCGAGAGCGTATAATCTGTGCCGTTCTCCACCTCATACAGAGGCCAGACGCAGGTCTCTACCGCAAGCTTCGATATCGCAATGGTCTCATCCGACGCGAATCTCCAGCCTCTGGGGCATGGGGCTATCGTGTTGATGAATGCGGGGCCTCCGACCTCGAAGGCCTTCTGAGCTTTCTGGACCATGTCCTTCCATGCATGAGGGGCTCCCTGTGCAACGTACGGTATCCTGTGGGCCGCCATTATCATGGTCAGGTCCTTGGGGAATTCCTTCTTTCCCGGTACGACGCTGCCCGCCCATGAAGTGGTGGTGGACGCTCCTTTCCCGGTGGCGCTCGACCTCTGGATGCCTGTGTTCATGTACGCTTCGTTGTTGAGACAGACGAACAGCATGTGGTGGCCCCTTTCCATTGCGCCCGAGAGGGCTTGGATGCCTATGTCGTACGTTCCGCCGTCCCCGGCGAATGTCACGAACCTTATGTCCTCATTCACTTTGCCTTTCCTCTTGAGGGACTGGTATGCCGCCTCGACCCCTGCGCACGTCGCCGCTCCGTTCCCGAAAGCGGTGTGGATGTACGGGGTCTTCCATGAGGTGTAGGGGAAGATGGTCGTAGAGACCTCAAAGCACCCTGTGGCGCATGCCACGACGACCTCCTTCTCGGTTCCGAGAAGGATCTGCTTTGCGATTATCGATTCGGAGCATCCGGCGCACAGCCTGTGCCCGCTGGCCAGTCTGACCGGTATCTTGTTCAGCTCTTTCAGTGTAAGCGCGCTCATTCTTTCACCCCCACGAAATTGACCCTCTTGGCCTTTCCGCTCTCAACCTCTTTGAAAAGAGCGACGAAGTCGGAGACCATCGTGTCCACTCCTCCGAGGCCGTAGATATAATTGTACATCTTCGGCATCGCCTCGTTCTCAAGCGCCGCTGCGACGACCTCCGGGAACATCGGGCCGTATGCTCCGATGCTCAGGTGCCTGTCCATCACAATTACGGATTTCTTTCCTTTCATGAGTTTCGCTATCTCCGCCACCGGCCACGGCCTGTAAAGGCGGGGCATAGCGACCCCGACCTTCTTTCCTTCCTTGCGGAGTTGGTCGATAGCTTCTTTCATCGTTCCGAATGACGATCCGAGAACGATGGCGACGCACTCCGCGTCCTCGCACTTATACTCCTCCAGGATCTTGTACTTCCTGCCGGACATCTTCTCGAAGTCGCTGAGAACATCCTTTGCCACTTTGTACGCGCTCTCCATCGCCAGCACCGTCTGGTACTTGTGAGGGAAATAGAAGAGCGGCCCGTCCATGAGGTTATGGGATATTGGGTTCTTCACATCGAGAAGCGGGTACAGAGGCTTGTATTCGCCGACGAACTTCCTGACGGCATCCTCTTCCAGAGGAGTGATCCTTTCTATCGCGTGGGTCAATATGAATCCGTCCAGGTTCACGAGCCCCGGCAGCTGAACGTCGTGGTGTTCGCATATCCTCGGGGCGACTATCGACATGTCATACGCCTCCTGAACATTCTCTGCGAACAGGGTCACCCATCCGCAGTCCCTTGCCGCCATCACGTCGCCGTGGTCGTTGTTGATGTTGATCGGTCCGCTGACCGCCCTGTTGGCCACCGCCATTATCAGCGGCACCCTCATGGAGGCCGCTATAGGCATCATCTCCCACATATAGGCCAGGCCTTGGGATGCGGTTGCCGTGAATGTCCTTGCGCCGGCGGAAGTGGATGTTATGCAGAGCGTAAGCGCGCTGTGCTCCGACTCCACGCAGACGAACTCGGTCGACACCTCTCCGTTCGCAACGTACTCTGCAAACTTCTCGACTATTATCGTTTGAGGCGTGATGGGATATGCCGCGCACACGTCTGGATCTATCTGTTTCCATGCGAGGGCGACCGCGGCGTCACCGTTTATTGCGATATCCTTGGCCATTCTTACTCCTCCTTCATGGTTATCGCCTTCTTAGGGCACACGCTTGCGCAGATGCCGCACCCTTTGCAGTGCGACAGCTTTATTCCCTTCAGTTTCTCATTCTCCACCATGACGCTGTCATCCGGACAGTATATCCAGCACGTAAGACAGTTTATGCAGCTTCCCATGTCCACAATGGGGACGAAGCTTCTCCAGTCGCCGGTGAGGAATTTCTCGGAGCTCCCGGCTTCCAGCACGCGGTCTCCGATCGTCAGTTCCTTGTAGTTTGCCATGTTGGCCATCACTGCACCTCCTCATATGCTCTCTTGAGGGCCGCAAGATTCTGTTTTATAGCCTTCTCCTGAAGCTTGCCCTCGAACTTCTTTCCAATGTGGTTTTCTAACGCCTCATAGCTTATGAACGGCCTTACTTTGACCAACGCCCCAAGCATTGAGGTGTTGACCATGGGGCGGCCTATCTCCTCGATCGATATCCTTGTCGCGTCCACCGCATGGCATTCCGCACTTGTGCCGATCGCCTTCTGAAGTTCCGCTGAACTGCCGGTATAGTTTGCTATGATCGTTCCCCCCGCTTTGAGGCCTTTGCCCACATCCACTTTGCCGATCAGCGTCTGGTCTATGACGAGGACTATGTCCGGTTCGTAGACCTGCGTGTGAACCCTTATGGGGATGTCCGATACTCTTGCAAATGCCCTGATGGGTGCTCCCATCCTCTCCGGTCCGAACTCGGGGAAGGCTTTGACGTACTTCCCCGCCTGGATGGCCACCTCTGCGAGGATCTCGTTCGCCGTAACGACTCCCTGACCCCCTCTTCCATGCCAACAAATTTCCATATCCATGTTGAATCAACTTAAAGTACGGAATATCCGTATCTGATTTAAATCCTTGCCTTTATTATAATAGAAAACAACCTATTTCCGTTTCATTTTATCATTTATCATATTTTTTGTTCTGTTTCTGTACGAAAACCGATTATTTTCTTTCGAATTTCGAATCGAAGCTACTAATTTTTTTATAATGAAACCTATACCGATACCTAGTGATAGTTGCAAGGCCCCCCGCTCATAAAAAAGGATATTCTTTGACGGCGATAAGGCAATGCGCTAAAAATCCAAGAGTGTAATTCCCATGGACAAAAAAATAGTAGACGTCAACGAACTGCGCGTGGATGACATACCTTTTGTGGGCGGCAAAGGAGCGAATCTCGGCGAACTCACATCGGCGGGTTTCCCGGTACCGGGAGCGTTCGTCCTAACGACCGCTGCTTATGACTGCTTCTTAGAAAAAAGCGGCATCCTCGGCGGCATAGAAAATGAGCTGAAAAGCATCGACAGGACGTCTGACCAGAACCTTACGGATGCTTCCAAGCGCATAAGGGCACTGTTTGAGACATGCGGCATACCGGATGATCTGAAAAAGGAGGTCGTCTCCCACTACAGACTGATAGTTCCCAAGGGGACCGTCGGTTTCGTTGCGGTGAGGTCCAGCGCCACTGCCGAGGACCTTCCCGACGCGAGTTTTGCCGGCCAGCAGGAGACCTACCTCAATGTGAAGGACGAAGAGGACCTCTTTGATAAAATAAGAAAATGCTGGTCCTCCCTTTTCACAGCGAGGGCCATTGCATACAGAGAGAAGCAGGGATTCGCCCACGGGGATGTCAAGCTTGCCGTCGTGGTGCAGAAGATGGTCAATTCGGAGGTGTCCGGGATAATGTTCACCGTGGATCCCCACAGCGGGGCCAAGAACATCATCATAGAGGCGGGATACGGTCTCGGCGAGGCCATAGTCGGAGGAGAGGTCACTCCCGACACGTATGTGATCGACAAATCGAAGATGAACATAACAAAGAAGAGGATATCCACTCAGAAATGGAAATACGTCAGAGGGAAGGACGGCGGATGTCTGAAGGAAGATGTCGCCGGCGGCGACGAGAAGAAACAGAAGATCGAGGATGCCTGCATCCTTGAGATAGCGGAGATGGGCCGCCAGGTGGAGATACACTATCAGAGGCCGATGGACATGGAGTGGTGCATTGAGGATGACAAGGTCTTCCTCGTGCAGGCAAGACCAATCACGGCTGTCGGCAGTTCCGGAGGGAACGGAGAGAACGAGGTCTCGAGTGAGAACATACTTCTTACCGGACTCGGCGCCAGCCCCGGTTTCGCGACAGGCACGGTCAGAATATACGACGAGACGATGAGCCTCGACGTGGTCAAGGACGGGGATGTCCTTGTCACAAAGATGACCATGCCGGACATGGTGCCCGCAATGAGCAGATCCGCCGCCATTGTCACTGATGAAGGCGGCATGACCTGTCACGCTGCGATAATCTCAAGGGAACTCGGAACCCCCTGCGTTGTTGGCACAGGGACTGCCACCGACACGCTGAAGGACGGCGATATCATAACGGTCGACGGGACCACCGGCACCGTCTACAAAGGAGAGATAAAAAAGAAACAGGAATCCGGCGGCCCTGCCGCGGACGCTGTCGCTGCGGAGTACGTCCCCATTACCGGGACCAAGGTCATGGTCAACATGAGCATGCCTTCGAAGGCGGATGATATCGCGAAACTTCCGTGCGACGGCGTCGGCCTCATGAGGATCGAGTTCCTCTTCACAAATTACATCGGAGAGCACCCCTGCGCCGTCATTGATGACGGCAGATCGGATGAACTGATCGACAAACTCGCGGAGGGGATATCCAAGGTCGCAAGGGCATTCTACCCCAGACCGGTGATCCTGAGGACCTCCGACTTCAAGACCAACGAGTACCGCGACATGAAAGGCGGCGTCGACTATGAGCCTAACGAAGAGAACCCGATGATAGGGTGGAGAGGATGTTCCAGATATATTTCGGAGAGTTACAGGGAAGCGTTCATGTGCGAGCTCAAGGCCATAAAGAGAGTGCGCGACGAGCTCGGGCTCAGGAACCTCCACGTGATGCTGCCGTTCGTCAGAACGATATTCGAAGTGGAGGACATCATCGGCATGATGGCCGGCGTAGGCCTCAGAAGAAGCCTCGACTTCAAGCTCTATTTCATGGCGGAGGTTCCCGTCAACATATTCATGGCGGAGGAGTTCTGCAAGTATTGCGACGCGTTCTCCATCGGTTCCAACGATCTTACCCAACTCACCCTCGGATGCGACAGGGACTCCGATATCTTAGGCCGCATGGGCTACTTTGACGAGAGGAACCCCGGCGTGAAGGCCGCCATATCCCAGCTTATCCGGGTGGCGCACAAGAACGGGAAAACTGTGGGCATATGCGGCCAGGGACCGTCCGTCTATCCGGAGTTTGCGGAGTTCCTCGTTGAGGAGGGGATAGATTCCATTTCCCTCAACCCGGACACGTTCGTGAAGACCAAGGGGAACATCGCATCCGCTGAACAAAGGATACTGCTGAAGAACCTGAGAGAACTGAAAGGCGAGAAGTGATCAGCGGTTCGGGTTCTGGGCCTTTGCGCTCTCGATGAGCCTTTCGTTCAGACCGTTCGCCTGCTCCTGAGGGAGAAGCATGGTGGTCACTTCCATAAATGGGTGCTTAGCGCCCTCTATTATCTTTACATCATCAAGGGTCATGAGGCCCCACTTCTCCGCAGTCTTCTCCAGACCCAGCCTGATGTTCAGATCGTTGGGTTCCAGAACTATTGCTTTGAAAGTTCCTAGCCCCATCTTCTGAGCAGCCATTATCCTGTGGTGGCCGTCGACCACGAGATATCCGTTCCTTCTTTTTATGACAATGAGCGGTTCGTTGAGCCCTCTCTTTATCTCATATTGGCGGCCGATCAGCTCATCCATATAGACCTCTTTCTGAGTGGGTATGAGCTCATTTATCGGAACCTCCTGATTGGATATTTTCAGCCTTATGCCGTTCTGCTTCTCCAGCAGGTTCTTCACCGACATGACCTTCGAAGGCCTTGATTTTTCTATCTGGGACCTCACGATATCTATGTTGGAGATAATGCCGACGATCTTCTTCTCCTCGTCCACCACCGGCAGATTCCTGAGCCCGTACCTGAAAAGCACCCTTGTGGCATCATCAATGGACATCGTCGGCACTACGCAAAGCGTCCCGCGGCCCATGACCTCTCTGATCCTCGCATCCGGCCTGTCAATGAACCTCAGCATTTCTTTGGCCGTGACGTATCCCAACAGGTAATCGTTTTCCGCTATCGGAAAACCGTGGAAGTTGGAACTGATTATCTTTTCCCTTACCTGGCTGACGGTCATGTCCGGAGATACTGTTTGGACATTCCTTATCATATAGTCTGCGACTGTCGGGCTTGGCATCTTATCTAACACCTTATCCAATAAGAGAATGAAAAACCCTTTGTAAGACCTAATATCATTAAATATGAAATAGATGTTACTACGTATCACGAAATATTAAATTCGTAACAAGGGGGAGAAGAGTGAACATCAAGGTCATTACGATCGTCTCGGTTCTGGTCGTGTTTTTAGGGCTGTCAGCCGCCGCATTAAGCGGCACTTCTCAGGGGATCGGAACGATGACCGTTACCGACGGCACCGGAGAGGTATTCCATTACACCGAACCCACCGAACACATAGTGACAATGGGATACGCATCGACGCTTACCGTTGCGGTACTCGGTGAGATCGACAAGATAATCGCCGTGGACACTTATTCCACATACGAATACACAAAGGACGAACGTCTTAGGGATCTCAAAGTGGAGAACATGGGTAGCATATATTCCGCATCGAACAACGATAAGATCGTGACGCAGTTCATCCAATGGGTCGATGAAGGGAGCATGAACCTCGACGACACCATCATACTCACGGCGTACCCCAATGCCGTACAGCTACGGGCTCAGCTCAACGGACACGGGTTCAGCAAAGTGCTCGTATACCTTTCAGTAACGGAATACGACGAGGTCGTAAAGTTCGTCGAGACCTTGTCCATTATAGTCACGGGAGAAGTGTCCCGGGTCGTGGATGATATGAGGCTGGTCAAAGCGACCATCGACGAAGGGCTGAAAGAAGCGGCCGAGCCGGCAAAGGGGCTCGGCGTTTGGTACAGCTCATCCTTAGGATTCTCTGTCAACAACACCGGCTCCATCACCGCTTCGCTGATCGAAGCAGCGGGGGGCACCAATGTCGCATACGACCCGTCGAACAGTTCGCTGAGGTACGGCGACCTCAGCACAATAGTACAGATGGCCGAGGCGAATCCCGGCCTGGTGATATTCCTTCCGGATAACTATGTCCGCGAACATTCTCTCAGCGATTTCGTTTTGTACGGCAGAGAGGACGTGACCATTCGCATAACGGAAGCCAATTGGAACAACTATTGTCCCGATGCCGCAGAGGGGCTGTGGGCGTTCGCTTGCGCGTTATACCCAGATCTGTTCGAAGGTCCCGCTCCCCATACGGACGAACCCTCCGGATCCGACATAATATTGTATGCTGTTTCGGGAATTGCCATGGTTATAGTCATACTCGCCATAGCCCATTTTTTCATGAATAGTTCTTTTGAACGCAGGCTGAACATCAAGGTCAGATTCCCATATCTGCACCGCAGGAACAGACCGTCCGCTATCGGAGAGGGCCGGAAAAAAAGAAGGCTGTTCCTTACGGTCATCTCTCTGACTGTCATAATGATCATATCTATCCTGCTGGACCTTTCCTGGGCGGCCTCCCCTCTTTCCCTCGGAGAGGTATGGGATGCACTTATCGGCAGCGGCACCTGGGCGAACAACATCATTGTCAATGCCATCAATGCGCCGAGGGTCACTTTCGGAATATTCGTGGGCGCGGCCCTGGGCGTCACGGGCGGCGTGATGCAGGCCGTTTTCAGGAACCCTCTCGCGTCCCCTTATCTCCTCGGGTTATCATCCGGCGCTTCGCTCGGAGCGGCTATTGCGATACTGTTCTCGATACCGATGATACCTTTGGCGATAGCACAGCCCGCGCTTGCGTTCATCTTCTGTCTGGGGACCATGCTCCTTGTGTATATGCTGTCAAGGGCGGGGGGCAACGTCAGGACGGAGACCCTGATCCTCGCGGGCGTGGCGATATCTTCCCTGATATCCGCCGCCGTATCATTCCTCACGTACATAGCGCCAAGCGAGAAGATGGGGGACATCGTATTCTGGTCCATGGGAAGCCTTTCCAAGGTCACATGGGAAGAGATGGCTTTCGCCATACCCGTGATCATTGTAGGAATGGTACTGATGCTGGCACAGTCGAAGAACCTTAACGCCATGATGCTGGGGGACTCCCATGCAATGGATCTCGGGGTCGATGTGAGAAAGGTCCGGCTGTATCTGCTGATCGTCTCCTCGCTCGTCGTCGCGGCCGCGGTGGCATTCGTCGGGGCAATAGGTTTCATCGGATTGGTCATACCCCATATCTTCAGATTGCTTCTGGGACCGGATAACCGCATCGTCCTTCCGCTTAGCGCATTCGGAGGCGCCGCTTTCATCCTTTTATGCGACTATGTCGCCCATATGGCCGCACCCTTCTACGGGGTGCTGCCGATAGGCGTCGTCACGGCGTTCATCGGTGCCCCGTTCTTCATCTATCTGCTTTCCAAAAAGAGAAATGAGGTGGGATGGTGAGCATTCTAGACATCGATTCGCTTTCCTATCGCTATGATAATAAGACCGTCCTTGATGAGATATCACTTAACATCAGAGGCGGCGAGATGATAGGGATACTTGGACCGAACGGCTGCGGGAAGACCACGCTCCTCAAGAACCTCAACAGGAATCTGCGGCCACACGGCGGATGCGTCATGATAAGCGGAACGGATATAGGCGGCATCTCGAAGAAAGAGATAGCGAAGAATATGGCCGTGGTGCCTCAGTCCAACGAGATCAGGTTCGCCTTCACGGTAAAGGAGATAGTGGGTATGGGAAGAATGCCGTTCCAGGAGTCCTTCAGAGGGGAGACGGGAGAGGACATGGAAATAATAGATCGGGCGATGGAACAGACCGGTCTGACAGAGTTCGCCGACAGGTACATCAACACTCTGAGCGGAGGAGAGAGGCAGCGCGCGATAATAGCCAGGGCCATAACGCAAACCCCGAAGATAATACTCATGGACGAGCCCACGCTGCACCTGGACATCAATATGCAGTTCGAGGTCCTGGACCTCATCAGGAGGCTCTCCAAGGAGAATGACCTTACCGTAGTGATAGTATCCCACGACCTTCCCATGGTAACAAGATACTGCGACCGCGTCGTGCTCATCCATGACCACAAGGTGTTCGCTATGGGAACCCCGGAAGAGGTCCTTACCCGAGAGAATATGAGGATCGTGTTCAACGTCGACGCCGAACTGGAGAAGGACCCGCGTACCGGGAACAGCACCGTGCGCCTTTTTGGTTCATATAAGGCATGAGGTCATATTTGGATAATAGGGATGATTCTTAGAGGAATATTCTTATTTGTGCTCGCTGCGCCCCATTTCTTTTTCTGCTCATTCCTTGGCTTATTCGCTCATATGATTGCACATATAAGGTAGTTCCATCTTATTAGCAAAATCATTTGCTGGCTCATCTTTGATCTACGTTTTTACATTTCATTTATCTGCTCAAACATTGGTTTTTATGCTCATCTTTCCTGCTCATTTGAGAGATGATGGGGGGTCAAGTCATTTTTGAATCCATTTGCCATATTTCCTGCCGCCCGACCTCTGAATCAGCCCCTTCTCCGTTAATGATGCAATTGCTCTTCTTACGGATGCCTGCGATACCCCTGATTCTGCAGAAACTTCAATTATGGTTGTTGCGGTGCCCTCGCATATCGCCCGATATACCTTCAATTCGTTTTCGGACATTTCGGCCTTTCAATCTAAATTCCCTCTGTTGGGTTCCTCGATCGTCGGCGCGCATCTGAATATTATCTCAATGCCATCCATTGTCACATTGAACTTGGGCAAGCGCCTTCATCTTGGGTCATGTTCACCACATGCCCTTTCCATAAAACAACACGGCCGCAAAAACCGTCTTAAAGAACCATTAAATATTATCTCCTAATATCAGGGCATAACTGCCCTGGTAGTGTAGTGGCCTATCATGAAGCCCTGTCGAGGCTTCGACTCGGATTCGAATTCCGGCCAGGGCGCTCATTGTTCTACATGTTCTCTTCGTCGGTTTGTCTTAGCACCGAAAGTTCTTTTTATCAGGTACGCTAACTATGCCTTATGCGTTGGGTGCTCAGAAGCAAGATCCACAGGGCGACGGTCACCGACACCAGGCTCGATTACGAAGGGAGCATTACAATAGACGAGGATCTCTTAGAAAAAGCGGGTATCTGGGTCGGAGAGAAGGTCTCCATCGCGAACGTCAACAACGGCGCGCGTTTCGACACATATGTTTTCAGAGGCGACAGGGGCACGGGCATAATTGCGCTTAACGGTGCCGCAGCCAGACTGGGGGAGAAAGGCGACAAGATAATAATCATGGGTTATGAACTGACCTCGGAGCCCATCAACGCTAAAGTGGTCCTCGTCGACGACAAGAACAGGGTCGTCAAGGAATTCGTGTACTGATGTACCGGATATTCTCGGACGGAGGGTCAAGAGGCAACCCGGGTCCTTCCGCTTATGCGATCGTCGTTACCAAAGACGGCAAGATCATCCATCGACACTCCGAGTTCTTGGGAGTGAACACGAACAGTTACGCCGAATACCGCGGACTGATAGCGGGTCTGACAAAAGCCATTGAGCTAAAAGCAGAAAGGGCGGAGTTCATAATGGATTCCGAGTTTATCATCAAGCAGATGAGGGGAGAATACCGCGTAAGAAGTGAGAATATCAAACCCCTGTACCTTGAAGCAAAAGATCTTTCCTCAAAGATACCTGACATCACCTTCAGGAACGTACGGCGTTCGGAGATGCTCATACCTTTGGCCGATGAGCTGCTCAATAATGAATTGGATATGCATCAATGAGCCCGCATCTCCGCGGGAAGATCGCTTATCTTCACGGCCTTCTGCTCGCCTGACGTCATATCTCTGAGCGTGACGGAATCGTTCTTAAGATCCTCGCTCCCCACAATGATGGCGAACCTTGAACCGATCGATGCGGCATGCTTCATCGCTTTCGCCATCTTCCTGTCCGCAAGGTCGATGTCTGCCGAGATGCCGTTCCTTCTTAGAAGCCCCGCTATCTCGAATGCTTTCAGAGTGGTGTCGCTTGATGCCGCCACCACGTACGCGTCTACTCTGTTCACAGGACCGACCGCCCCTTCTTTCTCAAGTGCCAGCAGTACTCTGTCAAACCCTATAGCAAACCCCGTGGAGAACACCTTTTCGCCGCCGAATATCTCCGAAAGAGTGTAGGAGCCGCCTCCGCATATCTGCTTCTCGGCACCAAGAACGGGCGCCTCTATCTCGAATACCATTCCGGTGTAATAGTCAAGCCCGCGCACCACTCCGAGGTCTACCTCAGGCGCATCGACTCCCATCGCAGACAGATATGCCAGCACCTGTTTCAGGTACTCGGACTCTGTGCCGCTTATCTTGTTCAGCACCCCTATGCCGCCGACCGTGCCTGTGAGGTCGAAGACCGCTTCGGCGTCTGTTCTTTCCATGCCTGCGGCCTCCATCAGCGGCCACGCTTCCTCGTAAAGCTTCTTGTCCAGTTTCTGAAGGATCTCCGGCATCTTTTCTGCCGAGACACCTGCTTGGACCAGTTCTTTCCTAAGCACCCCTATGTGGCCGATGCGCGCCTTGTATTCCTTCAGTCCCAACGCCTTGACCATGTCAAGTGCGGCGGCTATCACTTCAGCATCCGTCTGCGGTGTGGCGGTGCCTATTATCTCCGCACCGAATTGGAAGAACTCCCTGTACCTTCCGCTTTGCGGCCTTTCGTATCTGAAACACTGCCCGAAATAGAATATCTTGATCGGCTTGGGTTCGTTGCTCATATTGTTCACGAACGCCCTTATCGCAGGCGCCGTCATTTCCGGCCTGAGCGCAAGGTCCCTGCCGCCTTTGTCTTTGAAAGCATAAAGCTCGTTGATTATGTTCGGCCCGGATCTCAAAATGAAAAGTTCCGCCTCTTCAAAGATCGGGGTCTGTATCTCCCTGAACCCATATCTTTGGGCGGTCTGCCTCAGGATGCCTTCATAAGACCTTCTCCTCTCCATTTCAGCGGGAAGGAAATCTCTTGTGCCCCTGGGATTCTGTACCATACATGAGCGATGAATTGAGG
>WRJJ01000009.1 GCA_009778575.1 Methanomassiliicoccaceae archaeon
CACGCACCTGTCGAACCTGAGGCCGGGGCGGCCGCGGTAGTTCTCCGGCATCCACATCTTCTCATACGGATAGAGGATCGTCACCGGCCTGTGTATGATGGTCTTGCCAAGCATTTTGAGGGCTTTTACCACCGGCTTCATGACCCAAAGGGTACCGGCGGTGTTCCTCGGATATTTCTCCATATAACTCTTGGCCATCAGAACACACCTCCCAGCTTAAGCAGAAGTACAACGGCAAGGTTCACTACCGACAGCGGCATGAACACCTTCCATCCGATGTTGACGATCTGATCCGTCCTCACACGCGCGAGCGCTCCTCTTAGAATTATCATTATGAAGAACACGAACCAGACCTTGAGCAGGAACACTATCTCCGGGGCCCATCCGTTGACATCGGAGGATACGAATGGTATCAGCCATCCTCCCAGGTACATTATGACCACCATGGCGCATGAGACATATCCTCTCAGATAGTCCGCAAGCATGATGAGTCCCCATTTCATTCCGGCATACTCGGTCTGCCATCCTTCCACGAGCTCCGCCTCTGCCTCCGCGATGTCGAACGGTACGCGTTCCGCTTCGGCGGTGGCGCAGAATATGAAGGTTATGAAACCGATTATCTGGGGTATGAGGAACCACATAGTATCGCCCTGCAGGTTGACTATGTCGTTGATGTTGAAGCTCCCCGCCAGAAGACAAGTGGTGGCTATCATGATGAGCATGGGGACCTCGTACGAGATCATCAGCTCCGCAGCCCTCATCCCTCCTATAAGGGAGTATTTGTTGTTCTGCGCCCATCCCGAGACCAGGATGAAGAACGGCGCCAGAGCGAACAATGCCATTATTATCAGCAGACCTGTGCCGTAATTGACGACGAACCACCTGTGGGACAGAGGGATCATGCATGCTATAAGGGCCGATGTGCCCACAATGAGCGCCACCGTCCACATGTATGTCTTCTTGTCCACCTTTCTGGGGATGACGTTCTCTTTCATGAACGTCTTGAATCCGTCGGCGAGACACTGCATGAATCCTTTCAGGCCGATCATCGTGCCTCTTCTGTCCATGACCCTTCCGAGGACCTTACGTTCCATCCACAGGGACAGCAACGTCACCACGAAGGCGACGAGGAATATTATGACCATGAACAGGACAAGGGCGAACACGTTCGAGACCTCGTCCGATATAAGCCATGTCGAGACCCCGTTCCCGGGGAAGATCAAGTTTATGAGCCAGGCGATGAGTCCGCCGAGCAGTTCCCATAGTTTGTATGAGATGTCAAAGGGAAGGTTGTAGGCTTCGTAAGGATAGAACGGGTTCGCCATCACATCCTTGAAGACTATCCAATCCAATATGCTGCTGTACGCCATCTTATCACCTGTCGGTCTCTCCCAGGCACATGTCTATCATGGCCATGATCGCAGGCACGTCGGCGATCCTGCTTCCCAGGACCAGCGGCTTTGCGGCGGATACGTTCACAAATATCGGGCTTCTCACTTTCAGTCTGTAAGGTTTGTCCGAGCCGTCGGAGACAAGATACATCATCGACTCTCCGCGGGGGTCCTCCATCCTTACGAACGACCTTCCCGCAGGGACCTTCGAAGGCACCTTAAGGCGGTACGGCGCGTTCTTGCCGATGGCCTTCACCTTCTGAAGCGTCTGTTTGATTATCCTGCATGACTGGAACAGCTCCTCGATCCTGACCCTGTATCTGGCATAGGAGTCGCCCTCCTTCAGCACAGGAACGTCGAAGTCTATCTGATCGTAGTTGTCGTAAGGGTCATCGCGGCGTACGTCAAAGTCCACGCCGGTCCCCCTCATTGCGGGCCCGGTGATACCCAGGTTAGCGCATTTCTCCCTGGTGAGGACGCCTGTGCCTTTCATCCTTGACACGAAGATCGATGAATCGTCGATCATCGAGATTATGTCCCATATCGCTTTCTCAAAGCGCTCCACGCACCTTGTGGCGAACATCATGAACTCTTCGTCGATGTCGTTCCTCACTCCGCCTATGCGGGGGAAGTTGGTAGTCATCCTTGCGCCGCACATCCTCACATTGAGGTCCATGAAGAACTCTCTCTCCCTCATCGCCCACAGGAACACAGTGAGGTTCCCGAGGTCTGTGCCCACTGCGGCAAGCCACATTAGGTGCGATTGGATGCGGCATATCTCATCAGCCATTATCCTGATGTACTTGGCCTTTTCAGGTATGTCGATGCCCAGCGCTTTCTCCACCGTCATACAGTACAGGTGGGTGTACGTCATGGATGCAGCGTAACAGAGACGGTCCGCCATTGGTATGATCTTCGGATATGTCCTGTTCTCGCATTCCTTCTCCCAGCCTCTGTGCAGATAACCGATTATGGGTTCTGCGTCTGTCACTATCTCTCCGTCGAGCTGGGCCTTTAGTGTCCAAAGCCCGTGGGAGAAGGGGTGCTGCGGGCCCATGATGACCCACATCTTGTCTGTATGGAGGGCGGATGTCTCGGCTTTAATGTCGATAACGTCTCTGGACATCATTCCTGCCCCCTTAATTTATATGATTTCCTGAACGGGTAGAACTCATAGGTGTCCGGCGTGAGAAGCCTCTCGAGCTTCGGGTGCCCGTCGAAGACTATCCCGAACAATTCGTAGGTTTCCCTCTCGTGCCAGTTGCCTCCGACCCATATGTCTGCCACGGACCTCACATGAAGGTCGTCCGCCGGAAGGTCGGTGGTAAGCTCTATGATGACCCCTGTGTAATAGTTGGACAGATGGTAGATCACTTCCATGTGATCCTTCATGTCGTTGCCCATTATCGAGGTCGCGTGTTCGAACGTCAGGTTGTCGTGTATGTAAACGCACAGGTCGTAAACGGAGTCGCGGTCTGCTTTCACGTACACTCTCCTTTCGCCTGTGCCTGTTATCTCCGCCTTTCCGGAGAACTTGTCCCTCAGAAGGTCGGATATCTCCTGAACGGACGGTGCCTGATATATCTCGCCAGACATCTTCAGTCCTCCAGGAATACTCCCCTTCTGAAGTAATCGTCTATCTTCTTCTGAAGGAGCATGAAACCGTCGATCATGGCATCCGGCCTTGCGGGGCACCCGGGTATGTAGATGTCCACGGGAACGATCTGGTCCAGACCTTGGACCGTGTTGTATGAGTCATACCACGGTCCGCCGGAAATGGCGCATTCTCCCATTGCCACGACCCACTTGGGGTTCGGTATCTGCTCGTAAAGGCGCCTCAGGTCCGGGCGTATCTTCTTAGATATCCACCCGTTCACGAGGAGAACGTCGGTCTGCCTCGGCGAGGACCTGTATATCATGCCGTAACGCTCTGCGTCAAATCTCGGTGCGGATGCGGCAGCCATCTCCAAGGCGCAGCATGCCAGTCCCCAGTGCAGAGGGTGTATGGAATTTCTCATAGCCCAGGCCCAGATGGGTCCCGTGAGCTTGTCTACGGTCTTTTTCGTACCTGCGCTGAGGAGATCGTTGATCATGGCGGATGACCATGTCATGAACTCCTCTTTGCTCATGGCAACGGCGTGAGGATAAAGGCTCATATCCATACTGTTTCCTCCTTTTTGAGAGAGTATGCTACTCCGAGGATCATTATACTCAGCAGGACGAGCATCCATACGGTGGCCATGGTCGAAAGACCCGAAAAGGCAACGGCCCATATCATGAGGAATGTGGCGATCAGGTCGAAAACGACGAAAATGATCGCAAACGCATAGTACTGGAATCTGAACTGTACGTGAGCATCCCCAATTGGTTCGGAACCGCACTCGTATGTATTCTCCATCCACTGGGTAGGCTTCCTCGGTCTTATGAACCTAGATGTCAGCCAGGCCAAAGGCGCAAAAGCGAAGGCCATGATGCCAACGACGACCAATGGTATGTAGGACACAATTAGTGACATTGAGGGTTCGCATGCTTTCCTTAATATATAACCCTTAACACGCACGCCCGTCCGCACTTTATAAATGGGTCTTCGAAATTTTATCGCCGGAGGAGCATATCCGCTATCCCGATGACGGGTCGCCAAATATAGGCCTCGCGGGAACGGGTTGATGGCGGAAGCCGCTGACCGAGGACCGTACGCCGAAATGTGCGATCCCGCCGCGAATAGATGCTCCGGTCTGCGTATCCGCCCTGATCATCCTGTCATCGGTAAGGTGACAGGCATAAAAACAAGCAGAAAAATTCATATGTGCCAGACTGAAAAAATATGTATGTATTGGGATAAAGATAAAGTAAAGTTCTGGAAGTTGTTTCTTGAAGGTAAAGATCACTCTTTTCCTAATTCTTTGGACCTCATGGCGGATGCTTCGACCGCATTGATCAGCGCAGACCTTAGGCCGCAGTCCTCCAGGACCCTTACTGCCTGTATCGTTGTACCGCCCGGAGAACATACGATGTCTTTCATCTTTCCCGGATGTTCGCCCGTCTCCAGTATGGTCTTCGCTGCGCCCAGCAGCGTCTGTGCGGCGAGCTTCGTGGATACGTCCCTGGGAAGCCCCATGAGCACCCCCCCGTCTGATAAAGCCTCTATTATCATGTACGCATACGCCGGGCCGCTGCCGCTGAGTCCCGTCACTGCATCAAGGAGTTCTTCCTTCACTTCATATGATATTCCGACGGCTTTCAGGACGCTGTCGACCGTTGCACAATCGGCTGATGTCGCTTTGGTACCACGGGAGAATGCGGATGCACTTTCGAGCACCATGCAGGGCTGATTGGGCATAACACGCACGAATCTGCATGCTGATACATAGGATTCCAGTGTTGAGAGGGTTATTCCCGCAGCTATCGACATGACAAGGTGATCCTTTGTCAGGCTGCCTTTTATAGATGTCAGTACCTCGTTTATCTGCTGCGGTTTGACCGAGAGCACAATGAATTTCGTGCTCTTAACGACGCTCAGGTTGTCCTCATGGACATCGACCCCCAGCTTGTCGGCTATGTACTTCCTCCTCGGCTCGTACACTTCGCTGGCAATGATCTCGTCGGCGTTGTAGAGTCCTGTCTCGATGACGCCTTTCATCATAGCCTCAGCCATGTTGCCGGCACCGATGAAACCGATCTTTTTGGTCATTTTCTGCACACCTGATGCGCGATAACGGTGGATGTTAATAAATCTACCCTAAATGTCCAGACCATAGATGCCGTGAGCACCAATTATTGCATTGAACGGATGCTCGGGGAGAAGTGTTCGATAAGATCATCCGGAGGGGCGGCGGATGAGCCCGGCAAGAACTCTTGGGGAGTTCCTCCATATCGATCCAGCTTTCCAGTCAAGGCTGTTCTTATCGCAGACAGTAGAGTTCATCAGCCTTACGCCTTCTTCCTTTATCTCCCACAGCCGGCTTTCCCTGTCCTCTTTGTTTTGGACGGTCATTATATCATCTATCCTCCGCATCAGAGAACGGGCCGTCTCCGTCCTTTCTTTCCTTTGCTCAAAAACTTCCGCGGATATCCTGGAACATTCGTACTCCATTGAAGCAAGCTCGACAGCGGCGTCGTATGACGTTTCCGCGATCGCATTCCTGTCCATCCATTTCGTCTCATATGAGAGCACGTGTTTCCAGGACGGATTCTCCAGAAGCCTTTTGTGCTCTTCCAACGTCCTTGCGAAGAAGCTGTATCCCCACTTGTCCGGCTCCTCGAACACCCTGCTGCCGGGATCGACGAAAGGCGCGAAAGGCGCATTGTATATGAAAAGGCCGTCATCCTTTTTCACCAGGTTCCACAGCTTCTTCGACGCTTTGGCGCTGTCCAGCGCCGACTCTCTTGTCTGGAAGGGGAGGCCCGTCATATAGAACAGATCGAACCTTGTGCACCCGTTCCTGAAAGCGGATCCGACGGATGCCTCAATGGCGGCGTTCGTATATCCTTTGCCGAGCGCGGATCTTACCTCCTCGTCGTGAGAATCGGGAGAGAACTCTATGCTCCAGCCGCCGTCGAATGCTTTGTCCAGTTTCGAGAAATGGTCGTCTCCAGCCCCGTTGAAGAGCTCTATGACGACATGATTCTTTATTTTCCTCTCCTTGGCCTCTTTCAGGAATCTTTCCGCATAATCGCCGCCGTGCTGTCTTATGTCTCCCACAACGAAGATCGGCGTGTCTAGGTAGCTTTGGATCGTGTCCATGTCCTCGGCGAGCTTCTCCGGGCTCCTGTAGGCAGGCGCCTTCCTGCACACCACCTTTCCGTTGGCGTAGCTGGACCCGCCGCACTCGGCACAGTTGAGGGAGCATCCCCTTACGGAGAACACTGACGTCAGAGGCAGTTTGTCCCACCCGTACCATGGGAGCGCGCCTTTGATGTCCATGTGCCTTATGGCATTCTTTATCATCATCCCGTAGTCGAACCTTATCTCATCCAGACTCTCCAGCGAGTGGGTGATCCCGTTGTTGCGTATCTTTCCCTGATCGTCCTTCCACACCAGGTTCGGAACCTCCGAGAGATTCTTTCCTTCCTGCAGCGCCGCCATCATCCGTACGGTGGGCTCTTCGGTGGTGTCGCCCATCATCACCATGTCCACTTCGGGCCTGCGGATCAGCTCTTCCCAGAAGTACGATGCGGTCAGGCCTCCGAACTCGATCTTTGAGTCGGGATGGCACTCCTTAACGAGTTTCGCTATTTCCGTCGCGCCGTGCACATGGGGCATCCAGTGCAGATCTATCGCAAATACGTCCGCCTTGAGGGACCTGATCCTTTTTTCCACGTCGAACCTGTCGTCCTGAAGCATCTGCACTGCGAGGTTGACTATTCTGGTCCTGAAACCGGCCGCCTCCAGATGCGATGAGATGGTCATGAATCCGATCGGATACATCTCGAACACCGGGGACGACGGAATGACGTCGCTGACCGGTCCGTAGAATATCGGTTTCTTCCTGAAGTCATAAACGCTGGGCGCGTGCAGGAATATGATGTCCGAACGGGCCATCTCATTCACCGTAGCGTCTTATGCGCTGTTGGTACGACCTTATGGCCCTGAGGAAGTCAATGTACCTGAATCCCGGCCAGTAAACATCCGTGAAGTACAGCTCAGAATAGGCCAGCTGCCACAATAGGAAATTCGATATCCTTACCTCCCCGGATGTCCTGAGGACCAGGTCCGGGTCGGGAATGTCCGAGGTGTAAAGGTGTTCCGAGAAGGTCTCTTCCGAAATGTCATCGACCTCCAACTCATGGTTCGCGACCTTTCTTGCGATGTCCTTTACGGCAGAGATTATCTCCTGTCTGCTCCCGTAGGCCATCGCGACGTTGAAATTGAAATCTGAATAGGACGATGTTCTTTCATCCGCATACCTTATGGCCTCTTTGACGCTGTCCGGCAGAGTGGAATGATCTCCGAAGACCCTTATCCTTACTTTGTTCTCATGGATCTTCTTATTATCCGCCATCCTGTGCAGGGCCCTTTCCGAAAGGGTCATTATGAATTCCACCTCGTCCTTGTCCCTTTTGAAGTTCTCGGTGGAGAATGCGTACACGGTAACATATTTTATCTTAAGTTCCAGGCACCATTCCAGCATCTCCTCTATCTTCTCCTCGCCTTTTCGGTGGCCTTCGTTCCTGTCGCTGTCGAGGATCTCTGCGGCATATCTTCTGTTGCCGTCCATTATCATGGCAATGTGATTGGGGATCGGCCCGTCCAGCACTTCTTTGAGAAGCTCTCTCCCGTATCTTGAGTAAGCCGTCCTTGAAAGTGCTCTGGGCATCCTCATACGATCACCGGAAGTCCTCCGGTATGCCTGCGGCCTCGCCGCCCATGTCGAAACAGCCTATGGCAGCGACGGCGCCGATCGCACCGCCTGGGCCCGTCAGAATGATCACCGATACCCCGTTCTCTTCCGCCGCCTTGACCGCATCATCTATTGTCAGGATCTCTGTCTTCGCCCTCAGTCCGTATTTGTTCAGGTTGTCGGGGATACGCAGGCCCTTGAATACCGTCATCACGGAATTCTCCGAGTACGATTCCTTTTTCATGAAATCCATGCAGAACTCTATCAGCGCGGGTATCTCTTCCTCTTTTACCGCAAAAGATACTGCTGTGGAGCAGCAGTTCGTTGTCTTGTTTGGGACCTTCGGGTTCAATTGTATTATCTTGTGTTCGATGAAACTGCCGATGGGGCAGGTGCTTCCCATCTTCAGTGTGGCTACCCATGACGCGCCTTTCTCCTTCGTATCCGTATCGTCCACGCCCACTATCACCCTGACCGTCTTGGGTGTGATTATGTCCACATGGGCCTTGTGGGCACCGCCTATCTTGAAATCGTCCGGATATTCGGTCTGTATCACATCGGGGCATTGAGGGATGCAGGCGCCTATCCCTATGGTTGCCCCCGCTATACCGTACCACGTGGTCCTGACCCTGTCGCCCTCTATCTTCAGAGACGCCAGGCCTTGGCCGCCCACATGCTCCGATACCGGACCGAAACTGAGCTCCTTCTCTCCGACCACGGCATCCATTATCAGGGTCTGGCCGTCCATCCTGATGTCCTTTATGACGCCTCCGGACCTTTTACGGTTCACAACATCCCATTCTCCGGGACCTTTTGATATGCATTTCTCGACTATCTGCGCTATGCCTCTTTCCTCATCCACCATGGTGAGGAATCCTTTGCAGAACAATTGCCCGTATTTTTGTTTGACCTCATCCGGCCTGAGGATCTGTACCATTCTTATTCCTCTTCCTCGTCCGAATAGTCTTCGTCCTCTTCATCATCGTCCGTCTCGGCTACGTACAGGAACTCTGAGGGGACCTGGTCGCAGAGGAACACCGTCTTCGCGGCCTTCCCTATCTCTATCCCTGCGTCAATGCATCCTGTCGTGTCGATAGCGAGGATCACCGGCTCTTCCACCCTGACAGATCCCGCCCTCACCGCATCCCTGTAAGAGAGCGAGAGGTGCACCATCGCTCTGTCAGAGGGGAAAAGCCCGTCCTCCAGAAGTATCGGGCATTCTTCTTCCGTTGTTGGATAAAAGAGGACCTCCGGTATGTCGTCGACCGGGAGCCTGAGGCTCAGTTCTATCGTATGGCCGTACGTCGCCCTTACGTCGCCCCCGGATATCTGGTATCTTCCTTTGGGGTCCGTTTCTGCCATCGCCTCGACGTGATGCGTCCTCAGCCATTTCATCCTGGGATTCTTAGCCTTCATCACAGCAACGATATCCCTCATGTCAACGAAACCCTGATCATCCATGTCAAGGTCAAATTTACCGTGCCTTAGTATGCCTGCCATCGCCCTGCCCAGTTTCTCTACCTCGTAATCACTCATCAGAAACTTTCCGTCCTCTCCGCATATCGGACAGTACTCGTCACGGAAATAGCCATGTTCCTCGCATTCCCTTATCATCTGATCACCTTGAAACAGCCTTCTCGGCTGCAGACACCGTGTTGGCCATGAGCATGCATATTGTCATGGGGCCGACGCCGCCGGGCACGGGGGATATCGCGGAGACCTTGTCTTTAACGCCCTCGAAATCCACATCGCCCACAAGTTTCGACCCTTTCGCAGAGGAGGGGTCGTCCACTCTGTTCGTGCCGACATCTATCACTACCGCCCCGTCCTTGACCATCTCTGCCGTTACGAAGTTGGGCTTGCCCATTGCCACTATCAATATGTCCGCTAACCTTGTTATTGAGGGGAGGTCCTTTGTCCTTGAATGTACGACTGTGACCGTCGAATCCGCCCCGTCCCCTTTCTGCATCATCATCGCGGCCATCGGTTTGCCCACGATGTTGCTCCTGCCTACTACGACAATGTGCTTCCCCTTCGTCTCTATCCCCGACCTTATCAGCATTTGCTGTACGCCTGCCGGCGTGGCGGGGAGGAATTCCGGCTCTCCGATGAGCATCTTCCCCACGTTCACCGGATGGAAGCAGTCCACGTCCTTCTTCGGATCTATCGCGTTGATCACCGTCTTCTCATCGATACCGGAAGGCAGCGGCAGCTGTACCAGGAAGCCATGGATGTTCTTGTCATTGTTCAATTCGCTGACCTTTTTCAAAAGGTCTTTCTCGGCTGTGTCCTCTGGAAGCGTTATCGTGACCGAATGCATGCCGAGCTCCTCGCATTTCTTACCTTTCATCCTGACATAGACCTCGGAAGCGGGGTCGTTCCCTACGAGTACTACCGCCAGACCGGGTGTGGTGCCTTTCGATTTAAGGGCCTCTATCCTCTCTTTAAGCTCCGCGTATATACTTTCGGATACGGTCTTACCAAGTATCAGTTCGGACAAAACGTCACCATCCTTTGAAAGATAAATCTATTATATTATATTACTGACCGCTTTCCATCCGCTTTCTGACTTCGGTCAATGTCATCGGCCTCATTCCCATGTCGGTCATACCTTCCAGCACCTTCCTTACATTGGCGGTGTTGTTCTCGATCTCTCCCGCGGACATCATTCCCCTTTCCCTTGACTCCACCATGTGCCAGGTATGTGTTGCCAGGACAAATGCGCCTCCCTCCATCTCAGAGGCCATCCTCAGATAGTCCTCCGGCCTCCTCTTTGATTCGTGCATCGGCCAGAGGTAAGCGGCGATCTTCTTTCCGTCGGCGTCCGTGCCTTCCGGCACGGCCATCTCCCACACGCCGCCGCTCATCCTCGCCGGCATGAGGGACGGCCCCATCCTGATATAGCGGGATGAATCCGTACAAATGCCGAACTCGGGGAGAAGACCTATCGTCTCGTCATCCGCCCTCATATACGGCGCCCGGAAACTCCGCGGAGCTTTTCCTACGGCGTCCTTCACTGCGCAGACGGATTCTTCCAGGACCGCCCTCTTTCCATCCGCCCCCGTTATCGCGGAGATGTCCTCATGTTCCGCCCCGTGGATGCCTACCTCATGTTTGGAGAGCGGTCCGGCGTCAATGCTCCCCAGGGTGGCGGCCTCCGCGAAGAATGTCGCTTTCATCGACAGTTCGTCAAGCAGATCCGCAAGTACGGACAGCCCTTTCTCTGTTGAGGAGAATCTCGGCCCGGTGCCGTTCCCCCTGTCGATGGACCCGGCGGCGGTGCCGCCGGGGACCTGAATGTTCACGTCCCTGTCCAGATCGACCGTGAAGCACAGCGCCCGCATCTTACCTTGTCCTGGTTGCGGTTATCTTTTTCAGCAGCATTCCCTCTATGTCGAAGGGTTTGTACTTTGCGGCCAGTTCCCTGGCCCTGTCCACTTTGGCCTTGTTATCGCCGTATATCCGGAACAGCACCTCTCCTTTCTCTACCCTCTGGCCTTTCTTCTTGTACAGAAGGATCCCTGCGCCTTTGTCGGCCGGGGATCCGGCCGCGACCGCTATCGCGACCAGTTCTTTGTTGGATATTGTGTGCACGTACCCCGATTTCAAAGATGCCACTTCCGCAGTGAACTCCCCCGGAACAAGGTCGTTTGAACTGATGTCATAATTGCCTTTCTGCGCTGCGACTATCTCCCTGAACTTCTTCATGGCCGCCCCCGAGTCCAGGATCTCCCTTGCTTTATCCGATCCGTTGGCGATGCCTCCCATCTCCAGTATCATTCCGGCAATGTCGCACGCCTTTTCGACCACGCTTGAGGGGTGCCTTTCTCCCTCGAGAATGCGTATGGCCTCCCTTGCCTCGAGTTTCGGGCCTATCGCGTTCCCCACGGGCTGGTCTGCGTAAGTTATGGCGCACTCCACATGTATGTTCAGCTTCTCTCCAAGATCCATGAAGTCCCTGGCATATGCTTTTGCCACCTCTATGGTCGGGACCTTCGTGCCTGCTCCCGTGGGAATGTCAACGACAAGATGCGTCGCACCGATGGCCAATTTTTTGCTGAGTATGGATGCGAGCATCTGCGCGCGGGGGTTTATTCCCAGCGGATGTTCCACTTTTATCACCATGTCGTCTACCGGTGCCAGGTTCATCGCCCCACCCCATGCCAGCACTCCGCCCGTCTCTTCGGATATCCTCTTAAGGGTTGCCGCATCCATCTCGACATCGCAGAACGTTTCCACGAAATCTGATGTTCCGCAGGCGCTGCTGATCGCCCTTGATGATGTCTTGGGAAGCATTAGCCCCGCCGCCGCGGCTATGGATACCACAATCGGCGTTATCTTGTTTCCCGGGACGCCTCCCATGCTGTGGAAGTCATAGACCGGCGAACGGTCGAACTCCACTCTGTCCCCGGTGCTTACCATCGCTTCCGTGAAGTCCGCTATCTCTTCGATGTCCATTCCGTTTATGTGCAGCGCCGTAAGCCATGCCGAGATCTCTATCTTCGATAATCTGTTCTCAAGTATGTCTGAAACTATAGCGTATATCTCTTCTTTCGACAGCTTTTCCTTGTCCATCTTCCTCCTGATGAACCTGACGGACTCCGGACTGCTGGCATATACGATGCTCAGCTCATCTCCGTCGGATGCTCCAACCTTTGCCTTCAGGTCGCTGGAGAGTACCGCTTCTCCGGGGCTCACAAAGTCCGAGACGTTGAGGAGCGCTATTGCCGACCTCTTGCCGTCTATCCTTACTCTGTCGTTGTCCCTTCCGCCTATCTTCAATGCGTCCTCTCCGTTCATCAGTACGGATGGCTCAGTGCTTATATCCAGGAATTTTACTTTGATGTTCATTTTATGCCCCATTTGTCCAGCGCTTCTTTCAATTCCGGGTGGTCCTTGGCGTATGCGGCCGCATCTATTCCAGCAAACGCCGCATCTACCGCTTGGCACATGCCCATTGCACCCTTCCTTACTCCGCCGGGGTGTCCGGCCACCCCTCCTCCGGCCTGTATCTGCACATTGAACCCGGATGCCTGTATCAACCTGCCTATCACTCCGGGATATACTCCCCCTGAGCAGACGGGCATCACCGTTCTGTATCCTCCGTCCTCCTTAAGGCAGGCTTCCAGATTATAGTGGTCGCCGCCCTCGCCGCCGGTCATCTTGCCTGTTCCGAGAGTCCCTATATGCAGGGCGTCCCCCCCGCACATCCTCACTATCTTCGTGATGGGAAGCATGGATATGCCGTGCAGCGGATCTTTCGTAAAGGCTCCGTGCATCGTGCGGTGCACATGGATCGGCACTTTTATGGCGGGGTCCTCGGCCAAGGCCTGGACCGCAGCGAACCCGCAGGTGATCACATCGACCATTATCTGCTTGGCGCCCCATGACTGTGCATCCTCCGCCAGCTGGATTATCCTATCGCCGTTGGTGCTTACGTTCACCGCGTGGACCATCCTGTGGCCTTCTTCTTTCAGCCGGTCCAGTGATTCCGCCACAGCTTTTGTCCTATCTTCAATGGGACAGAAACTCTGATCCACCAGGGTCTCATCATCCTTGCTGTTGGTCAGCCCCCCGCTTCCTGCTTCGTAGACGTACTTTGCCGTGTCCTTCGGGGAGAGGCCTATCTTGGGTTTGACGATGGTCCCCACCAGCGGTTTCTCCGGACGGTCCAGTATCTTCCTCAGACCGTCCGCCCCGAATTTGGGGCCGCCGTACTTCTTCCTTATTCCCGCAGAGAACTCTACGTCCTCCAGCCTCACTCCGTGCAGCGCCTCGAGACCGAACAGGTTGCCCGCGATCACGCTCAGTATCTGCGGGATACCTCCGTTCTCTATACTGAAATCCTCCTCGGGGAACGCCAGGACCACTATGTCGCCTTTTATCTCGATGATCTTCGCGCCGTAGTTCCTGAACACATCATCGTCAAGCGTTGATATCCCGGTCCATGTGCCCGTGGATTGCTCCGCGGCAAGGGCCTCCGCCGCCTTCTCGATCGGAAGGTCTGTTGTGACGCGGTATTTGCATATCACATGCGCGTCCAGGTCTATCTCCTCTCCAATATGCATATACGAATATGATCTCATTGAATCTCCCTCATCCTGAAAATGTCGCCCCCGAGCTGTCTCACCATGACGTCATAAACAGAGCCCGGCGAGAGTATCCCCATCTCCGTTATTATCGCATCGATGTACTTCGGGGGGGTCGTGTCGAATACCGGGTTGTACACCTTGACGTCCTTTGGAAGCGCCTCCGCATCCACCACTTCCTCGCAGTCCCTTTCCTCTATTTCGACCATCTCACCGAACAATGTCATGGGAGAGAATTTGTATGTCTCGGTACACACACTGAACTGCACCCTTGCCTCATCCGCGGCTAGTGCCAGCTGCGATGTTCCTATCTTGTTTATCACCGCTCCGTTGGATGTCACGGTGTCTGCGCCCACGAACACCTTGTCCGTTCTCTTCATCACAGAGCGCACGGCGCTGTCGATGATGAGCGTCACATCGACGCCCGCTTCCGACAGTTCTTTCACCGTAAGCAGACCCTGCCTCCACGGGCGGGATTCCGTTGCGTAAACTTTTATGTCCTTGCCTTGGGCATGCGCCTCTTTGATAACGCCGAGGGCCGCGCTGCTGTTGCAGTGAGTGAGTATCGTATCGCCTTTCTGGACCCTGTTGGCCCCGATCTTGGCAATTGTCTCCACCGCGTTGGACGACATCTCTACGAACAGTTCCGCATTGCGGATGACCGATCCTTTGGCCTCCTCAAGCGTTCGCGCGTCCTTCATTTCTCTCACGCACGCCTGGACCCCGTTCCACAGAGAGACCGCTGTGGGCCTGGATTCCAGCAGCATCTTCTTTGCCGTTTCGATATCCTTTACGAATTCCTGCAAAGATCCGCCGGGATAATTTTCGGCGAATCCTCCCATCGCGGACGCTCCTGCGCGGGCTATCCTTCCCGCACCCCTTATTTTCATTTCTTTGATGTCGGACGCCGTTCCCATTACTGTATCGAACACGTATCCTGGAGTGTTTTTGTTGGATTTAATAAGTATGTTCATCGGCTTGCTGGTACTTATCAGACCGGAAAAGGTGCTTCTCATCAGTTATTTAAGATTGGTCTACATTAGGTTGAATCATGGCAGCAAAGAAACGTCTCAGAATGAGGGGTGTCAAACAGGCGCCCAAGAGGCTTGAGGAAGAGATCCTCGAACGCTCCCGGAATCTGGCTAACGATCCGGCTCTGCTGAGGCCGATGTGCGCAGGGAACTGCAGAAAGTGTCTTTTTGATAAGACCTTCAAGAATATCGACGGCATTTCCAGATACAAGGGCGACCCCGAATCGCTCCTCAAACTGGCATCCAGGGGATCCGATGACATGGCCAAGGCCTATGCGGGGACGATCTCCCTCAGCGCCGCGGGGAAGATACCTTTGCTGGCGACCGCCATGATCGCGGGCGAGAAGGTTCCGTATGCCGTCAGAGGCTCTGTGGGGAACGACAAGCTCATCGGCTGCCAATATTACGATGATCCTAAGATAAGACTCCTTTACTATAACGCGTTCATAAAGAAGAACAAACTGCATCTTTATTCGTTCCGCGACGGGCTTGTCTGCGCCAACTTCCCGAAAATGCCGGAAGATTATCTTTACGAGGCCTTTTGGGACTCTCCGTATGAGTTCAAGGATGACGGTCTGGACTGCGGCCACAGCGACACGCTGATACTCGATATGAGGATCAAATCCCTTGACGAGCGCATCAGGATATGCGAGAACTGCGCCAAGGAGGTCTCCACCATCCAATACCTGATATCGAAGATCTGCGCGATCGATCCCCTGGACGACATAGAGGTGAACGTCATACACCCCTACCATTCCGCCAAAGAGAGCGATATGGAAAAGGTCGAGGGCGACCTTCTGAAGAAATATCTGCGTGGAGAGATAAACGACAGGACCCTGCTACAGACAATAAAGAGGGAGAAGCTCGGAAGCCTCAAGAAAGGAGAGGTCTCCACTTACGTCATCGGGAACGAGAACTACGGTTCCAATCTCGAATCATTCATATCCGCCATTTCCGGACCGGAAGAAGAGAAGGCAACCCTGAGGTCATTCCTCGGCTCCGTGCCGGAATCCATTGTCATAAAGAACGGCAAGACCTCGGAGGTCCTGGTGTACCTGTGGGACGACCACTGGAGAGAGCTTATCACCTTCCATACCTCAAAGGATGTTGCGGACAGATTCTCCGAAAAGCCGAAGTACGCCCCGTCGCAGGTGCTCAGCGAGGCCCTACGTTCATTCGTATCCGCGGATGTGGTCGCAAGTCTCCCCGAATTCAAAAAGCCGAAACCGGCGACAAAGCTTTCAGATACCTTGGCGAAAGCGGCGAAGGTGGGCGGGGCCGCTCTGGTCCTCAAAACGCTGGCCTCGGAAACGCTGAAGGACCCAAAGCAGAGGTCTCTTTCCATGGCTTTCGTTCTTGCGGCGGATCCAGGCGCAGAACTTCCGCTCCATCTCTCAAAGGAAGAGAAAGATTTCACCGATTACCTCATACCCTTCACAAAAGCAGTGATAGAAGCCAAAGGCGAGAGATACCGTGAGGCGATGAATACCCTGCTGACCGCAAGCGGTTCGGGAGAATCGGTTTAAAGGACCCTGACATCCGCCACATAATGGGAGACCGAGGGTGCGAAGGACTTCACTTCTCTTATCCTTTCGATCTCGCAATCCCTTCCCGCTTCGGAAAATACGGACTCGATCCTCTCTTTGTGGTCGTTCACATAGAACGTGTCGTGATAGTGGATAATCCCTCCGCGTTTCACGATCTCCATTGCTTTGGGAAGGAATTCTGAAGTTTTTTGAACGTACCCCATCACCACTCTGTCAGCGAACCTTTTTCCCGGAAGGTTCCTGTTGTCCCCCAGGATCGGCACCACTTTATCGGAGACGCCGTTGCGTTCAATGTTCTTTAGAAGATATCTGTAAGAGTCCGGGTTCTTCTCGCAGGCGAATACTTTCCTTGCTCCGGCGAACTTGGCTATCGGCAGAGTGAAGTATCCTATCCCCGCGAACATATCGACCACCGTTTCCCCCTTGCAGTCAAGTTCTTTCATGCGCTGCCTCTCATCAATATTGCCGGAAGCGAACATTATCCTGCTTACGTCAAATTCGTAGAGGATTCCGTTCTCCAGACGAACTGCTTCCGTTTCCCCGCCGTAGATCGTCTCCGTGCTGGGTCTTCTCAATTCACCGGCGATGCCGTTCATATCCGCACACACGGTCTTTGCGCCGAGTATTCGGGCATACGTCTCTCCGATCCTTTCTTTGTATGGAAGGCACCTGCCGTCAATCTTAAGGATCACCACGTCCCCCGCGTACTCCCATTTCATGGGGAGTGCGGATACTGCTTCCTCCGGCAGATCCGAAAGTTCCTCCATGATGCGTTCCTGGGGCCTCCTTCTCTCCATTGTATAGGCCGGCCCTTCAACCAGCTCATACCCCATTCTGATCAGTTCGTCCTCTTTGCCCGAGGTGATGGGCACCAGTCTGAAGTCTCCGTCCTTGCTTATCTTTGCCGATCTGTCCACTAATTCCAGTTCCATTAGGTATGGGATCGTGTCCGCCGCTTCCGACGACCTTATGCGGGCCTGTTTCGTTACTCTCATATCATCGCCCGAATTATCATTGGAAGGAAACTCATGCATACCCCCGGGTTCCTCAGCATGGGGAGCGCGACGCTGCTGGGACTATCCAGGTCTATACCGCTCAGCACCGCCCGCGTGTCCTCTTTGTCTATTGCTCTGAATACTTTCTCCAGGTCCTCGTCGGACAGGCTTGTGAATATCTTTCTTATTTTGTATCCTCTTGAGAGTTCCTTTCCGATCTCTTTTTTCCATCCCTTTTCGTATCTGGAAAGGTATTTTGCTGTCGTCTTGTTCTCACGGAGACTTTCCGCAGCCGTTCTTTCCAGGATCGGCGCCGCTTTGCATATCGGGTACAGGCCGCCGCCCGAGACGGGCTTGACCTGTCCCGCCGCATCCCCTATCAGGAGGGTCCTTTCCCCGTATGTCTTGGGCCTTCCTCCGAGAGGTATCTTCCCGGAGTATTTCGTGACCACATCCTCTTTTTCGACGCCCATTGTCTTGAGCAGTCTTTTCAAATGATCGTTCGGGCTGCCTCCGGTCCCGGCGTTCATGCAGAGACCCACTCGCATCATGTCACCGAATGGGACCTCCCAGCTGAAGAATCCGGGTGCATACTCCGACCCGACCCTCAGGGTCATCACGTCATCGTGTTCCGGCCTGCGCCTTACGTCGGCCTGGATGCCGTAGACGTATTCCTTTGGGAGATTGCCTCCCATTGCGGCCGCTACTTTTGAGTTCTGCCCGTCTGCTCCGACGATCAGCCTGGAGGCGGTCTCTCCGCCGCCGGCGGATATCGACACTCCTTTGTCAGAGATCCTGTGGCCGGAATATTTTGTCCCGTACCTTATCTCTGCCCCCTTATCTGCTGCGTTGTCCGCGAGCTTCCTGTCCAGGTCTGCCCTGTCAATGAGCAGTACCTTGACGCCTTCGCCCCTTACTTCGAACCTTCCGCCGCGGGGGAACACCACATCTGCGCCCCTGATCCTGCTCAGAATGTCCGGTTCTACGCCGCACATATCGACCACTTCCTGGGTCACCAGCCCGGCACACTGCATGGGCAGGCCTGACGAGGCGTGCTCCTCTATTAAAACAACATCATGGTCCTTTGCCAAAAGCCCGGCTGTGATGGTCCCGGCGGGTCCTCCGCCCACCACCGCCACATCATGCATGGTGCCACATCATTTTTTGGACTTTGCATAGTCCTTGATGAAATTCTGTATCCCCTCATCCGTCTTGGGGTGGGATACCATCTGCTGCAGCACGTTGTACGGTATGGTGGCGATATCGCATCCCATTGATGCCGCGTCCAGAACATGGACCGGGTTCCTGATGCTTGCCGCTATCACTTCCGTGTCGAACCCGTAATTGAAGAACACGCTGACGACCTGCCCCAAGATCTCTGTCCCGTAAAGTCCGATATCGTCCAGCCGTCCCACGAACGGGGATACGTACCTGGCGCCGGCCTTTGCCGCCAGAAGCGCCTGCTGCGGCGAGAATATCAAAGTGACGTTAACATCGATGCCTTCGCCAGACAGCACTTTCGTCGCTTTCAGCGATTCGATGCACATGGGAAGTTTGACATTGATGTTCTCATGAATGGAGGCGAGCTCACGGCCTTCTTTTATCATGCCGGGCGCGTCGAGGGACATCGCTTCCGCAGATATCGGAACGTCGACTATCTCCGCTATTTCCCTGACCCTTGTCGGCGTGTCCGTGCCCTCCTTGGCTATAAGGCTCGGGTTCGTGGTCACTCCGTCGAGGATCCCCCAGCTGTTTATCTCTCTTATCATGTCAAGGTTTGCCGTGTCAACGAATATCTTCATTCTCTCAACTCCTTTTTTCTTCCGACGGCCCTTCTTGCGGCTTCCGCAATATCTTCCGAAGTGAGCCCGTATTTGACGAAAAGCTGGTCCGGGGCCCCCGATTCTCCGAACGTGTCCTTCGTGCCTATCATCTCAAGAGGTATCGGCATCTCCCGTGAAAGGAAGTCGGCGACCGCCGAGCCCAGTCCGCCTATGATGCTGTGCTCCTCCGCCGTTACCGAGCATCCCGTTTTCATCAGGGACATCCTCAGCGTTCCCTTGTCCAAGGGCTTTATCGTCGGCATATTGATGACCTCCGCAACGATGCCTTCTTCGAGAAGGGCATCCGCCGCCTCCAAACAGAACGAGACCATCTGGCCCGCACCTATGAGCGTTACATCTTCCCCTTCTCTGAGGACCGATGCTTTTCCGATTATGAAATCCGTATATTCTCTGGTCACCACGGGGGACTCGGAACGGCCCATCCTCATGTAGACCGGACCGTCGAACTCCGCTATGGCGATCGTCGCCGCGTACGCCTCATATGCGTCCGCGGGGGAAATGACCGTCATATTGGGCAATGCCCTCATTATCGCTATGTCCTCAAGCGCCTGATGGGATGCGCCGTCCTCTCCGACGCTTATCCCGCAGTGGGTCGCCACGATCTTAACGTTCATTTTCGGGTATGCGACGGCCTGCCTTATCTGTTCCCAGCATCTCCCGCTTGCGAACACCGCGAATGTTGACGCGAAGACCGTTTTCCCGGAAGCGGCCAGACCGGATGCGACGCCGATCATGTTCTGTTCCGCTATCCCCACTTCTATGAACCTCTCCGGAGCTACCTTCCTGAACTCAGACGTCTTCGTGGAATCTGCCAGATCGGCATCGATCACCACTACGTTCGGATCTCTGGCCGCAAGTTCCGCGAGCGCTTTTCCGTAGTAGTTCCTCTGAGAGAGCCTCATTTCGGACATATCGTTTGCTCCAGTTCTGCGAGCGCGTGCTCTTTTTCATTCATTTTGCAGGCCTTTCCGTGGAATTCGTAATTGTTCTCCATGAAAGAGACGCCTTTACCTTTTATGGTGTTCATGATCACCACCGTCGGATTCGTTTCCGATGCACGGGCCTTCTCGCAAGCCTCCAATATCTGGATCATGGAGTGGCCGTCGATGATGATGACATTCCACCCGAACGCCCTCCACTTGTCCGGAAGAGGGTCCAGGGACATTGTGCATTCGGTATTGCCGGTTATCTGCAGGCGGTTGCGGTCAACGAACGCTATCAGATTGTTCAGGCGGTAGTGGTGGGCGAGCATCGCCGCCTCCCAGTTCTGTCCGCTCTGAAGTTCCCCGTCACCGAGGAGACAGAATATCCTGTGATCTTTTTTATCAAGCTTTCCCGCCAATGCCATTCCGCATGCCATGCTCAGGCCTTGGCCCAAGGAGCCTGTTGACATCTCCACCCCGGGCACCTTTCCTTTGACGGGATGCCCCTGCAGGTTGGAGCCGATCTTCCTAAGGGTCATCAATTCCTCTTTGGGGAAGTATCCTGTTTCCGCTAAAGCGGCATATAGTATCGGCGCGACGTGCCCCTTCGAAAGTATGAATCTGTCCCTTTCCTCCCATGCCGGGTCGGAAGGGTCGTGTTTCATCGCCCTGAAATACAGTGCGGCCATAAGGTCCGCCGATGACAGAGAGCCTCCCGGATGTCCCGAGCCTGCCGCCGAAGTGGCCTCTATGACATCCAGTCTGAGAAGGTTTGCCTTCCTCTCCAGTTCATCCAGCGTATAGTCTTCCATGACAGCCTCTAGCGGACTTAATCGTTCTCTATCCTCGGTGCCAGGAAATATACCACACCGGCCTCTCCGTTGGCCAGACCGAATACCAGTTTGACCGGATAATCGCTGTCCAGCTCGACCCTTATCGTCGTTCCCGCCGGTATCGCCTTTATAAGATTGGAGAAGTAGTCCAATGGGAACAGGCTTTGTACCTCTGACGGCACTTCCAGGCTCTCGAGGTCCGGGCCCTTGAGCTTCAGGTTCGAATCGTCGGTGTCGCCTTCGCACGACAATTCGAACGCTTCCGGGCTCGCTTTGAGCGAAATATGATCCGATATGGATTCCGCCGCGCGTATCCCTTTCAGGAGCTGGTCCACAGACATCACTGCGTTCGCAGAAAGCGCCAGCTGCGGGACCTTCGGGTCATTCATGCTCGATGTGTCCACCAGATTCATCGACCTTGTGATGTTGCCTATCCTGAAGATGAACCTTCCTTTGCTTTCGTCCTCTTCCATGGCGACGATGTCGCCCTGCCCTGCCAGCTTAAGGACCGTCTTGACCTTGTCCAGATCCAAACCTATCTCTGTTGCGCTGGCTGAGTATGATTCAAAGGCCTTCGCGCCTATTTTAAGTTCGATCATGGCGACGTGTGCAGGATCGACCGCCCTCAGTGTCATTCCTTCGGGCGTGATCGTAAACTTTACCTCGTCTATGAGGGTCGAGATGATGTTGACCAGTCCCTTGAGGGTTTCCGATTTTATCTCTGCTTTGAACATTTACCCACCAACATCCATCCTGAGGTTCAGTATTCTCTCCACGAGTGGTTGCATTTGCAGCAGCGGTATATCCTTGTTTCAGGCTCATCGGCTGCACGCGTCTGCCTTATCACAAAGTACGCTTCGGAGTTGTTGCATTCTGGACATGTTGTCCGTGTCTTGGGGAGGGTCGCGATGTTCTCGGTGATCACCGTTGTCTCCCTGTCCTCAGAATCGGTCACGAATACCTGCGCTTTGGCCCCTATCTCTTTAGTTTGGCCGCAGGAATTGCAGGTGTATACCCCGTCTTTCGGGAACATCATCGAACCGCATGTGGAACAGAACAAGTCTTTACCTCTTAACAGGACAACAGCTAGCTATATTAAAATTTTTAGCGCGCGTGTCCGTTATTCACTTGTCATCCTTTTTTCGGTCAGCTCTGTCCAAGATGTCTGAGAACGGGCCCCAGGACCCTTTGCTCTGCGTCGGTGCGGTGTTGCCTGACACAGTGGTGGTGACCGTTTGGACTGTGGTCGCGACGGGCTTATCCTTTGCCCTTTCTTCTCTGGCTTCCTTAGGTGCGGCGCCCGAATCCTTATTCTCGTTCGTCGCCATCCTTTGCGCCGCGATGCAGTCCTCGAAAGAATGGAATCCCATCTCCTTGTTCGCACCGTACAGCCGGACAGATCTAGCGGTCGGTCTGGAAGTGCCTTCCGTAGCTCCCATGGCGATCAGATGCGCCGTTTCTTTGCGCACCTGTCTTGACAGCATTCCTCCTACCCCGCCGAATACCGTGACCACTCCCAAGCTCATTAAGTTCAAATCGGCGGTCCCCTCTACGAAGAACGTCTGCAGATAAGCGGCCGTGGCGCCCACGATCCCATTCAGAGAGGCCGCGGCCTCGTTTGCCGGAACCCCGGGATAGCCTCCGTGGCCGAGAACGAGTGCGGAAAGCCCCATTACCAAAAGAAGCAGGATCGCACCGGAGACCATGGAACAAACTATGCCTTTTGCCATCGACCCCGTCTTTCTGCCGCAGACATAGCCGGCGACCGCCGGGCCGAACACCGGTATCCACCAAAGAAGGGCGGAAAGCCCCAGGCAGAATACGGTGGCCATTCTGGCGCTGTAGACGTCGTTGTCTATGTCAAAGACCTTTACCAATGATTGGCGAAGGGTATTCCCATCCATATTGCATCCCATTCTGTCAACAGCATCGGCATTTAAAAATATGTGTAAAAAAAGAGGGGGTTAAAGGGAGTTTTAAGAGGTTTGACCGTTTACTTTTTGGAACCTTTCTTCTTTTTTGCAGCGCGCTCCGCCTTTAGGTTCTCTTTCACGGCCCTGTTGATCTCCTCAGCCTGTTCCTTTCCGTCGGTGATGTCCGCCTCCCGATAGCGGAGCACGGTCCATCCTTCTGCCCTGAGATCCCCTTCGGAGGAGGTGTCCCCCGTTTCGGTATCTACAAAGACCGCGACCTTGGCCTTGACGAATGCGATCGGGACCTGGTATTCGCCATAGTCCCTTCTGCATCTGAGGCCCTTGTTCCAGGTGGCCCTTCTCAGCAGTGCGTCCGGTGTGTCCTCGGCGATCTCGAAGGATTCGTCGTATTCATCTCCGGCCCACTCTTCACTCTCGGCCTCCTCGGCCTCTTCCTCGGGAACAGCCTCCGGAATGACCTCGGTCTGGGGTTCCGGCACAGGTTCCTGTACGGGCTCGGGTTCAGGTTCAGGTTCTGGTTCAGGTTCAGGCTCCGGTATGGGCTCGGGTTCCTCTTTCTTTCGGGCATCCCTTGCCGCCGCCGCATCCCTGGAACTCATCACTTTGAGCTTGGGCAACTCTTCCTTTGGTTTGGGCTGCTCTTCCTTTGGTTTGGGCAGTTCCTCTCTTGGTTTGGGCTGCTCTTCCTTGACCGCGGGCTCCACCGGTTTTGGCTCCGGCTTAGGTTCTTCCTTTTTGACCTCTGCCGGCTTGGGCTCTTCTTTTTTAGGCTCTGCAGGAACCGGTTTCTCTTGGTAGACCGGCTTCTGAGTGGCCGGCTTCTTCTCTTTGGGCGGCTCCTCCTTTTTGGCCGGATACGGTCTCGGGGCCGGTGCGTTCTTTCTCTTCGCCTCGGCCTCTTTGGCCTTTTTATCTTTTTTCTTGGTTTCCGGCGCCGCCTGTTCGACCGGGGCGAACCGCATCGCCGCTATCAGCACCACCCAGAGCATTACGAATATCGCAAACGCAAATCCGAGGATGTTGTTGTCGCTGGTCTGACTCAATATGCCTGTGACCGCTATGAAGAGTGTCAGTATAAGTGAGATCACCATGAGTATCTTCTGGTCCACGACCCAATTATAGAACATATCGGAGGCGGCCGACAGGATTATCAGCACTATGAACAAATAGACGACCCAGGATTCCCCGTTCGTCAATCCTATTCCCACGAGCGCTACGCCCGACAGGATCATGAGGACGCCGCGTATAACGCCTATGAAAACCTTCGAATCCGGCTTTTTGTATGTTATCAGCAGGCCGAATAGCGCTCCGAAAGCGCCTGCCACCATGCATCCGAAGACGAAAGCGTCTTCCCCGAACAGGCTGCTCAGGGGATCATTTCCCAGAGCGAACCCGTCTTTCAAAAATATCGCGATGAACAATGCTACAATGAACACTATGACGGCAGCTATGCCCATCCCACCTATGATTTTCTCATCCTTCAAAGCTGTTGCCATGTCTACAGAACCAGCATACTCATTTTAGTAGTTTCGCATCAGGAAGAACGTTTTTTCTTTTTAACATACCCACATTTAGGAAACTAAATATAGGCATAGCAACTACCTTAGCAATGCAAAAAAAGTCATCGAAACGATGACATTCACTACTCACAGTCAAAGAGTGCTGCGGTAGCAGCCTCTTTTCACACAAGTCCTTCGATGAAGGCATCCAAAAAACAAGGAGAGCAACCAACAATGATAATGAGATTTAGATTCCTCGGAGGTGCGGACACGGTCGGCCGCATGGGCATGACCATCGAGGGCGATGACAAGACCATGCTTGTCGAATACGGAATGAGTCCCACCAAACCTCCCGAATACCCAATTGTGCCGCCCAGGATCGACCACCTGTTCCTGACACACTGCCATTTGGACCACTGCGGCATGGTTCCCGCCATATGCGGAAGGGACAACTGCGAAGTGTTCACCACCCCGCTCTCGGCGGAGATAACCGAGATCATGCTCTATGACAGCCTGAAGATCGCCGATTCGGAAGGATACGATAAACCCTATACGACGGATGACATAGAAAAAACGATGGACCTCATAGTTCCATTCACATTCAAAGACACCATAGAGTTGGGAGGCACGGACGTCACCCTCCATTCCGCGGGCCACATCCCCGGGGCGGCCATGTTCGAGTTCAAATACGATCACAGCACGCTTTACACCGGGGACCTGCACACCGATAACCAGAAATTGGTCCTGGGAGCGAGGCCCGTAAAATGCAAGAACCTGATAATAGAGGGGACATACGGCGGCAGGAACCACCCCTCAAGGAGCGAGACGATAGAGGCGTTCATCTCAAAGATCGACGAAGTGATCGATCGCGGAGGGACCGTCATCGTGCCGTGCTTCGCGGTAGGCAGGACGCAGGAGATCATGATCATCCTGAAGGATCTCGGATACGAAATGTGGGTAGACGGCATGGGGAGATCCGTCACGAACCTCTTCCTGAACTATCCCGAGTACCTGAGGGACCCCCGTACCATGCGCGCAGCGAGAAGGACATTCAGGGAAGTGCGGAACTCCGGCGCAAGGAAGCATGCTGCAAAAGGTCAGATAATCGTCACGACCGGAGGTATGCTTGACGGAGGCCCCGTCCTGGAATACCTCAGGTTATTCAGGGACAACCCCAAGAACGCCATCCTGCTTGTCGGCTACCAGGCTGAGGACACCAACGGAAGGCTTCTGACGGAAACAGGCAGCATGGTCCTGGACGGAGTGATGGTAAAGGTGGAGTGCGAGGTCCAAAAATATGATTTCTCGGCCCATGCCGGTCACGATGAGCTCGTTGAGTTCGCCAAGAAGTGCGATCCCGAGAACATCGTCATCATGCACTCGGAAACAAGAGAACTCTTCCTTGAAGACCTTCAGGATTACAACGTCATCCTCCCCGAATTGGGGAAGGAATTCGAGTTGGATGTGTAAGATGGACCTCCGGCCGTTCCTTGATGAGGACATAGGACCGGGGGACATAACCACCGATATCTTCGTCCCTGATGTCCGTGGGAAAGCGTGCGTCATATGCGAGGAGGACGCGGTCGTCGCCGGGTCGGCGGAGGCGGCGGAGATCTTTGGATTGCTGGGCGTATCCTCGGAGCAATTGGCCGCAGACGGAGAAAAAGTGCGCGCGGGTGAAAAAATAATGATCCTTGAAGGCCCCCTCCGGGGGATACTTACCGGAGAGAGGGTCGCCCTGAACTTCCTGATGAGGATGAGTGGCATTGCGACGGAGACGGATTCCATTGTAAGAAAAGTAAGTGAGAAGGATCCGGATCTGAAGATAGCCGGGACGCGGAAGACCACCCCGGGATTCAGATCCTTTGAGAAGAAGGCGATCGCCCTCGGAGGAGGGTGGCCTCACAGAAACGGGCTTTATGACATGGTACTGGTGAAAGATAACCATATCCTTGCCTGCGGCGGTGTCGGGAATGCTTTGGACCACATACAGGACGTGCCTGAGGGGATGGCGGTGGAGATAGAGGTCACGAATATCGGTGACGGCATACTTGCGGCGAAGATGGGGGCTGACATCATCATGGCGGACCATATGTCCCCGCGCGACACAAAGGAATTGAGAGAAAGGGCCAAGGCCGTCAATACAGATGTGCTCATCGAGGCCTCCGGCAACATTACCAAGGAAAATGTCATAGGTTATGCGGGGTGCGCGGACATCGTCTCGCTGGGCTCCCTTACCCACTCATCAAGAGCGATCCACTTCTCCCTGGATATTGCGCCAAGATCCGAATAAGATGCGGGATCGAAAACAATAATAAAAAAGTCGACCGGCTTCTGATGCCGGCTTGGAGTTTAATTTGTGTCCGAAAGGTTCGCAACCTTCCGATACTTTCACTTCTTCTTTTTCCTGCGTGCGAATAACCACCAGAGAAGCGATATCACTATCACTATGACGGCCATAAGAACGAAAATAAGAATGTTAACTTCACCATTGGTAGCGGCGATGCCTGCCGCAGAGAGGGCCGCACCTTCTGAGAATGCCGCGGGGAGTACCACCGCGAGAGAGGTAAGGGCCATCATGACGCCCAATGGCACCAGAATCATACTCTTGCTTTTTTTCTGCATTTTTATTGCTCCTTTTTTATTTTGTGAGTGCTCCTCCCCTTATTGCGGATTTTTGCAATGAGTGGAACACGAACCTTCTGAGAAGCAGGTCCTGCTTCACATGAGAAATACGTAGGCACCATTCCCCTTATATAATCTATGCATCTAAAGTTTTAACATTACTTTCCTTGGATAATGGTCTCCCGGACTCGGCAAAAGGATAAAATTTAATCCGAATAAGGCGATAGGGGCCAGCATGGCAATTGATTTCAACGATTACAAGTGCCAATTCTGCGGGAAGACAAGCACCAACTTTGTCTTTGCGGCGTTCGTATGCGAAGACCCCGAATGCATAGATAAAGCACGGGAAGAGAGAGGAGGGCCCGCCGGGCATATGAAAAAGAAGGCGCAGGGCAGGCCGATACTCCCCGATGACCTCATAGAAGACTGATCAGTGCCTGAATACCCTGCACCCCGTGAACACCATAGCCATTCCATGCTCGTTCGCCGCATCTATCACTTCTTGATCCCTTATGCTCCCACCCGGCTGTATTATGGCGGTCACACCGGCCTTGGCGGCCTCGTCCACTCCGTCCCTGAAGGGGAAGAACGCATCGGAGGCCATTACCGAGCCTTCCGTCGGCTCGTTCGCCTTCATGGCGGCGATCTTCGCGGAGTCCACGCGGCTCATCTGCCCCGCGCCGACACCGATCGCCCTTTCCCCTTTGACGAACACGACCGCGTTTGACGTCACATGTTTGGCAAGCTTCCAAGCGAACAGCAGAGCCGAGACCTCGTCCGGGGTGGGCCTGCGGTCCGTGACGACCTTAAGGTCCTTCGGATCGATGATCACGTCCTCATCTGTCTGCACAAGGATCCCTCCCTGCACTTTCTTCATCTTGAACTCCCTGTGCCTTTCGGACGGCGCTATGGGGGAGTTCGTTCTCAGAAGGCGGATGTTCTTTTTCTTTGACAAAAGGTCGAACACCCCCGGCCCATAGTCGGGGCATATCACTGCTTCCACGAAGTACTGGGATATCATCTCCGCTATCCTCATGTCGCAATCACGGTTGAGGCATATCACGCAGCCGAATGCCGACAAGGGGTCCACATTGTACGCGGTCTTGAATGCGTCAAAAATATCATTGTCTGAAGCGAGACCGCAGGGGTTCGTATGTTTCATAACGACCGCTGTAGGCTTTTCGAAATCCATTGCGATATCGAGGGCCTTGTCCAGATCCAGAATGTTGTTGTAGGACAGCTCTTTGCCGTGGATCTGTTCGGACTTGGCCACAGTGGTGCCTTTGGCGAACGGCGCTCTGTAAAAGGCCGCTTTCTGATTGGGATTCTCTCCGTACCTGAGGTCCTCGACCTTCTCGGACGGTATCGGGAACGAAGCGGGGAATCCTTCGCCGAACTTATCGAACATGTATGAGGAGATCATAGAATCATATTCCGCGGTGGCAATGAATGCCTCGAGCATGAGTTTCTCAAGCACGTTGCCGGGTATCTCCCCTTTGGAGCGCAGTTCTTCCATTACGACAGGATATTGGCCGGGGTCCGTGACGACCGCCACAGACCTGTAATTCTTCGCCGCCGCCCTTATCATGCTCGGGCCGCCGATGTCGATGTTCTCTACGATATCTTCGAACTCCGCCCCTTTTTTGAGGACGGTCTCTTTGAACGGATAGAGGTTCACGACGACCATGTCCACCGGCATTATTCCCTTCTCGTTGATGGCGGTCATGTGTTCCGGGATGTCCCTTCTTGCCAGGATCCCGCCGTGCAGCATGGGGTGAAGGGTCTTCACGCGCCCGTCCAGCATCTCCGGGAATCCTGTCACTTCGGATACCTCTTTCACAGGTATCCCATTGTCCTTGAGGAGCCTGTACGTGCCTCCAGTAGATATTATCTCAACACCCATTTGAGTAAGTTCTTTCGAGAAATCCAATACTCCGTTCTTATCGGAAACGCTGATTATAGCCCTATTGATCTTGACCAACTGTATGCCCTCCTTCCAAGAGGCACCTCACACTTTCGGGGGTACACTTTTGAAAGGGGATTGTGTTAGATAAATTCTCCTTTTTTGAGGCTACCGTTGTCCGGTATCCGTTGACGGTCTGCTGTGAAAGAAGGGCCTGCTTTGAATGGATCGACAGTGATCTAAAAAAAAGAACTGACGGGCCGTGAGGCCCTTTTGAAGTTTCAGAGAAGCGCTTTCATCACTCTGTCTGCCCTTGCGTCCAAGGTCTCTACGCCGGAGACCTTGCTCGCGTACTCGGACAGAGCGACGATATCCTCGCCCTCAATGCATTGGAGCTTGAATTTGCGGGTACCCGCCATGAGCTGTTTGAGACCTTCTCCCAGCCTTTCATGGAAGTACGTGTACAGGCTGACCGCTCCCCACGGGATGTCGCTTCCTATCTTCTTGCCGGGGAACTTCTCCTGCAGCCCCACCGCACCGATGAAGAACTTGTTGGGGTCGCTCCCGTACTGTTCGGTGAATGAAGCGGGAAGCTGATTCTTAGCGGCAAGCTCCGCAAAATGCTTTCCTTTGACCGCGGCGGTTATCGGCCCTCTGCACATCGCCACAGACTTGACGATCGGCCCCTCTCCCAGATCCGACAATGCAAATGCTTTGTACATCTGGGTCTCGTTTATGAAGCCGCCTGCGAATGAAAGGTCCGGGACGAATCTTCCCTGTTTTTTGAGTTCCTTTGCGCAGGTCATCACCTGGCTGAACAGCCATATCCCGGGGGAGCTGAGCTCGTTCATGTGGCTGACCGGGGACATTCCCGTTCCTCCGCCCGCCGCATCGAATGTGAGGAGATCTATCTTCGCCTCTGAAGCGCACCTCATCGTGAACGCCACCACTTCCGGCTTGTACGCACCCGTTTTCAGGAAAACGTTCTTGGCCCCTTTCTGCCTCAATTTGTCGATGTCCTCAAGGAAAGAACGTTCGTCCGGGAACCCGACGCGGCTGTGCCTCTCGAAGGTCTTGAAGACCCCGCTCTTGAAAGCGGCCTGCACCTCGGAGTCCTCCGGGTCCGGCATGACGATGTATCCGCGGGATTTGAGCTCCAGCGCCCTTTCAAGGGTGGTGAGCCTTACCTCTCCGCCGATGGCCTTCGCCCCCTGCCCCCATTTCCTCTCAATGACCTCTACGTTCAGTTTAGACAGACCGTAATCGTCAACGCCGCCGCGTGTATCCTCGACGTTCGTCTGGAGGACGATGCGCCCGTTCTCTCCGTCCCAGTGGTCCGTATAGGATCTCACTCTGAAGGCCAGGTCCGGCGAGGATTGCACCTTTCCGTTGGAGTATACGGATTCCGAGTCCATTCCGCAGACATTCTCTCCGATCACTTCGCAAACGCCCGCCAGGGCCGAACCGCCCGCCAGTTCCCTCCAGTTGTTCTTGGCGACGGCTGTCGATCCGAGACCGGCGATGTGCACAGGAAGTTTCATCTTTATCGGGTTCTTCCCCCTCGTTCCCACGACCGTCTTGATGTCCACATTCTCAAAGAACGCCACATCCGGGTTTGGTTCGATCCCTTTCGCGCCGATGAGTTCCGCCATTATCTGGAAGTGGGACCAGTCAAGGAAATAATCCTTGTTGGAAGCGGCGGTGGACTTTCCGAAGTGTTCGGGGCTGGGATAAAGTACCTCTCTCCCCCTGAGCGCGCCTTTTCCGACCTCGCAGAGAACGTTGCAATCCTCTATGCACACAGGGCACATCCCGTTTATCGGACAGGGGTCCTTGACGCGGATCGCTGTGCCTGTAGTTGATTTGGAGTTTTCTATTGACATGTTATCATCTTTTCATAGGCCATCTATGATTGGTCACTCTTAAATTTTTTCAAGGATTTAAGTCTTTGTCATCATAAAAAACAGCCTGCGGATGTTCATCTGACTGTAGTAAAGAAATGATGGGCGTGTTTCCACAAATTGCCTGAAGATCCAGACACAAAGCGGACACTCCGCTGACCTATGCGGTTCGTCTCGTTCACCGAATATACATTTTTCAGCGCATTTTTATTAACAAAAATAGAGATTCTGCTGTATGCTGATCAAAGAACGATGGAGAGACGCCCTTGTCCTGAGCCTGCTGTGGGCAGGCATAACGGCCATCCTGTTCTGCCTGTTGCGCGACTCCCACTCGGATTCAATGCTGTGGATGTCCCTGCTTTTCTCGTTGCTCCTTATGTCGCTCGGCCTGGTTGTTTACCTTGGAGGGGCAGTGCTGCTTGCTGGATTCAACACGATGACAGAAGAGGAGCGTTCTCGGTACAACATGAAAGAGGTCACATCCTTCATGGGGATATTCTTGATCCTGCTGTCTTTTGTCACATTTCTGATGCTCATATTCTTCGTGTTCATTGTGGTCTTTATTGCAGCGGTGCTTGTGATGCTTGTTTATGTGAACATAAGCAAGAGATTCAAAACTAATGTAGAGTGAAGTTCCTTGACGATGAAAACGTTCCTACAAAACAGGGAATGAAAACCCTACAAAACAGGGAATGAAAACCCTACAAAACAGGGAATGAAAACCCTACAAAACAGGGAATGAAAACCCTACAAAACAGGAACTAACTAATATGTGAAAAGACATACTGGAACATATGGCTGTTCCCTATATGCCCAGGCTGGCAGATTCATATCTAGACGAAAGGCTAGAATACGCGGGTGCTGTTCTCATAGAAGGAGTAAAGTGGTGCGGAAAGACGCGCACAGCAAAAGAAAAAGCGGCAAGCGTTGTGTCTTTACAGGATTCGAAAAATGCCACATCTTACCAAAAAATAATGGATACAGAGCCCTCTGTACTGCTCGAAGGCGCCACACCGCGCCTCATTGATGAGTGGCAGGTGGCAAAAGAAGTATGGAATGCCATTAAGTACGAAGTTGACGAACGGGGGGAGCCGGGACAATTCATCATTACCGGCTCTTCGGCCCCTGATGATGATCAGTATCGCCACTCGGGTGCGGGAAGAATCTCCAGGATGATCATGAGGCCCATGAGCCTGTTTGAATCGATGGAATCGAACGGCTCTGTTTCAATGCGGGACCTACTGGACCGCGGACAGAAGATAAGCGGCCATTCCGACCTCACGATCAGAGATCTATCGTCAGCACTGGTAAGAGGCGGGTGGCCTGCTTTAATGGGCATGAGTGAAAAAGCTTCCATGCGGATGGTGCAGGATTATGTGGAGTCCATTGTCAACACTGACATATCAAAGGTGGACGGGGTGCAGAGGTCACCGGTTACAACCCGTCAGCTTCTGAGATCCTTGTCGAGAAACATCTCCACCCCTGCCAATATGTCAACAATAAGAAAAGATATGATGGGTGACGATGACAAGATCTCAGAAAAGACAGTGTCATCATACATAGGCGCACTGAGGCGTATGTTCGTTGTGGAGGATGTTCCTGCATGGAATCCGTCATTGCGTTCAAAGACTGCTGTCAGGGAGGCTCCTAAAAGACACTTTGTGGACCCTTCTCTGGCGACGGCCGTGATGCGAATATCCCCCCGGGCCTTATTGGAAGACTTTAACACATTCGGGCTTCTCTTTGAGTCATTATGCGTCAGGGACCTTAGAGTTTATTCCCAGGTCCTGGATGGAGAAGTTTTTCACTACCGCGACAGTTATGGTCTGGAAGCAGATGCCGTTGTGCATTTTAGAGATGGCCGATGGGGTGCAGTAGAAGTTAAACTTGGATCCAAGGAGATAGAGAAAGGCATCAATAATCTCAAAAAATTAAGGGATTCCGTGGACTCGGATCGCATGAGCCCTCCCTCTTTTCTAATGGTCCTCACTGCAGCCGAGTATGCATACGAAGACAAAGATGGCGTTTTTGTTGTGCCGATCGGTTGTCTCAGAGATTAATTAATACTTGAGTGCGACGATACTTTGTCATGAGAAAGGATGGGAACGGAAGGAGAACCATTTTTTGCCGGAGCTTGCACAGAATACAAGAGGTATAGGATGAAAAAGAAGGACCTTGAGATAGAACTGGAGAAAGTGCCGAGGTTCGAGGATCCCGATCCATTCCTCGAACAATACCTTACGCCTGCGTCCATCGCCGCGGATGTCCTTTTCAACGCCTATGCCAACGGAGATATCAAAGGCCTCAAGGTGATGGACCTGGGATGCGGTACCGGTATGCTCTCTTTCGGTTCCTGGATGCTCGGCGCGGGTTCCGTGGTGGGGTATGATGTGTCGAAGAAGGCCATCGATCTTGCGGCCGCCCATGCGGAATCTGCGGGTGCGGACATATCTTTCCTTTTATCGGACATCGGCGATGTTTCGGAAGGGGCGGACACGGTCGTCATGAATCCGCCGTTCGGCTGTCAGAACAGGCGGGCCGACAGAGATTTTCTGAAAAAGGCGATGGGGTCCTCCGACTGCATCTATTCATTCCATATGGCGGAGACGCTTGACTTTGTAAAAGAGTTCGTAAAAAAGAATGACCGAGAGATCGTCTACAATAAAATGTATAAGTACGACATCCCTAATACATTCACGTTCCACAGTAAAGAGAAGCACAGCGTTGACATTGTGGTCGTCAACATAAGGTGAAGAAATGAAAGAGATCATTGAGGTATTCCCGGGAGACGAGGTCGCCGTGGAGGAAGAGTATCTGGCCTCCGACGGGACGTTTGCGAGTGACGGAAAGATATACGCATCCCAGATAGGCATACTGGAGCTGGATGACGACGAGTGCGTCGCGAGGGTGATCTCCCCCAATCCCCCCAACATCCTGAAGACCGGCGATATAGTTTATGCGGTGGTGGCAGACGTGAGGAACACCATGGCCACCGCGGACGTTGCCGCAAAAGAAGGGACCAGAAGAGG
>WRJJ01000010.1 GCA_009778575.1 Methanomassiliicoccaceae archaeon
CCTGTAGGGGCCATAACCACAATGATCGGTGTTCCTGTGTTCGCATATCTTTTGATCAGAAGGGGGAAGATGTATGAAGGATGAACCGCCCCTCTTGGAGCTTAAGGGATTGAATAAGATCTATGAGAACGAATTCCAAGCGGTGAAGGATGTTTCATACAAGATCGGTTCGGGTAAGCTTGTCGGATTGATAGGGCCGAACGGATGCGGCAAGACATCAATGATGAGGTGCATCAACCGCATGCACGACATATCTTCGGGAGATGTGCTGATAGACGGAGAGTCCGTTCTGGGCAAGACCCCGGCGGAGATCGCGAGAAAAGTATCCAACGTACCCGCCGAATTGAGGGCAAGCTTCGGCCTTACAGTGTTCGAGACAGTGATGCTCGGACGCTACCCATATCTGAGCAACATTTGGTGGGAGACAGACGAGGATGAAACGCTTGTTGAAGAAACGATGAAAAAGTTCGGTATCTTCCACCTGAAGGACAGGCCTCTGAATATGTTATCCTCCGGAGAGAGGCAGCGCGTCCTCATAGCAAAGGCCTATGTCCAAGAGCCGAGGCTGATGCTGGTGGATGAACCGACATCGCATCTTGATATGAAGTACAAGCTGGAGGTGATGGAGTATCTTACGGCGATGGTCGAGAAGGACATGTCCGTACTGGTTGCGGAGCATGATATTTCTCTCATGGCAAGGTACTGCGAATTGTGCATCATAATGAAAAAGGGCGAAATATATGCGATCGGGGATCCGAAAGAAGTGATAACGGAAGAACTTCTGCAGGAAGTGTATGAAGTAAGCGCATCGGTTGGTCTGGACAAGGACGGAGAGTTGTACGTTCTTCCCAAAAAGTACTCTGGTGTGTACCAGCTCTGAAATGAGGGAAGAAGATCCAAGATTTCAGTGTCTGGCCGGATTAAAACCAATAGGGGATGGAGAATGGACAGCCAGATTGAGACATTAAGAAAGATCATCAACGATTCAGACAATATTGTCTTTTTCGGCGGAGCGGGAGTGTCCACGGAAAGCGGGATTCCCGATTTCAGAAGCACCTCCGGGCTGTACAACCAAAAGTACGCTTACCCTCCGGAGACCATTCTATCACACAGTTTCTTCATGGACAACACCTCAGAATTCTATCGGTTCTACCGCGATAAGATGGTATACCCAGACGCTGAACCCAACGCCGCCCATATCAAGCTGGCGGAGCTGGAATCGCAAGGCAGGGTGAAGGCGGTAGTGACCCAAAATATCGACAGCCTGCACAGGATGGCCGGAAGCAGGTGCGTCTATGAGCTTCACGGTTCGGTCCACCGCAACTTCTGCACCGAGTGCGGAGCGCCCCATCCCGTGGAACGCATTCTCGAAAGCGAAGGCATACCGCGCTGCGGCTGCGGAGGGGTGATCAAACCCGATGTGGTCCTGTACGAGGAACCCCTTGACCAAGAGGTACTGGAAGGCGCCGTCCTTGCGATAAAGAACGCTGATGTCCTGATAGTGGGCGGCACATCGCTTAACGTCTATCCCGCAGCCGGACTGCTGCAGTATTACCGCGGAAGCAAACTGGTCCTGATCAACAGGTCCGAATTGTCATGCGAGCGCAGCGCTTCGCTCGTCATACGTGACAGTATCGGAGAAGTGTTCTCGCAGATCTAACAGTATCCTAGCGGATGCAAGACCACAAAAAAGGATAAGGACAGACCAAAGAAAATTATATTGTCCTCGGCATAACACAGCATAGGATTAATAATCCAACCACGATAAGGCGATGATCTGATGAGGTTCGGAAGAAAGGCCCTGGCGGAGGTCCCCAAGACCGTCCACGGGGGACAGGCATGGAAGACAGGGGGGATCGAGGATTACAGCCATAATCTGAATCCGTTCGGGCCTCCGGAATTCCTTCCAGAGATAATCGCGACCGCAATGGACGACATCGGCCATTATCCCGATGATAATTGTACGGAACTGAAATCGGCCCTTTCAAAAATATTCTCACTGAAAGAAGAGAACATCACGGCAGGAGCCGGATCATCCGAGATAATAAGGAACTTCCCGAATGCGTTCTTGGAAAGAGGCGACAGGGTGGTAATCAACAGACCGTCCTTTGCGGAGTATTCCCAACAGTGCAGACTGGTCGGCGCGGAAATGATCTATAACGAACTGTCCGAAGAAGAAGATTTCAGGATTAACACGGAGAGCATCTCCGCCGCAGTGAAGAGCGGGGCAAAGGCGCTGTACATCTGCAACCCCAACAACCCCACAGGAAGGATCGAGCCGAAGAAGAAGATATTGGATATCGTTAAGGAATGCGGGGACGAAGGCGTTCTGGTGTTCCTCGACGAGACCCTCTTGGAACTCGTGCCCGGGCATGAGGATATCTCATGCATAGGGTGCGTGAACAAATACGATAATCTGGTGGTGGCGGGTTCCCTGACGAAATCCTTCGCGATACCCGGGATAAGGGTAGGGTACGGCGCGGCATCGGCGCCGCTGATAGAAGAGATGGACAAGATAAGGATGACCTGGAACATCGGTCAGATAGAGCAGAACGTGGCAAGGATACTGATGTCCGATCACTTGGGATATGTGAAGAGAGCGGCCGAGATCATGGCCAAGGAATCGGTGAAAATGAATTCCGACCTGAACGGGATCGGATTCCCCGCGGGGAAGGTCTCCGACTCTTTCTTCTATTTCTGTTCTTTGAGACCATTGGGAATGAAAGGCTCGGACTTCCAGAAACTCATGCTGAAAGAAAAGATAATGGTAAGGGACTGTGCGTCATTCGGCGAAAGGTTCGGCCACTTCGTGAGGTTCAGCGTGAAGGACAGAGAGCGCAATGATATGTTCGTAAGGGCCGTCGAGAATTCGATGAAACGTTCGGAGTGATATCATGGAACTGTGGATGGCCGCGGTCTTTGTCGTGATCGTTGCGCTGCTCATCGACAGGACCGTCGGGGAGCTTCCCAACAGGTACCACCTTCTCAGATGGATAGGCAATGTGGTTGGATTTCTGGACAGGAAGATAAAGAACAGATCCTCAACGCGGACGAAGGTGATGGGCGCTCTCTCGTACATGTTGGTCTTCTTTGTTTTTTGGTTGATAATGATGATAATATGCAGCCTGATCCGCAACGGTCTTGACGGATATATGTGGGATATCGCAGGCATCACAGTGACGCTTGGAGAGATCGTTTGGATGATCGTCATCGCATTCATGTTCAAGATGACATTCGCCGTGTACTCGTTCCGCCGCCACTGCATCCCGATACAGAACGACCTCAGGGAAGGGGACATTCAGTCTGCCAGGGAAAAGGTGCAGATGATCGTCAGCAGGGATACGAGCGAGCTTGACGAAAAACATATAACATCCTCGTGCTGCGAGACGATCTCGGAGAACCTGGTCGACAGCGTAATATCGCCCGCATTCTATTTCGGGCTCCTCGGGCTGACGGGGGCGATGATGTTCAGATGCGCGAACCTGATGGACGCCATGTGGGGGTATCTGAATGACAGATACGGAAAGCTGGGGTTCTTCGCCGCCAAGTTCGATGATGTTCTCGGATATCTCACGTCCCGAATATCTCCCGCTTTCGTTGCGTTGACGGCTTGGATCTTCGGATACGAGTACAGAGGAGTGTTCAAGGCGGCAAAGGAGGAGCACTCGAAGACCCCCAGCCCGAACAGCGGATGGCCCATGACCGCGGTGGCGCACGCGATGGGGATATCGATGGAGAAGAAGGATGTCTATGTGATGGGGAGCGGGGATCTGCCGTCGGTGGACGACGTGACCAGATGCTATAAACTGGTCGAGCGCACGTCTGCATTGTTCATTTTATTGATAACGCTCCCAGTCTTTGTTCTTCTGGGTATGTATGTACAGGTGTTGGTCGAAGACGCGATATTTGGTCTTCTGGAGATGATGTTATGAAATATGTGAAGGATGTGAAGGTGCTTGAGGACGGAGAGATGGCCACAGCCGTGGTCTATTTGAGCGAGGAGATGGAAGTACTGAGCAGCGCGGTAAAGAACAGCGGACATACGGTCACGGACACACTCTTCGTAGCTCAGGTCCCTCATCATTATATGACGGACGATCCCGTCCGCGACATAGAGGTCATAATGGCCAAACACGGGATACCGGACCACGCCGTGGGATTCATGACGGCGGCAGAGGTAAAGTACGTGTTCTCCGCAATAAAGACCGATTACGAAGGGATGGAGACATTTGCCGCTGTAACGGCGGGATTGAGCAACCATGTGGTCGCGGGCGAACTGCTGGAGAATTGGGAGGAGAGATTCAGGATATCCATGGAAAGATACAGGATGCTGGTGGGAGGAACGATCAACATCATAGGGATATCGCCCGTACCTCTGACCGACGCCGCGAAGGTGAACATCATGATGCCGATGATAGAGGCCAAATCCGCAGCGATGAGCATACTGGGGTACAGGGAGACCGGGACCACATCGGATGCGATAGCGATCGTGTCCCCTATCGGGGACGGCAGGGAGACGAACGCCGGCACAGGGGTTCCGCTGGGCATATCGATGGCAAGGTCGGTGAAGGCGGCGGTCATAAGCAACCTTGTGAAAAGAGGTGATTTCCCCCATATGGGAACATTCCTGGATGTCCTTAAGGGCAAAGGGGTGACGAAGGATCTTATGTGGAAGGCCGCGCTCGAGATATACATCCCGAATCCGGAGTGGGACACCGAGGAACTGCAAAGGAGATTCTTTGCAAAGCTGGAGATCCTGTCAAAGGACATCAACGTATCGTCCCTCATACAAGGCGCGATAGCCCTGGAGGACCTGGGGAACAAGGATTGCATCTGCGCCATGCCGAGAGGGATGTTCGCCAAAGATCCTACGCATCTGATCGCCGATGAGATAATGGGGATGCAGATAGCTCAGTACATCGCGGGGACAAGAGGGGTATTCGAATTCCATCGTTTCGACAGGCACAAGCCGGGCATCATCTCGGAACTGGGTCCCTTCATGGACGATATGCTGTGCGGACTGATAGGCGGCGTGATGTCCTCAGTATACACGGATATGTTCGATGAGCATTTCTGAGGGGAGGTATTATATTATTTTCCAACCATATTATATACGGTAATATGCCAGATGAAACTAATGACCAGTTGGGGAATGAGGATGCCTTCGCAGGCGACTCAGACCAACACAAAGATGGGTCCGAGATCGAAACGACCGAGGATCAGGGGATGGATGGGCAAGTTTCAGCTGCAGAAGCGGACAACAAAGAGCCGGACGCAGACGCAGCCGCGCCGCCTGAGGAAGAGCCAGTAGGTTCTAACAGACGGGCGCCCAGGCCCTTCAAGAAAATGAGTGCAGCAGATTTCAAAGTGAAGCCTGAACCCAAGCCAGAGCCTAAGCCTGAACCGAAACCGGAGCCAAAACCGGAGCCTAAGTTGGAACCCAAGCCCGAGCCTAAGCCAGAGCCTAAGCCCGAACCGAAACCGGAGCCAAAACCGGAGCCTAAGTTGGAACCCAAGCCCGAGCCTAAGCCTGAACCGAAACCGGAACCCACGCCCGAGCCAAAAAAGGAGCCGATACCATCGTCTATACCTTCTTCAACGCCCGCAACAGCGGCGGCACCGCCCGCACAGAGGCCTGTGCCGGAGGAACCGGTAAAGGCGGCATACGAAGAGCCTGTAAGGCCTGCGTATGAAGAACCCGTCAGGGCAGAATACGAAGAGCCCGAAAGCTCCGATTATGAAGAACCCGCCTTTTCCCGCAGATACGTACCGCGCGAAGAAGAGGAAGATCGCGAAGAGCCTGAAGAACCAAGAAGGCAGAAAGACAAAAAGGCGGCCTCATCAGGCGGAGGAGGGCCGATGGGTGCAATAAAAGGAGCACTCTCTTTCTTCACGATCCTTCCGATACATGCAAACGATAATGACATTGAAGCGATGGACAATAACTTTTATCTTGTTCCCGTCGCAGGACTGATAATCGGTGTGATCGCAGCTATCATCGGAATAATATTCACTGAGCTAAGGGCCTTAGCATTGGCGCCTATAGCAGTGATAGCGACCGTGTATATTCTGTCAAAGTTCCTTCATTTCGACGGACTTGCGGATTTCGGCGACGGAATGATGTCAAGCGGGGATAGAGAAAGTTGCATCAAGGCCCTCAAGGACACAAGGATCGGCGCGGGCGGCCTGGGCGTTGCATTGATCGTCGTGATATCATTGTACGCGGGGCTCAGCGGTATATGGAGTGCTTTTGCGCTGTCAGCGGTAATAGTGACAATGGAAGTGTTTGCAAAGAATGCAATGGTGGCAGCGGCGGCCTTCGGAGAACCCGGAAAAGGTATGGCCTCGGAGCAAGTAGGGAGCACGAACACGACGACCATGCTGATGTCGACCGGTATTTCGGCAGGACTTGCGTTCGCAGGGTATCTCCTTATGGGGGTAATTGCATCAATTGTCCTCGTAAATGGTATGCTGGACACCAGATTCATTATATCCGCAGTGATAATAATAGCGGGCGCCGCTGTATCATCGATACTGATAGGATGGCTCATTGCAAACCTGGCGAACAAGAAATTCGGGTTCGTGAACGGCGATGTACTGGGCGCTGCAAACGAAATATCAAAGGTATTGGTCTTGCTTGTAGCGGTCATTGTCATCATGTTCTATACCTCATCGGAGCTGGGAATTGCCTGGATCGGTCCATTATTCTGAGGTTGCATGCAAGCGCTGATCAACGCAGGAGGGAAAGGCACCCGGATGGGAGCGTGCGGAATAGAGAAACCCATGCAGAACATCGGGGGCAAGCCGGTCGTCAGAAGGGTGGTGGATGCCCTGTTCGGTTCCGATAAGATAGATAGGGTGCTGGTGTCGGTAAGCGACAACACACCGGAGACCGAGAGGTACCTGAACGACATCTGCGTGGAGACGATAAAGACATCCGGAGAGGATTTTGTGGAGGATCTGCACGATTCTCTTAAGATCCTTGAAGGGAAGTTCGTCCTCACCTGCCCTTCGGACCTCCCCTTTATCTCCACCGAGGAGCTGGATAGATTCATCGCGGCATTCGATCCCAAGAAGATGGAGTCCCTTAACGTCATCGTTGACAAAAAAGCCTTTGAAAAACTCAATATCAAACCATCTTACACCAGAGACTACTACGGTTCCAACTGGGTGGTCTCAGGTGTTTCCATTATGGACAGGGAGAAGACCCTTCAGGGGATCTATCTCCAAGAATCGTTCTACGAGACCAACTGCGAAGAATTCGCAGTCAACGTCAACACCCAGGAAGAGCTCGCTCAGGCGAGGAAGATCGTGGGCAAAAGGGCGTATACCCACACATAAGGCGGCCGTCAATCGAAGTTCATTATTTTCCGATATATCTCATGCACTTTGTCCAATAGGTCCTTGCAGGTGATATCTCCGGAGCTTTGTATGATCGATGCGACAGACGATCCGCCGCACCCCACTCCCTCTTTGATATATCCCCATTCATAGGCCTGAAGTCCTTCATATGGGCTTGAAGAGTAATCCATGTTGACGTAAACGATGGGAACTTCGCCGGATATGGAGTCCATGATCTTTGCCATACTCGAATTCGGGTCCTCCATCAGCCATCTGGTGGTGCCCTGGAAAATATTTCCTATGATGCTTGGGTCCAGCTTGACCGCCGCCGCGATGACCGCGGCCATCTGAGTGCCCCCTCCGACAATGACGGGAACGCGCTTAGCAGCGCCTATTATTATGCCCGCATTCGCGGGCATCATCGGATCGCCCACACACGCTATGGCCTTGAGGGGATCATTCGCAAGATCCCCTATTCCTATGCCGGCGGCCTTCAAGCCTTCTGTGACAGTTCTCATCTTAAGCTCACGGGGGTTGTTCGGCGAGCTGCTGCTGACCAAGTTCTCTTTTACTATGCCCATTGCCAAAAGGACGGCGAGGGCGGTCGTGGTGCCTCCGGCGCAGCTTTCGCTCACAACGACGAAATCCGAACCGTGCGAAAGCATCTCTCCGAGGATGACCCCGTTATTGAATATCTCCTTGGCGTTGGACACCGCTTTGCCGGACGTAACATAATCTCCGCACGCCCCTCCCATTTCGATGCAAGGAAGGTTCGGTTTGATCTTGCATCCTCCGTTCACAATGAAGAAAGGCATCTTCGAGAGTTCCAAAGCGGCCTTGGTAAGGGTGGCCGGAGTGGGTATCCCTCCGGGGTTGATGGGGATCCCTTTCATGCAGACCGTTCTTCCGAGGACCAAGAGTTCCGCATCAGCTGCGGGAGTGAACATCGTCAGTTCCGGCGTATCTCCCGCATCGGATATCCCGGGTATCGTGGACGTCAGCGTGTTGGCGACGGTACAGGTAAAGACTCCTTTCTTCCCCCATATTCTGGAGAGTATATCCTTTGCGACCTTTTCGTTGCCATATATGCTAAGCGAGGTCGGCAGTTCCATATTCGACATTGGCGCACCTTTATCTCATCAGCCGGGGAATGACCTGATCAAGAGGGATCAGCTCCCCCTCAGGCATATCCGTCTCTATGTTCGTCCATAACGGCACGTTCATAATTATGTGTTCGCCTGTGACGCAGGATGTCCCATGGTCAACAAAGTAGATCACGCGCTCCGCATCGCTGAAGTATTCTTCCATGAGCCGGTCCGTCCTTTCCAGTATCTCTATCTTTTTGTAAGGGTCTTTCTGATGGCTGTACTCGTCCACTTCATCAATGTGAAGGAATACGTTCCCTCTTTCCAAAGCCTTTTTTGCGACAGGGAACCTTTCCTCCACATCGTTGATAAGGCGGATATCATGGCCCAGGGATGCCGCCACCCCAAGAGCGGTGGGGCTGTCGGATATCGCCGTCATTTTTCTGATGCATTCGAAAGGAGGGTATTGCTTCGCAAGCCTGCCGCATCCCCAGGGGTAATCGGTTATCCCTCCCATCTCCTCAGCTACTTTCATCACGAATCTGCCGAGAGCTCCCGGGACCTCTTTGAACGGAGCGTCAACGGGAGGCGCGGGAAGGTCCGGAACATCATCGCAGTTCATTGTGATGACCGCCCTGCCGTTAAGGAAGAACTCGATCTGCGGGTCGTATTCCTGCAGGATATGGAAGTTCTTCATCATGGTCGACATGAGCTCATCGCAGAACACGTGGGCATGATATGACCAATGTATCATCCCGTCTTTGATCTCGGCGGGACTCATCCTGTACGCGGTCCGCCCGCCTGAGATGTTCATGCCCAGCCCCATCGCTTCCAATACTGCCCTCGGAAGCTCCGGAGGATGGCCCGTAAAGAACTCGTTCAGGAAAAGCTGGGTATATCCTCTTCCCGTTGTGTGGAACTTATGTTTTGCTTTCTTGTACATGAAAGGCATCTTCGCTGCTTCATACGGTTTTTTCCCGTCAAGAAGAGGATGAGGGTCATCCTCCATTCCGTCAAGAAGTACGAATAATGTGTTCATTGTATCCTTTTCAAAGCTATTGCGGCCTGTCCGACGGACACTCCGCCGTCACCGTTGGGAATATTCTGGTGGAATATTAATTCATGTCCTGAATCCTTAGCTATCTCTGAGAACATCCTGCACACGGAGGAGTTGTATGACACTCCGCCGGTAATACCGATAGGGCCGATGCCATCAATGTCCGCAGACTCGATGGCGCTTTCTGTGAGACATTTCATCACATTGTATATCATGGAATAGGCCGTATCCGCCGGGGAATGATTTCTTTTGATCCTGGAGAAGAGGTCAGCAGTCATAACGACGCCGTTCTTGATCTCCGTCTCAAATCCTGGTACGAGCTTCCCCCGCGCCAGCAGCGGTTCGAGTTTCATTGCCGGCTCCCCGTCATAGGTCCTCACGGAACATATTCCCAACGAGTACGAGATCGCGTCCATGAGCCTCCCCATCGATGAGCATCTGATGCTTTTATCCATCATTTTCATCAGAACAGTCGTTTCATTATCTGTAAAGGAACTGTTCTCTTCTTTGTTCATTGCATCGATGGCGAACCTCAGCCTTCTGAGGTCGTACAATGCTTTTTCAGACCCCAGAAGAGGTATGCCCTCCAATCTCGCTACCCGTGAGAATGAGGAAAGATCGGATGAAAGCACTTCTCCTCCCCAAACAGTGCCGTCTGTTCCGTAACCGCTGCCGTCAAGGGTCAGCGCGACCGCATCATCTGCGTTATTATCAACCATAAGCGAAGCCGCATGCGCCCAATGGTGCTGCACTTCTATGGTCTCGGCACCATATTCTTCCGAGAGCCTTTTGGCAAATGCCCTGTTGGTATATCCGGGGTGGAGATCCATCGCGATCACGGACGGCCGGCAGTCAAGCATCCGCATATGGGCCCTTACCGCATCTTCAAGGTAATCAACGACCCCAAGGCCTTCTCCGTCGCCTATGTGCTGAGTGGGATGGATCCTGCCGTCCGCTGCAATCGAACCGGTCAGGTTCTCCTGCGCCCCGACGGCGACGGCGGACCCTTTCAGAGGGATCGTGATATAAGAGGGGGTATGGCCTCTCGACCTTCTTATAAAGAATGTCTTGTCGCCGAAGAGCCTGAGGACGCTGTCGTCCGCCCTGTTCAAAATGTGCTGGTCGTGGATCAGGTACATGTCCGCCCCGAGGCCCATGATCTCTTTGTCATCCAGTATCATCGGCTCGCCTGGCACATTAGCCGATGTCATTATCAGGGCATCATCGCTCAAACATTGGAACAGGATGTGCTGCGCTCCCGTATATGGAAGGAAGACGCCGATATTGTCTAGCCCGGGAGATATGAGGTCGGTGAGATCGGAGCGCTTCTTCTCAATCAGCACTATCGGCCTGTGGGGGGATATGATGCTGTCGATCTCCTCTTTGGTAGGGCGGCCGTAATTATGCAGCGCAGTTTCATTCTTCACCATGACCGCAAAGGGCTTCTGCTTCCTTCTGTACCATGCCCTCATTTTGGAGATGTTCTCTAAGGTGCAGCATATGTGCATGCCGCCCCAGCTCTTCATCACGCCGATGCTCCCTTCTGACAACAATTCGGCGAACTTCTTTATCGGGTCGCCGGCGACCTTAGTGCCGTTCTTGTCGATCAGAGCGTAAGAGGGTCCGCATTTAGGACAGCATACCGTCTGGTGGTGGAACCGTCTGTCGGCCGGATCGTTGTATTCTTTTTGACAGTCCGGACAAAGTTCAAAATCCTTCATCGCCGTGGATGTGCGATCATACGGAAGGTCGCTGAGGAGGGTGAACCTCGGCCCGCAATTCGTGCATGAAGTGAAAGGATAGCTTGATCTTTTCCCCCTTTTGAGGTCTTCTATACAGTCCTCGCAAAGGGCAGTATCTGTAGGGATGGACATCCCCGATGAACCTTTTCCGGAAGGATCGATCCAAAAACCCTCACAGCACGTAGGGGGCCCCTCTATTTTCTTTACATCCTCCAATCGTGCCAAAGGCGGAAGGTTCGGTAAGAATGAATCCAGGAACCGGTCCGCATCATCCACCTCCACCATTACGTCTGAACCTTGGTTCCATACCTTTCCGTTAAGTCCCAGGTCTACAGCGGTCCTGTAGACCGCCGGCCTGAATCCGACCCCTTGAACAGTGCCTTTGAAGATTATTCTCATGCGGATCTCATAGTGCGCCGCATCCTTTGGCGGCCTCTATGCAGTCACAATCTCTCTCGCTGATCTTAGGGAGGCCGATCTCAAGGAGCCTCAGCACCTTTGCGAGACATTCATTCATGGTCTTGATGATCATCTCGATGCTGACATCTTCTTCGTGCCACATGTCATAGTCGGTCACAGTGGCGAGGCTGCAGTAGCACAGGCCCAGCTCTCGGGCAAGCTGGCACTCCGGGACAGCGGTCATCCCGATGATGTCCCCGAACTGCCTGAACATGTTGCTTTCCGCTCTCGTGGAGAATCTGGGCCCTTCTATGCACACGTACGTCCCGCCGAGGTGGTGTCTGATCCCCATTTCTTTTGCGGCATCAACGAATATATTGTTCAGATAGTCGCAGAAAGGATCGGGGATGGCTATGTGGACGGTCTTGTTGTCAAAGAATGTGTAATCTCTTTTCTTTGTAAAGTCAATGAACTGCGTCGGCACAACCAGATCTCCGGGAGCATACTCTATCTGAAGGGAGCCCACCGCGCATGCGGAAATGACATACTCGCACCCTATCTCTCTGAGCGCCCACATGTTCGCCCTGTAAGGAACGCCTGATGGCGGGTGCTGATGAGACCTCCCGTGGCGGAACAGGAACGCCACTTCGACGCCCGCTATCTTGCCTATCATTATCTCATCGGAAGGTTTGCCGTACGGTGTATCAGGAAAAACTGTCTTTATCGTTTCAAAGGAATCGGGATTGTATATGCCCGTACCTCCGATGATCGCTATCTTTGGCATATCAAAGGGATTCTTCTAAGGATATAAAAGGACAATGTTTTGATACAAAAAGATGATACTCAGGTATCAGAGGCATGTCTGTGGCTGAAGAGAAAGAGATCGAGACCTTGTCGAAAAGAGAGATGTATGCTATGCTCCTCAAAGAATACGAAGAATGCCGGGACGAGGGGAGGGAGTGCTACCTCAGGGAGCTCATTGAAGATATGAGGAAAGATCTGGAATCAGACTGACCCAAATTGCAGGAAAGTCGCTGCATCTAACGGCAACTTTTCGTTTTCCGCTCAATCTTTGAAAGTCACTTTCGGCTAATTCGGACACCCCCCTGTTAGGCGTAAATGCATTATGCAACATCAAGAGAATGCCGTTGGGTGGGAAGCCCGGGTTCGGTGCCTTCCTCAGAGGCGGCGAACCCGGGGCCATCCGGCAGGAGGTGATATTATGACCGATCGCCTAAACGGCCCCATAACCATTCGTGTTAAGGTCGACGAAGTGACTGTCACAGTCACTATCCGATGATCCTTATCACGAACAAACCTTTTCGTTTGGTCCGCGTTAAGGACCCGGTCCCTTCAGGGACCGCAATACCTCTGCCTTTTCATAAATCAAAGTACACTAATAAATACCTTCTTGCCGGCATATCGTGGTGCTTTGGCAGTAAGAAAGCGAACCCATTTCATCTGATCAGGTGCTTGATCATTTCGTAAGGGGTGTCGTTAAGCGCTTTCTTTATCTCGTCGTCCGTGAGCCCGGCGCCTTTCCCGACGATCGTCGCCGTTCTCTCATCCATGAGGTTGCCTATGGTGTGGGCATCGGAATTGATGACCATTTTTGCGCCCGCCTTCCTTGCCATGTTCGCAACATGTCCGTTGGTGATGTTGTGGAACGCCCGCCCGGTTATCTCGAGAGCCGTATCGTTCCCCGCAGCGATCTCCGCCTCTTCAAAAGTGATAAGGCCCGGATGTGCCAGAATATCTACGTTGGGGCTCATCACAGCCCTCAGGTTCGTGTTAGGGGGGACGGGTTCGGATACCGTTTCTCCGTGTACGACCACTATCTCCGCGCCGAGGGCCCTGGCCTTCTTTGCCATCGCATCTATCATTGAAGGGGGGACATACGTCAGTTCCACGCCGGGGATCACGGTGATGTAGTCGCTGCCGAGGTCGGCGGCCTTTACAAGATTGGGTACGACGAACTCGATGTTGGTGACGTCGACGTGATCCGTTATCGCTATGGCGGTGTGACCCAATTCCTTCGCGCGGTACGCTAGTTCCGACGGCGTCAGATCGCCGTCGCTGAATATAGTGTGTGTGTGAAGATCGATCCTCATTTTTTCCTCTCCGCAAGTTTTTCGTAAACCTTTTCCATGGGGAGCCCGGACTTCTTTGCCGCTACCATGATGTGGTAGATAAGATCCGCAAGTTCCCACGCAGCCTCATCATCGTTCTTGTCCTTCATAGCAAGAACGAATTCTCCCGCCTCCTCGACGACCTTCTTGTACATCTTGTTCTCATCCGCGTACAGAAGGCAGGTGTAGCTCCCTTCCTTGGGGTTCTCAAGTCTGTCCGCCAGCACTCTTCCCAATTCGGGGATTATGTTCATCGTCTTGTCAAGTGATCCGTATACTGTTTCGGAGAAGCACGACGGGGATCCCGTGTGGCAGGCGGGACCGGTCTGCTTCACCCTTACCAGCAGCGTGTCCGCGTCGCAGTCAGTCTGTATTGAAATGATCTCCTGAACATGTCCCGATTCTTCGCCCTTCCTCCAAAGCTTCTGTCTGCTTCTGGACCAGAAGTGCGTGTAGCCTGTGCTCTTCATAAGATCAAAAGCTTCTTTATTGACCCAGGCGACCATCAGGACCTCGTTTGTCAGGTGATCCTGGATGACCGCGGGGATAAGCCCGTCGCTGTCGAATCTCAGTTCCGTCATCTTACCTGAACTCCTCGGTCCTTCAGGTATTCTTTGACCTCTCCGACCGTGAATTGTTTGTAGTGGAATACCGACGCCGCAAGCGCTGCGGAGACGTTCGTCTGCGAGAACACTTCATAGAAGTCCTCTATCTTCCCGCATCCGCCCGATGCCGTCACCGGTATCGTTACCGCATCCGCAATGGCTCTGTTCAGAGGGATGTCGTATCCGTCCTTCACTCCGTCAGCGTCCACGGATGTCAGCAGTATCTCTCCAGCACCCAGATCCTCCACTCTTTTCGCCCACTCGACCGCATCAATGCCGGCCGACTTTGTGCCTCCGTGGGTAATGACCTCCCAGCGGTCACCGATCCTTTTTGCGTCTATGGCAACGATCACGCATTGCTTCCCGAACCTTTCCGCGGATTCCGATATCACACTCGGGTCCTTGACCGCGGCAGAGTTCACTGATACTTTATCTGCGCCGGCCTTGAGGACGGCGCCCATCTCATCCGCGCTCCTTATGCCGCCTCCCACTGCCAGCGGGACCGATACTCGTTTTGCGGTCTCTGCGACAAGACCCAAGGTTGTCTGTCTGCTCTCCAAGGTTGCCGCTATGTCAAGCAAGGTAACCTCATCCGCCCCTTGGGCGCAGTATTCCTCCGCCATCTGCGGAGGGGAGCCTATGTCCTGCATATCGATGAATTTGATCCCTTTCACGACCTTTCCGTTCTTTGTGTCGAGACAGGGGATGATCTTCTTCGCAGGCATTCATTTCACCTGAGGTCTGTCCTTGGTACTCAGATCTGTGTTCCTCGGCACAACGGCGTTCTTCAATGCCGTACCGAGCGCCTTGAATGTCGCTTCGATGATGTGGTGGTCGTCGAAGCCTCTGATCTGCACCACGTGCAGCGTTATACCTGAAGACATCGCAAAGCTCCGCAGGAAGTGGTGGTACAACTGGTCGGGGCAGTCGATATCTGCGAAAGGTCTGTCTATTATGTCCACCGAGACCATCATCAGTGCGTCATCCATCGGTATGATCACTGTGGACATTCTCTCTATCGGTCTGTCGTCGAGGGCCTTCTTGAATGCGGTCCCCAGTGTTATTGCGGCATCCTCGATAAGGTGGTGGTCGTCATCCCCCGACGCTTTCATGCAGATGTTGAAAGAACCGTACCTTGCAAAGGTCTCTATCATGTGCTTAAGGAACTGCACATTGCACTCGACGTTGAAACTGCCGTTCCCGTCTATTTTCATCTTAACAGCTACATTTGTCTCCCGTGTGTCGCGTACCAACTCAACTGACCTTTCCGTCATAGTGTTGTTCGAATAGGAACGAATCTATAATAATTATCCTAAATCAGAAACCTTTTTGTAAGCTGCCGTCCCGCCCGCACTGTTATTTTACGGTGACAAATACAGTGACAAATACAGTGACAGGCAGGAACCACCCGCATTTACCATGCCGTTAACGGGCCCTCGGGCCGCTCAGCAGGTAGACCATGGGCGGTCCCATTCCCACGGTCTGATCCTCTCCGTGTACAAAGCAAGCCCGACAACGGCCCCGACGGCCCCGAACCCGCTTAACATGATGCAATCCTCCTCGGCGGTTATCCCACCCGAGGCCACTACTTTGTGAGGACATTTCTTTATGAAATCCCTGCACTGATCGTCATCTATCCCCTTCATCTGCCCCTCCACGCTGACGTTCGTGTTGAGGACGCCTCCCAGCGGCATATCTCGGATGACATCGAACATCCTTTCCACCGAAAGTTCGGAAGCCCCCTGCCACCCGTTCACTACCAGCGAGCCGTTCTTGGTATCCATCCCCGCAAAGATCTTTCCCGGGTGTTTTTCGGATATCTTCGAAAGCCATTCCGGCTCCTTTATCGCTTTGGTGCCTACGATGACCCGCTCCGCGCCCGCAGAGATGAGATCATCCACAGCATCGTCGGACCTGATGCCTCCGCCTATCTCGACGGGCACTCCGCATTCTTTGATTATCTTCTTGAAGACATCCAGATTGCTGCCTTTTCCGAACGCCCCGTCCAGATCAACCAGGTGCAGGAAGGGGGCCCCCTTATCGACCCACGACATTGCCGTGATGAAAGGGTCCGGGAGCGTTATCTTCTGGCTTCCCAACTCTCCGCCCACGAGCTGGACCACTTTCCGGTCAAGGACATCAACGGCCGGTATGACCATCATAAGCGGTCCTCCGAAAAGCCGATGAGTTCCCTTATCAACGCAGTTCCTCCAAGATGTCCTTTATCTTGTTCAGAAGTTCGTTGTTCATCTCGTCGGTGCCCACCGTGAAACGCACGCAGTTCTCCATTCTCCTTTTGCTACCGAAATCCCTTATGAGGATGCCTTTTTCCTTCAGGGCCGCGGTAAGGGATGCGTGGTCGATGGGCGACCTCGCAAGGATGAAGTTGGAATCGGACGGGAACGGTTCGAAACCGAGTCTTTCGAGACCGGATGCGAGCTTTGGCCTTTCTGCCAGGACCATCGTTTTGCTCTTTTTTATGAAATCCTGATCCTTCACCGCCGCGATCGCGGCACCTTCGCTCAGGCTGTTCAGCGAATAAGGGATCTTCACGGAATTCATCATGTCTGCCACATCTTTATTGGCGACCGCGTACCCTACCCTCAGGGCGGCCATGGCATAGGCCTTGGAGAAGGTCCTGACCACTATCATGTTGTCAAACTCGTTCACTTTGGGTATCATTGAATCATCCGCATACTCCCCGTACGCCTCGTCGATGATCACAATGCCTTTGAACCTTGCCAGCACATCCTCTATGTCCGCTTGTCTGAAGCAGTTCCCGGTAGGGTTGTTGGGGGAGGCTATGATGGCTATCTTCGCTTTCGAGGACGCTATGTCATCCGCATCAAGCTGGAAATCGTCTGTAAGATCGGAGTACACCACGCTTCCGCCGTTCATTTGGGCGAAGTAGTCGTAAAGCGTGTACGAAGGATACGGAACGAGGCAGTCATCCCCCCATTCGGTGAACGTTTTGAATGAGATGTCGAGGACCTCGTCGGACCCGCTCCCAACGACGAAATTCTCCGTCTCGAGGCCGTGAAGGGATGCGAGGGCGCACCTCAGGTTATCGGAATATGTGATGGGGTAGTCGTTCAGATCGATCCTCTGTTCTTTCAGGTATCTCATTGCGGCGGGGTTCGATCCGAGCACATTGGTATTGGTGTCCAATCTCAACTCGTTCTTTATGCTGGGACTGTAATATTTCTTGAAACTTCTCGTGGTGCTTCGCATGATGTCCCTTGAGACCATCACTCCACCAGCCTGTCTATCGAAAGCGTGAGTATGCCCTTTGCACCGAGCCTTTTGAGGTCGTTGACCGCTTTGTAGACATCCTTGGAATCTATCACCACATGTACGGCGACCATCTTGTCGTTGCCGGCGATGTTGAGGATGGTGGGCCCGCCGATCCCGGGAAACATCCTCTCGACCTGTTCCAATTTATTCTTCGGAACGTCTGCCATCAGGTACTTCCGGTCCTCGGCGGTCATGACGCTCTTTATCGAAGCGACGACATCGGCCACTGCCGCGCTGTTCTTTTTGAAAGATGCTTCCGACGTATAGATCGCGGCCTGAGAATCCATTATCTTGGATATTTCGATGAGGTGGTTCATTTTAAGGGTGGAGCCTGAAGCAACGAGATCCACTATGAGATCCGCTATTCCCAAGTAGGGCATGATCTCCGCTGCGCCGGTTATCTCGATGACCTTCACATCCTTTCCTTTTGACTTGAAGAACCTCTTTGTGAGATTTGGGAATGAGGTGGCGATCTTTGTTCCTTCGGGGATATCATCGATGCTTTTGATGCCGGATGATTCGGGAGCGGCGACCGAGAGGCGGCACATCCCGAACTCCAGGTCCATGAGCTTCTTGATCTTATAGCCGGATTCGGCGACAAGGTCCTCTCCTGTGATCCCTATGTCAATGGCCCCGGAGGCAATGAATGTGGGTATATCCTGCGCGCGGACAAACATGATCTCCATGTCCTGCTCTTTTGCCGTCACGTACAGTTTCCTTCCCCAGTCCTCTCCAAGCTCTATTCCCGAATTCAAAAGAAGTTCCACGGCACGTTCGTTGAGCCTTCCTTTGTTGGGGATCGCCATTTTTATCGTCATAGGTTAAGCCTCCGATTGCTAATATAAAAAAGTAGTAGATAAGGTTTTCACGCATGACCTTTCAATAACGTCTCAAACCGCAGGTCTAAGTTGCTTACGGCCCAAGTGTGTCCAAGGGTACCACATGTACTCCGTCAGTGCGGGTATACGCATATTTACTGGTGGCGCTGAGCACCATAAGGAAGGACGGTCCCGTCTCATCGCTGAACTTACCCCTCAAGCGTAATAGATTCTCTGCCGCATCGTCCGTATCAAGAAAACCCATCTTCACTTCGGCCGCCCCCCATCTGCCTTTGCCGTCCTCAATGACCTGATCGATCTCCAGATTGTGTTTGTCCCGATAATGGAAGACCTTCCCATACAGTTTGGAGGCATACACGCTTACATCCCTGTAGCACAGGGATTCAAAAAGGAACCCCAGCGTTTCAGCGTCTTTGTAAAGATTATCGCGACCCACATTCAAAGCGGCCACAGCGAGAGACGGATCCACGAAATGTCTTTTTGGGGAGGTGACCATTCTCGTCTTGGATCTGGATGACGGAGCCCATGATTCTTGTTCGTCGATCACGTATACTTTTCTCAATGCGTCCAGATAATTGATCACCGTCACGTTCGACAGCGGCTCATCGCCCTCTGCGGTATCGGATCTCAGTACCTTTGTTCCCGCCAAAGTTGCATTGTTCCTTGCCAGAGATCTCAGCACACGCCTGACCGTGGCCGGGTTCCTCCTGACCCCGTCAACACGGGAGATATCTGATTCCGTTATTGTCTCAATGTACTGCTTCGGTATCATTGATGCAGCCTTCTTATCCTTGCCGAGACCCGCCGGCCATCCGCCGCGTATTATGAGGTCCAGCGTACGTTCATAGTCCAGTTCGGAACTGACATCTTTTATGCGTTCACCCTCAAACAATTTTGAGAGCGACACTGCGCCGTTACTGTCCCCTGATTCGAACAGGGACATCGGGCGCATCTTCACCGTCGCAAATCTCCCCACTCCGGAATGGGACGTCAGATCTATCGGGGGGACGGAGGAGCCCGTGAAGATATACATCCCGCTCCGATTGGCACGGTCAATGTTGTGGCGGGCCATATCCCACAATTCAGGCACATCTTGCCATTCGTCCACAAGGCGCGGTTCTTCTCCCTCAAGGGCTCCCCTGGGGTTTACCCTCGCGAACGAGCGTTCTTCGGGGGAATCTAGAAATATTGATGACCTTGAGTGCCGGTCGCCGGTCCATGATTTGCCGCACCATTTGCAACCTACGATATGGACCCCTCCGAAGGCACTAAGATGGTCTTCAATGACCGAGTCGACTACCCGCGGGAGATAATCAGGATTTATGCCGGTGTTTCGGCTGACTGGATCATTCATATCCACATGAGGCAATAAAGCTTTTTATAGTTTTTGTCCGTACTTTGCTTTACGTTTTGTCCGCTATTCACTATACGTTTTGTCCGTACTTTGCTTTACGTTTTGTCCATAGATAACCTTCTTTGAGCAAATGGAAAAGCTGCGCTGATCATCAATAATGTTATTATCTGCGGAAGGCGCGGTGCGGTCAAAGCAGCCCTTTTGCTTTGAACAGTTCCGCATTGAGGATCGATCCGCCGGCGCCGCCCCTCAGGGTGTTGTGGGAAAGCACGAACATTTTGTAATATCCGTTGCCCTCTCTGATCCTTCCTACAGTGGAGGCCATCCCCCTCGCCCTCTCCGGGCTTCCCGCAAGTGCGTCATATACCGGCTGCGGCCTGTCCTTCTCGGTCCTGACTATTATCGGCGATTCGGGGGCCGACGGCAGTTTCAGGGCCTGAGGCTCTCCTCTGAATCCGGATAGGGCCGCGGCGACCTCTTTCAGCGAAGGCGATGAGTCCAGCTTCAAGGTCAACGATTCCAGATGGCCGTCGATGACCGGCACTCTGGCGCAGTTCGCCATGACCTTGAACCCGGCCGGCTTGAAACCGTTCTCGGAATATCCGCCGAGGATCTTTGCAAGCTCGATCTCCATCTTCTCCTCTTCCTTGTCAATGAAGGGGACCACGTTCCCCACTGCATCCAGCGACGGAACCCCCGGATACCCCGCACCAGAAAGCGCCTGATAGGTGGAAACGAACGCTTCCTTAAGGCCGAACTTCCCGTCAAGAGCGAAAAGAGGCATGGAGATCCCGGTAGATGAGCAGTTGGCGTTGGTCACGATGAATCCTCCATTTCCGTAAGTGTCCTGCCGCTCGACCGAACGGGCGTGGTCCGGATTGATCTCGGGGATCAATATCGGGACATGTTCATCCATGCGGTGGGATCCCGCATTGGTGAAGACGGCCACTCCGTTCTTCGCAAGCTCGGACTCGGTGGGTCCGGCGAGGTCGGACGGTATCCCGGAGAACGCTATCCTTGCATTCTTGGAGATATGGTCAAGGTCCATGGCACGGATCTTCATCCCAACGGTATCTTCAGAGAACTCATGATCCCTGATCTTTATGACGTCCCCGAACTTCTTCCCTTCAGATCTTTCTGATGCATAGAGGCCCTCCACTTCGAAGTAGGGGTGGCCCTCAAGCATCTGTACGAACCTCTGGCCGATGGGGCCGGTGGCCCCGAGAACGGCAACGCTGACCTTGCTCATTCGATTCCTCCTTTTTAATAAGGGCCAAGTATGTACGGTGGCTATATTTAAAGGTCACTGACCACAGGCTTTCAGGAAACCATAGTTGAAAGGCAAGGGAAAATCACAGGGATCAGCAAACATCTAGCCTCTGACGATAGTATGTAGTTTGACTGTAAATCGTCAATAGAATCTAGTTCAAATCGTCAATAAGGTCTAATCCAAATTCTTGAGTTCATGGGAGCAACTCTTATAGAGGGTCCAAAATGGTGTGCAGAAAGACCACAACTTCAAAAGAGGTCACAGAGTCGTTTCTGCCGCGATCCAGAAGAGAACGCTTTACATGAGAGACCGCCTAAGCCGGTACATGTTGCATCTTTTCCGTCTCCTCGGCTAAAAGGGGAGATGTATGTTTTTAACCTTCGATTCCCATTACGTAACATGGACGCTGTAAGAGAAGGGTTCAGCAAATTCCCGTCGCAGGAAAAGGTCGCGATGCTTCTCCTCAGGCAGGGGATAAGGGTCGAGGGAGGCACAGCTTACTGCAACAACATAGAGCAGTCCGACGCAGCGATTGCAAGGGCGGCCGGCGTAGACAGAAGGGTGGTAAGGTCAACTCTCGACAGGATATCGGACACTCCTTCTCTGGATCGAGTGTTCTCGAAACTGCAGTCCATGCTGCTACTTGCGAACGTTGCGCCCGAGATAAACTGCACGACCGTGGAAATAATCCCCACCGACGCAACGATGCCGGGGATATTGGCCGACATAACCGATGTGATCTACCGGAACGGCCTTTCCGTGAGACAGGCGGTGGTGGACGATCCCGGGACAAGAATGGATTCCCACCTGATAGTGGTGGTGGACGGTCACGTCCCTCCGGAACTGCTGCCGATGATGAAACAATGCAGGGGTGTTCTGAGCATCATACTCAGGTGAGCGCGATACTCAGCACTCCCTAATAAAAGTAATATAAACTTACCCATACAGTATAAAATAACGCGCAGATACTCTCTTCTTTAGGCTTAATATTAAATACCATCATTTGCTAACATACTCGTCGCAATGAGCTAAGGCACATTGTGGACAAGCCTTTCGCACCTGCGAAAAACGTACCCGTACATGATGCGGACGATACGGATGGGCGAACCGAAGAGAAGGGATGGAAAAAGAAGACAGAGGGATGCATGAAAAGCTGAAAGGCTTTCACGCTGAACGAAGTTGACCCGCCCTGTTTCTCGGTCAACGTTCGTCTGTTGTTTGTTTCGGCGGGGTCGCAGAGAGGCAAAGGAATACAAATCCAAAGAGGATGATTCCAAATGAAAAAAGAAATGAAAAAGAACAACAGGATGTTTCTTGCCCTGGTGGTCGTTGCAGCTCTTGCGATGGTATCTGTTGCGGGTATCGCGCTCAGCGACGACAGTGATGCTGCTCTTATCAGCAACAACATCATCATCCAGAAGGGAGAAACAAACACAACAAGTTATGACTTCTATGTGAATGAAGCCGACGACATATTCGAGGTCTTTGAGTTCACAGTTAAAGAAGGTGGAAACTACACGGGAACGATCAGGATTGGAGTCTTTGACGCTGCCAATAACGTATACGTCCCCTACTGTGAGATGCAGTTGACCAACGCCAGCGCCGTCAGGCTTGCTGGTGTTGTCTATCAGTCTGACATCACCGATGGGGTAGTAGCATTCTTTATGATCAGCAACATCGATAAGGACTTCGACTCTGCATTCCCCGGCGGAACGTACGACCTGAAACAGGGATCGGTCATGCTCGGCGCAGCTGAGGAGTTTTATGACTACGACTGGCTCGATACCCCGCTGAAGAGTGGCAACGCCACCGCGGCATTGATGAGCATATTCTCATTCCTTCAGAGCTACAGCGATCTCGTTGCATTCAACGGTAAGATAACTGCCGGCGACTTTGCGGTAACCTCCGCATACACGCTCGGCACGATGATATCGCTCGACTCAGCCGGCAAAGCAAGGTTCTCAAGCCTTTACGATGCCTGCTCCGACGACAACGCTCTGCCGTTTGACCCCGTTGCCATGGCATACCCTGACGATGAGGAGCGCACGCTGAGCTTCGAGGGAGAGGCATCGCTGCAGTACCCCGAGTCCATCCAGAAATTAATGGACAAGAACTTGGGTAACTTCCCTCCAGGGCTGCTTTCGCACCCCACATGGGGAATATACTTCTGTGACGTGTTCTCTGTATACGGAATCAACGTTACCGTTGAGGACGGAGCCGTGCTGACAGCCGGCGACAGAGCACCCACGGTCGCAGAGGCCCTTATGGTAGAGGGAACGGATATTAACTGGGCAGTCCTTGTAGGAGAGAACGGGAACGTTATCTATAACACCAGTGTGGTTCCGTTCGGAGCCAATGACGCGGCAGTATTCGATTACGTACCGCTCGGTGTATACAAACTGTTATTGATACAGGGAAGCACAGGCGAGTACGGGTACTTCGGCACCGCTACGGTCACCGCAGCGGGAATAACGCTCGGACCCAACACCCTGCCCGCAGTGGCCATGCCCGATGGAGATCTGGATGACACGACCTTCATTGACCAGCTGTTCTACGACCCCGCACAGTACACATTCGTCTATGCGTATAACGAATCTGAGAACATGTGCGTCGGAAAGGCAGATGTGGACACAACCGCAGGAACTGCGGAGATAGTCTTCGATGCATTCACCAGCGGCGACTACGTCTTCGTCGTAATGAGGGACAGGGGTACGCTCAACATGGTGTACTACCTTGGAAACGTCGGTACCAACGATGTGACCGACCTGATAAGGGTCACCACACTCGGCGGCGGAACGCTTGCTGACGACCAGATAAGGGGCGGGAACGACAAGGTCGAACTCGCTAAAGCACAGGTAACGTACAAGGTCTGGGACGATTCGGACTTCCTCGTACTGGGAGAGATGAACTTCCTCTATGAGGACGATCTGAACTACGCAATACTCGACATAACCAACGATGCATACCTCAGATTTGACGGTGAAGGCATTGTTTCACAAGGCGTTCTGCCGCCCGCAACCGGCAGCGTCGCAGAGGTTCCGGGTATATTCGGATCGGCCAACATTGTCGCAGCATACTTCTGGGAGAACGACTCAGGAAAATCAACATACTATTTCACATCACTCGCAAACGCAGTAAAGAAGAGCAACGTAATAACCCTTGTAGGGGACCATGTCATACTCGTTGACACAACCCTTGACAACCCGGACTTTGATGACATAACCATAATCATCGGACCGGATGCAACCCTTCAGGTGGGAGACGGAGACGTAACTCCGATACTTACGATACCCGCAAAGACCGAAGTGACTAACCCCTACGGAAAGCGCTACGAGGTCGTCAGCGGACAGGCGGTCTACGACGTGAAGCCGACGGCATTTGATGAGCCGATCTGCGACATACTCATAGAAGGCAGCAAGTTCATATACACAGACCTTGCCACCGCGCTTGACATATCTGTAAGCGGAGACGTCCTCGAGACGCTCAGGGACGCAGTCCTGCTCAGGAACGCAACCGTCAAATCCGGCGTTACCCTTAAGGATACCGGCGGAACGATCGAGATACCCGAGGATGTTACCCTCACCGTCAACGGAACACTTGAGTCCAAGGACGGTATGATAATAAAGGGAACCCTCAGGATAAACAGCGTCGTGGACTTTGACGGAAGCAACGTGGTGTTGGAGGGATCCATCGATGTAACATCGAGCGGAGTCCTCAATGTCAATGACACAGACATCATCGGGACCGCGGACAGCGTGATCGACATAGCTGGAGAGGTCAACCTGACCGGCACAACGGATGTCGTCGTTGGAGAGCTCATAGTGACCGGAACGCTCACAATAGAGGCCACCGCAGCACTTGAGGTACTCGAGCTTCTGCGCATCGGCGATGTGCCCGAACTGTCCACCGGATATGTCAACACAGCTGACATCACCGGCAAGATAGATCTCGCCGCCACCGCGATCGCATGGGTCTACGGAGACTTCGGCTCGAACGTGTTCAACAACCCTGTCGACAAGACGGAGTACAAGATAGGAACAACACTCTATCTCACACTGTATGTAGACTCAGGTGTCACCATGCCCCTCAAGAAAGTATGGGGAGATGAGTTCGGCGCTGACGGCTACATGCTGGACATAGAGATCCTTGACTGGAACAACGACCGCATGCTCAGGGGAGACTGGCTCTCCGAGGAACTCAAGAACGTACCGACCGCCGCAAACATCGGAGGCACTGACTGGGAAATAGTCTACGCAGACTTCATAGCCAAGAAGGTGAAGGTAACGCTCGCATACACACTTGGTATCGAGTGGGCCGTCGACGATGTAAAGAAGGATGGCGTTCTTGAGGTAGATTATGGCACCACAATAGCTGTGAAAGCTGTTGTTCAGCCCGGATACGAGGGAACCCCCGTCCTTAGGGCAGGGACTGCTTCGTACACAGCCGGAGCCCCGTACAAGGTGACAGCACCTGTTACCTTCTCTGTGGCATCTGGCGTGGACCCGGCCGGTTCTGGCGGCAGTGACGACGGCGGCTTGACTCTCATTGAGATCTTGCTGATAATAATCGTCATCATCATAGCCATCATAGCCATAATCATCGCGATAAGGCTGCTGAGGTCTTGATCTGGTAAGAAGGTAGAAAGGAATCATCCTTAAAACAGAAAAATAAACAGGGGAGAGATCCCCGTCTTAACTTTCTTTTAATTATTGAATAATTCTGAGAGCGGTTCTTCTTTGACGATAGGTCACGCAGACAGTGACCGGGTTGCGGTCAAAACATTCTCAAAAGCTCTAAGCTTCTCATTGTTTCCAGTAATCGATGCCGGACTGCCCCATGGCCCTGACGTTCTCATCGGGGCTCGCCTGCGGTGTTTCGCACCCAGGCGCAAGAATGAATCCCCCATCTCTTCCGGCTGTATCAATGAGTTTGTAGCACTCTTTCTTGATGTCGGCGGGAGAGCCGCTAAGTATCAGGCGCACCGGGTCAACATTTCCCATGAGGGCCACTTTGCCGCCCGCTTTGATATGCGCCTTTTCGATATCCACCGCATGGTCGAAACTGAAGCAGTCCACTTTCAGCTCCGGCATCAGAGGCATGATCTCCAGTGAATTCCCGCATATGTGCAGGAACGACTGAACACCATGTTCCGTCTTGACATCTGAGATCACTTCCTTCAATGCGGGGTATGAATACTCTTTGAATGAGGTTGGGGATATCAGGTCCCCTGAGGAGGTCGGGTCGGCCATCCACATGACGGTGGCGCCGGAATCGATCATCTTGTTCTGCATCGAAGTGACGAAGGGCGCCACTTTGCCCACGAGCTTCTTCACCATATCGGGTTCCATCATCGTCATCATGAGCATATCTTCCGTGCCCATGAGATAGCCGGCCGTTGTAATGGGCCCCCAGGACAGCCCGCAGATGTGAAGGTCCTCTTCCAGCATCCTGCTGGTCTCTTCCAGGCCGTTCACGATCACCTGCGTGAACATGGGGCACTCTTTCGCTACGTTGGGGTCGAAGAACGCAAGGTCGTCTATACCCTCCATATCCTTCACCGGATGTTCCTTAATGTAACCGTAATCATCTTCGGGGAACCTTACGTTCATCCCGAGATCTGCGAAGGGGACCTGCGAGTCCAACACGGGTTTAACAAAATCCGACAGCGTCTTCAGGGAATAGTCGATGGAGACCTTTGCCGATATCTTCGGATCCTTCCTTGCCGTTTCAACAGTGAATCCGGCGCTTCTTGCGGCCGTGACCAGTGCAAAGTTGTTGACAGGGGTCCTGTCCGCGGTCTCATGATCCAAAGCGGCCCTTATGCATTCACGGTGTCCGGCATCCTTCATTCTCATCCCTCAACTTATATTATTATACATATGATAAAAGAACGGCCGGTATCTTTGTTTCGGCCGCTTTTCCGCGGCACAGCCACAGCCATCCTCTTATTCCACAGAGAGGTATCGCACCTTTTCTAATTTTCCCTCTGATGAAGGTCAGATCCTGCTGATGACTCCCGCATATATCATCGGAAGCGTGATGGTGGCGTCCCCTTCAACGGTCATCTTTTTCGCATCGGCCTTTACCTTCCCCCATGATACGGCCTCCCTGATCCTGGCTCCGGACAGCGATCCGTCGTACTCTTCGGCGGTGGTGAGATACACGCAGTAATCCAGCCCGCCCCTGAATTGGCTCCACCATATCACGTGGTGTTTGGATATCCCGCCTCCGATGATGACCGCCCCGGTGGTCTTTGCGCCGTTCATCATCTCGCTGAGCATCTGCTCGTCACCGAAAAGGTCTATGCGCAGTTTCCTGTGCGTCTGGTAATACATCCATAGCTGGCAGCCGAATGATCCGTCGGTTATTCCCGGGACCACGATCGGCACCCCTTTCTTATGGCACTGGTAAAGGAGGCTGTCCTCGTCGTCCAGCCTTGAGCCGACAGCATCTATTATCTCGTGGGTGGTCATGGATTGGGCGTCCGCGAATATCTCATCGAACATGGGCAGGAGGTTATCTTCGAGAACGACCCCGTAGCACTCATCCGGCACCAGAACGTTCCCTAGCCTGCTTATCTCATATTTCTCCCTGAGCATCTCGTCGTCCATCATGAAATCGCCTTTGTAATATTCGGCGTAGCTTCTGGACAGATCATGGTCGAGAGTTCCGCAAGTAGTGATGATAAGATCCACGAGACCGTTCTTTACCATGTCGACGATGACCCCTCTTGTTCCCGTGGCCATTATGCAGGCGGGGAATGAGAGCACCTTCAGGCAATCTTTGTCCTTGGCCATGGACTCTATGATATTGGTCGCGTCGGCAAGCTTCTGGGCGGTAAATCCTCCCGCTTCCCCCATTGCTTTAAGCAGCTGGTCCGCAGACATGTTCTTTGTTATCTTTATGTCCTTAACAGGGATGAGCTCTAGGTCTGTCATTTCAATAACCCGTTCCGTGCTTCCATGTTCAGGATTTGCCATATTTAAAGTTTGTTTAGAAAATCCCTTGAAATTCCAGAGTTAAACCAATATTTGCTGCATCAGGGGATCCTTGGATAAAAGTAAGAAGAACGATGGCCCCCTAGACAAAAAGGGGCTGATTGCAAGAACAGGCTGAAATGCATCTGGGAGATGGATTCAAAAATGAGATGTGGCCCCGATGTGGCCCTGATATGGCCCTGATATGGCCCTGATATGGCCCTGATGTGATCACACAGTGACGGCTTGTCGGGAGTGCGAACTCACTTTACAATATGATTTGTACGCAATGTGATCATCAGAAGAGCAGAGAAAAACACGCCGGTCGACTTTTTTATTAGTACTAATGAATGGAAGGGCACTTTTTGAAACACAAAGCGGGAGAATAAAGAGGCAACTATATCCGATGCTCTTTCTTTCCAAGTAACATTAATATTATACACTTCCATGGATTGCATGGATATGTTGATGATCGCAAGGGACAGACCCTATTCGGAACTGAGGGACGCCCTCAAAGGAAAGAAGGTTGCGATATGGACGTGCAACACATGTGCCAGATTATGCTTTGACATAGGAGGTGAAGCCGCCGCCGATAGGCTGGCGGCTGCTCTAAGGAACGACGGCGTGGATGTGTTGGGAGTTCTTTACACGGGTGCCTCCTGCCTGGAGAAAAAGGTCCGCGAGAAATATGATGAGGAGATCATCGGCGGGGCGGATGTGGTCCTTTCCCTTACATGCAATATCGGCGCACTATGCGCGAAAAGAGCTTTCGGGAAGGAGATATTCAACCCGATCGCAACCCTCGGTGCCGGGTTCGTCGGCGAGAACAGAAGGATACTTTTATGCGAAGACAATGGCGACGAACTTGAGGTCAAAGAGCTTATCGAAACGGCCGAAGAAAAGGGCCTTTGGTGTGACCCATACGCTTAACTAAAGTACGGCAACCTTTAACTATTATATATGAAGAGAGGGTACGTAGTTGTATAGGGGTTAACCCAAAATGATAGACATACTGGATTTTAACAATATGCTGTTCATGATCCCCATCGCCGCTGTAATAGCGTTGCTTTTTGCTCTGTACTTTTTCAGGAATATCTGGTCAAGGGACAAAGGTACTCCTGAGATGCAGAAGATATCCAACGCCATAGAAACCGGCGCCATGGCTTATCTTAGGCGCCAATACAAGACGATAGGGATCATAAGCATAATTCTGGCGGTCGTGCTCGCACTTGCCGGATTGGTAGACAGTTTCAAAGAGTACCTCGGACCGATGGTTGCGCTTGCTTTCCTGATCGGTGCCGGGTTCTCGATACTTTCCGGATACATCGGAATGAAGATATCGGTGAACGCTAACATCAGGACCGCCAGCGCGGCCGGGAAATCGCTCAACGATGCATTCGTCTGCTCCTTCAGAGGAGGCGCGATATCTGGGATAGCTGTTTCCGCTTTGAGTCTGATCGGTCTCTTCGCGGTCGTCTTCGTGTACGACGTTGTGATCGACGAGACCATGACAAAGACCCTCCACGCTGTTGTAGGGTACGCATTCGGTGCTTCCTTCGCCGCGCTGTTCGCACAACTCGGCGGAGGCATCTACACCAAGGCGGCCGATGTAGGCGCGGACCTTGTGGGAAAGGTCGAGGCCGGAATACCGGAGGATGACCCAAGGAACCCTGCGGTCATCGCAGACCTGGTCGGAGACAATGTAGGGGACTGCGCCGGCCGCGGAGCAGACATATTCGAGTCCACCGCAGCTGAGATAATAGGATCGATGGTCATCGGTACCGCCGTCATTGCGGCGGCCGGAGGATTGGGCCTTTCCAACAACTGGGTATTCCTCCCGCTGGTCCTTATGGCATTCGGTCTGATAGCATCCCTTATCGGAATATTCGTCGTAAGAATGAAGGACGATGACTCAGATGTTTTCAAATCCCTCAACATGGGATACTATCTTACCATAGCATTGGTGCTGGTATCTCTGGCGGTAACGACATACTATATGCTGGCCGAAGAATGCGAACTCTGGTACTATTTCTTCGGGGCCGGAGTGGTAGGCATCGCGCTCGGCCTTGCCATTGTGTATATTACCCAATACTACACGGGCGACCACAAGCCTGTCAAAGGCATAGCAAAATCATCTGAGACAGGGCCCGCTACCAACGTCATAGAAGGAATATCGACCGGACTCGAGTCCACGGTTCCGTCGGTGATCTGCATAGTCATAGCGATACTTGTCTCATACAACCTTGGATACTATGCTGCGCCTGCGGGCATACACCCGATGGTCTTCGGGTTCTACGGCACCGCTATCGGAACGATCGCAATGCTCGCATCTTCCGCTTTCATATTGGCAGAGGACACGTTCGGACCGATCACAGATAATGCGGGCGGAATAGCGGAGATGTCCGACCAGCCCGAAGAGGTAAGGAAGAGG
>WRJJ01000011.1 GCA_009778575.1 Methanomassiliicoccaceae archaeon
CGTCGGGCAAAAGCCTTTACGACGAAATCTGGCAGGCCTTCGCCGTGCTGCTTCCCTTGCGGTCAACCGGAATCGCCGGGGATGAACGCAGATACGGCTGGATTCTGGCATTACGCGCCATTATCAGTACCGACGCAATGACCGCGGAAGTATACCCATTTGAAACGAAGGACCTTTTGGAAATTTCCGCCCGGATTACCGGAGCTGTTAAGGAAATAGGCCGGGTTACTTACGATATCTCGAATAAGCCTCCGGCGACAATAGAATGGGAATGAGAAAGTTACGGCGAAGGGGGGCTTTGTTCTATCCCAATGGCTCATATAAGATTAATCACAGAACCGCTGGGATGCCGTCTAAGAACAATGGTTTTTTAAATCGTTTCATCCAGACTGGGCGCTCAGGACCTCAAGCTGGCTTATAACGTTCCAGATGAGCGTCCTTCCGTGAAGCGGTATGTTGGGGTCGTTAGCGAGGTCGTCAAGGATGATTATGGCGCTTGTGGCGCGCACATCCATCGCATCCTTGGTATCCATCAGCCTGGCCTTGGCATCTGTTGCGCCTTTCCTTATGTTACGGGGCACCGAGGTGTCCTCGGCCAGATTGTCCAAGATGTCTACTACATGTTTGATATGGTCTGCCATCGTATCCTCCCAGTCAGATGGACTCGAACTCTTCTTGAAGATCGATCATAAGCTGCTCTAATACCTCTTCAAAACTTGAGGATTTATACTCTCTCATTCCTCCGAGGTCGCTTTGTATCCTTGCTACGAAATCGTTGTTGTCCTTTACCAACTCTACGTTGCACAAAATCTCTTCCATTTTTATCACCTGTGCAAAGAATTGAGGGAACCAACATATAAGGTGTATATAATTGTTGGGCATCCGCGAAAAGCTCCGCCCGCTGAGCCGGGCATCGGACATAGTTTAATTAACTGCATCCCCATGAGTAAAGCATGCGGGTGATGGACAATGGCATCAGGAGGTACCAGTTGATCCTGGGAGCCATGTTCGCCGTGGCCATCGCGATATATCTTTCGGTGGTCCACCTGACCGGGATAGAGAGCGAGGTCGTGAACGGCTATCTTCCCTACGCGGACGAGCTGATGAACGGTTCCATCCCGAAAATGGAGTATCCTCCCTTTGCGCTGGCGTTCATCGTGCTGCCGAGGCTTTTCGTCTCCGCGCCGTTCGCCTATGAGGCGGCGTTCGCCGTCATGGCGTTCGTTTTCTTCATGATAGGGCTCCTTGTGGTCGCGAAGCTCGCAAAAAGATACTACCAGAATCAGCACTTTGCAATGCTGGTCTATACGGCCCTGATGCTGCTGATGCTCCCGTTCGTTCTGGACCGGTATGATATATTCCCGGCGATACTGACCCTGCTCTCTTTTTACTGTCTGGTGACAAAGAAGTATACATGGGCGTTCGTGCTGCTTTCGATAGCGGCCATGACAAAATTATACCCGGCCATGCTGTTCCCGATATATCTTATCCCATTTATCTTCAACAGGGACTGGTCGAATGTGATGAAAGGAGCAGGGATGTTCGTTGCCACTGCGTTCCTGATCGTTCTTCCGTTCTTTCTTCTTGATTCGGATGCGGTATTCCACTTCCTGAGCTATCATATGGACCGCCCGATGCAGATAGAGTCCACGGCAGCGTCCTTCGTAGCCCTTCTCTCCCTCCTCGGGTTGACGAATTACGACGTTGTGTTCAGCTTCGGATCCGATAATATGGTGGGGCCGCTGCCCGATGCTGTGGCGCCGTTCCTGACGCCGCTTATGCTGACGGCGTCGGTCGCGGTCTATGCGCTGTACGCGTATTGGCTGTCCAAGTCGCGGGAAGGCGGGCTGGACAGCGAGAATAACAGGATGGTCCTCCTTGGCGGAGCGGCGGTGCTGACGATCCTCGCGTTCATCGTATTCGGCAAGGTGCTGTCCTCTCAATACATCATATGGATCATTCCGTTCGTCGTGTTCATGATGATGACCTCCATCGATCACACCTCCAAAAAGTACATTCTCATGCTGTCGATAGCGGCCATAGCCCTCACGCAGCTGAACTTTGCCGTGAATCTCGGCATAAGCGGAGGAGGGGCGGGCATAACGGACGCGGGCATGATGATCGTTCTCGCAAGGAACCTGGTCCTGATAGTCCTTTTTGCGTATATCGTCAAGACATGCACGGAGAGCATAAGGAAGAGGCCGTGGCGCTCCAAGCCTGCCGACGAAAGATACCAAAAGATTTAAAACAGGGGTCTTTCTATGGGATGCCATTCATTTGTTACCTTCAGTGGTAACGAAAGAGAACATGACGCCATCCGGGATCGGTCTGGGTATGTCAGGGAAGTAGGAAAATGAAAGTAGAGGCAAAGGCAGAGGAGTTCCAGGGCAGCTTCGAGGCCAAGACAAGGAATCTGGGCAGGGGCAAATACGGCAGGATCCTCAAAATGGCCCACACGCCCACCAGGGAAGAGTACAAGAGGACATGCTACATAGCGGCGCTTGGAATGATCATCGTGGGTGCGGTAGGCTTTGCCATAATGTGGATAATGACCTATCTCCCCACTCACTTTTGATGGATGCGAGGTGCAATAATGTCTGATCTTGGAATAGGCGGCACCCGCATGATGGGAGAGGGAGGAAAAAAGGACGTTCGCGCAGGGACGGTTGCGGTATGGCAGTTCAAACTGGCGTCCAACTCGTCAAAGGCGGTCATGAAGTTCGATGTTTCCACGGGACCCGACAAAGATGACGCCCCTGAATGGAATGTCACTCTTTTCGATTCTACCGGCGACGAGCTCTGGAGCAACTACCGTTCAAAGAACGAAAAGGATATCGACCTCCCCGACAACAAACCGAAAGAGTTCAAACTCGAGGTCATATGCCCCAAAGGAGCAAGGTACGGCGACGAGGTGAACATCAAGATCACGACCGCATCGCAGGAGGGAACATCCACTCTCGCATTCGGTGCGGTAGCGAGGCAGTCCATCATGGTCCTCAAGACACAGATGGATCAGGAGAAGAGCGTCGCCGACAGCCTGATGTCCAAGGCCCAGCTGGGCGAGAAGGACATATACGCTGTGTTCAGCCCTCCCGGGCTCAGAGGATATGTGTTCGTGGAAGGCATGAACACGGACCGCCTGAGGGAAAAGACCAGGGACATAAAGAAAGCGCGCTCGTTCGTGGAGGGAGAGACGGACATCGAGGAGATAAGCCACTATCTGGTGCCGGTGTCCGCGGTCATAGGCATTGTGGAAGGAGACCTTGTGGAACTGATAAACGGTCCGTTCAAAGGCGAAATAGCCAGAGTGCAGCAGATAGATCAAAGTAAGGAAGAGATAACCGTGGAACTCATAGAGGCCATGGTCCCGATCCCTGTCACGGTAAAGGGTGACAGCGTCAGAGTCATTGAGAAGGAGAAATAAGCAATGGTAACCACTGTTGAGGCATTAGTAGAAGGAGGCAAGGCCACCGCGGGCCCGCCGCTCGGTCCGGCCCTCGGCCCCACCGGCGTTAACACCGCCCAGGTCGTCGCCCAGATCAACGAGAAAACAAAAGCGTTCGCCGGGATGAAGGTCCCGGTGAAGGTGCTGGTGAATGACAACAAGACATTCGAGATAAAGATCGGAACACCGCCGATGTCGGCACTGATAAAATCAGAGATGGGTCTGGCAAGCGGCTCAAGCAACGCCAGGACGACGAAGGTGGCGAACATGTCCATCGAGCAGGCGAAGAAGATCGCAAACATGAAGCAGGACGACCTCCTCGGAGCGACGCTCAAGGCGCGCGTCCTGGAAGTAGCGGGCAACTGCGTTTCGGTGGGAGTGTCCATCGACGGAAAGGACCCGAAGGTCTTCCAGAAGGACGTCAAGGCCGGAATGTACGACGAAGTCCTCTGTTAAACCACATCTGAAACCTTTTTCATTCTACCATTTTTGGCCTTTTCAAGAGGCCGTATGCACATTCAATCCAGCATCAGTCTGACCAGGTCGATCGGCCCCACGGGTTTGCCGTCCCTGTAGACGCGCATGTTCCCGCCGGAGATCTCGTCAATCAGGAGCACCTGTCCGTCCTTCGATCTCCCGAACTCGAACTTTATGTCGTACAGCTCCATGCCTTTCTTGGCGATCTCGTCCCTGATGATCCTGCCGATCCTCTGTGCCAGGCTCTTGAGTTCTTCGTATTCTACGCCGCTCAGAAGGCCCAGCATTTCCAGTGCGTCCTTTGTGATGGGAGGGTCTCCTCTGTCATCGTCCTTGAGCGTTACCTCGATGAAAGCGTCCAGCGGCTGACCTTCGGTGCAGTAGTCGCCGTATCTCCTTCTGAAGCTGCCGACGGCTCTGAAGCGGCATATGACCTCGAGCCCTTTGCCGACCACCTTTGCGGGCCTTACAGTCATGGTGGCTTCGTCAACGTCTGCGCTTATGTAGTGGGTGGGGATCCCCGCTTCCTTGATCTTTTCGAAAAAGAACTTCGTCAGGCGGACCCCGCCTTTGCCCATTCCTTCGATGGAAAGCCCGATGGTGTTCGAGCCGGGATCGAATTTGCCATCCTCCCCCGTCGCATCGTCTTTGAATTTGAGCAGATAGTTTCCGTCTTCCAGTTCATAAACCGATTTTGTCTTTCCTTCGTATACATGTTTCAAAACAATTCCCCTCCGCTTTGTTAAAAACTTACCATTTGTAGGCTCCGTTACTGAGAAGTGGTCTTTATTAATTAAATCTCGCACAGGCTCTTTCCGACCCCGCCCGGTCTGTCCCTTTTGTAAGGTTCCATCACTACAATCCCAACTGTGTTCGGTAAGTCATTACCGATGCCGTCCAATGTGGTTTATAGGAAATAATTATATTTATGTGTGCATATTCTTAATTTATTCTGATATTATAATAGCAGAATAATACAGGAGGGCCATTCAATGCTGATCAAACCATCAACCGCAATCAGGACGGACTATAACAAGATCTCCAAGCTGGCGCACGAGCGTGCCGAGCCGATATACATCACGAAGAACGGCGAGGGCGATCTGGTCGTGATGAGCATAGATGCTTTTGAGGCGCGGGAGGAGATGTATCGTCTCAAAGTGCGTATGGCAATTGCCGAACAACAACGCCTGAGTGGTGCAAAAACATACTCGATCGACGATGCGGAGAAGATGTTGCGAGGCATCATCGATGAGAAAGAAGTATAAAGTGGAGATATTGCCTGCTGCGTGGGAAGACCTGCGGAATATCGGCGAATACATTGCGCAGGATGATGTTGCGGCGGCAGGTCGAGTTGTGGGTAAGCTCATTGCATCTCTGCGACGTCTAGAACAGTTCCCGCTGTCGGCCCCAACGGTGTCGGACGCGGAAATGTCAGAGCAAGGCTACCGCGCTTTGGTATGCGACAAATATCTCTGCTTTTATCGACTTGTTGACGAGACGGTCTTTGTTTACCACATATCTCACGGCGCAAGAAACTATCCGAGTATATTCGGGCGTTTATGTTCTGAAAAAGATGATGCTGAATAAACAGTTATAAGCATACATCCGAGATAGAAGCATATCATACGGAATTCTCTTTCGTCGCTTGTACAGGGAATATTAAAATCGCATATTCTGTTGTGAAGCTTCCTACACTTCTTCCATCCTTTCGCATAACTTTGCTTTGCTGATTCCTGCTCGAACAGTGCCTGAAATAAAAGTCAGCACTTACCGAACACAGTTTACAATCCCTTAAAACTTAAATAGGGTAATACAATAGCAGGCCTGCTTGTAGGAGAGCCTTACGGCTCGCATGCACTACGAGGAGGAATTGAATTGGCAGAAAAACCAACCGTAATTGCTGTGCAGAAAGCACTGGAAAGTGCAAAGAAGCGCAATTTTGTTGAAACGGTTGAGTTGGCCATCAATCTCAAGGACGTTGACCTTTCGATACCGAAGAACCGTATACAGGAGGACATAATCCTCCCGAACGGCCGCGGCAAGACGGTCAAGGTCTGTGTGATTGGTGGTGGCGAACTAGCCTTGAAAGCCAAGAACGTGGCCGATCTCGTGATCACTCCCGACGAACTCGGGACGATCGCGGACGACAAAAAACAGGCAAAGAAGATCGCGAACAGCACCGATTACTTCATCGCCGAGGCCCCATTGATGGCGGTCGTCGGTAAGAGGTTGGGTACCGTTCTCGGTCCTCGCGGAAAGATGCCGAAGCCCATACCTCCGGGAGCAGATCCCGCAGGGATGGTGGATAACCTCCGCAAGTCTGTGACCGTCAGAACGAAAGACAGGAAGACCTTCCATGTGCCCGTGGGAACAGTGAACATGCCCGCAGAGGAGATAGCCGACAACATCGACATCGTCCTCAAGCGTGTGTCGCTGAAGTTGGAGAAAGGCATGGCGAACGTAGCGTCCGCATATGTCAAAACGTCCATGGGACCTGCGGAGAAGATATTGTAAGGAGGTCTGAGATGGCACACGTCGCAACTTGGAAGAAGGACATGGTGAGCGAGATCGTCAAGGACATAGTGGAGAGCCCCGTTGTCGCGGTAGTTGATCTACACGGCATCCCCGGGCAGCAGATCCAGGCTATGAGGGCCGGACTCCGCGAGTACGCCAAACTCAAGATGACCAAGAATAATCTGTTACTCTTGGCACTGGATGAGGCGTCCAAAAAGAGACCGGGCATCGAAGCGCTCAAGGAATCTGTCCACGGTCAGTGCGCAATCGTCGCAACGGACGTAAATCCGTTCAAGCTTTACAAGAAGCTTGAAGCAACGATGACGCCTGCCGCCGCTAAAGCGGGGCAGCTGGCGCCAAAGGACATAGTGGTCCCGAAAGGGCCGACACCGTTCGGCCCCGGTCCGATCATCGGTGAACTTCAAAAGATAGGCATTCCGGCCGCCATTGAGGCCGGAAAGATAGCGGTCAAAAAGGATACGACACTGGTCAAATGCGGAGAACCCATTCCGGCCCCTGTCGCTGCGATGCTTCCGAAATTGGAGATCCTGCCCATGATAGTGGGTATGGATCTGAGGTCCGTCTTCGAGGACGGCACCATATACAAGAAGGACGTACTCGCGATACCAGATGGCTACTACACGACAATGTTCGCTACGGCCGCACAGAACGCCCGTGGGTTGGCGATAGAGATCGCATACTGTTCGAAGGATACGATCGTACCGCTTGTCACCAAAGCGTTCAGAGAGGCAATGGGCCTTTCTATATCGGCCGCGATACCGACCAAAGAGAATATCAGGATACTTCTTGCGAAGGCAGACAGTCAGATGTTTGCCGTAGCTTCCGTGTCAGGATACAGCAACGACGCCATTGCCGCCAGAGCTAGCTCGGCGGCAGCAGCGGCAACCGCAGCTGTAAAGACTGTGGCGGAATCCGCAAAAGCGGAGCAGAAAGTTGAAGAGAAAGAAGAAGAACAGGTCAGCGAAGAAGATGCAGCAGCTGGCCTGAGCGCATTATTTGGCTAAAAGGAGTTGAAACAAATGGAGTATATTTACAGTGCAATGGTCCTTTACTCTGCTGGCAAACCGATAAATGAGGAGGGCGTAACAGCCATCCTCAAGGCAGCAGGAGTAGAGGCTGACGCAGCTAAGGTCAAGGCACTGATCGCTTCACTCGAGGGAGTTGACATAAAGGAGGCCATATCGTCGGCCGCCGTCGCAGCCGCACCCGCGGCCGCACCCGCAGCACCCGCAGCCGGAGCAGCACCCGCAGCACCCGCAGCGGCAGCGAAACCGGAGCCCGAGGAAGAGGCCGTCAGCGAAGAGGACGCAGCAGCTGGTCTGAGCGCTCTGTTCGGATGAACGGGGAGTTTATCTCGACAAATCAAACCTCTTACACAACATCTTTATTTATCGCTCTTACATTTTACAATGTTCACATGGACCCGACAGAAAAGATCATCGTCAGGCTTGCACCGGATACGATAATTATTCTCCAGACACTTGTCGACAGGGGAGATTACGACAGTCTGTCAGAAGGCGTATCGGATGCGATAAGCAAACTGATCGAGTCCAAGCTCACTCCGAAAGAGATCTCGAAGATCCTGCACGATAACGTCAGGGAGAAACCTCTCAACATGGAATCTCTTCTTTCCGACGGATCCCCCGAGTCAATGGATGAGGCCGTCAGGAAAGCTGTTAAGGATTATGTAAGATCGAGGATGGAGCCGGAGGATTGACTTGGCCGGAAGGACCTTGGTCATAGGCTCCGGAGGCGCGGGTCAGAATACGGTATCAAGAATACCCGAAGGGATGGGCATTCCCGTGATCACCATCAACACAGGCGACCACGGCTCCACGATATCCATGGCAGACGGGAGCGTGGACGGCTGCAGGGGAGACCAGGATCTGGGATGGGCACTGGCACATGATTATAAGGGCGAGATATGCAAAGCGGTCTCCGGGTATTCTAATGTGATCGTTACGGCAGGCCTGGGCGGGGGGACGGGCTCCGGAACGATCCCGATAATCGACGAATGCGTCAAGGCCACAGGTGCCAGGATGATATCCGTCGTAAGCATACCGATGCCGTTCGAGGCATCTCGAAGAGAGACCGCGATGAAACAGATGAAACAGATAATCCAGATGTCGGACAGAACAATACTTTTCGATATCGGCAAAGTGCCGCTGAGGGGAGGCGGTTCGCTTCCGGTCAGCAAGGCCATATCCATGGCCGATGAGATGATGAAGGAGGCCATAGTCAGGATATACCATATGCTTGAGGGCCCTTTCTTCAGCACCTTGAGCGAGAAAGTGTACACAATAGCATATCGGACGTCGAACGACCCTGTCGCAGCGGCCTTGTCAGCGATGGACGAGTACCTCTTTGATACGGACCCCAAATACGGCAAGATCATCGCCACATCAGACTCGAGGATAGGCGCCGCGGACGCAGAGGCCATTTCCGGGACGATCGGCAATATGACGGGGATAATCCCGGAGATAGTGTCCGGCGAAGAGGGAGAGTATCACAGGATGCTTCTGTTCATTCCCATCTCTTACCGTTCTTTATTATCTTCGAAGCATCGCCGAATACCCCCATGATGGTGTTGTATTCGTACTTCGTCGGAATGGACCTGCCCATCATGCGCCTGAACATCACCGATGTGTCTTCCCTTCTGTGATCGGGGTAATCGATGGCATCCATGAGATCGTCGAAGAAACCGAACATGTATTCCTTCTCTTTCCTCTCGGCGGGTTCCGCCCTCCTCGTGACGTTCCCGAACTGGAACAATTCATACATCACCAGCGTGGCCGCATGGGACAGATTGAGTACCGGGTATCTGTCGCTCGTTGGCACATTGATCAGAAGGTCGCACTTGTTAAGCTCTTCTTGGAACAGGCCTATGTCCTCTCTTCCGAAGACGACGGCCATCTTCTCATCGTATCCGGAGACATGCTGGGCGAACTCTCTGACGGGCACGGGCAGCCTGGTGTAGTTCCGGTCGCCTTTTGTCGTTATGCCGCTGGTACCGGCAACAAGGAAGCAGTCCTCCACCGCTTCCTCCATAGTTCCGACCGAGACCGCGTTATCAAGGATATCGGAGCCGTGCTTCGCCCTGCGGTAGGCATCTTCCCCTATCTCGCACGGTTCCACCAAGTACAATTCCTCAAAATCGAAATTGGCCATTGACCTTGCGACGGCGCCAACATTCCCTTCGAACTTGGGGCCTACGAGAACGAACCTTACATCGGGCATGCTGCCGTTCTAGAACATAAATCTATATCAACTGTGCGCTTATGGAAAGATGTGAACCTGCCTCCGGACCACCCCCGATACAGATCTCTGATGACGCGGGAGAGATTGTCGGAAATGATGGACAAAGGCCTTGTGGCACAGACCGGCCTTATATCTCACGGCAGAGGGGAGGCATTCGATTATCTGATGGGTGAGAAAAGCCTGGAACCTTCTCTGAAAGCGGAAAGGGCGGCGGCGGCATATCTCCTGAGAGCGAAGAATCCGGTGGTATGCGTCAACGGCAACGCGGCCGCTCTGGATCCCTGCAACCTTATAGCATTGGCGAAAGAGGTCCCTGCAAAGATCGAGGTCAACATATTCCACAGAACGGAAGAGAGAATGAAGCTTCTCATCTCGCACATGGAGGAGAACGGTGCCGGAGAGGTGCTCGGGAAAGACCCTGATGCAAGGATACCGGGATTAAGTTCGGACCGTGCGCTCTGTACCAAGAGAGGGATATACGAGTCGGATGTGATACTCGTTCCGATAGAGGACGGGGACAGGGCGAAAGCATTGGCCGACATGGGGAAAGTGGTCATCTCGATCGACCTGAACCCCCTGTCGAGAACTTCAAAGACCGCTGCGGTCTCGATCTCTGACGAGATGACGAGAGCACTGGAGAACATCATCGGGTATGTGAAGGAGATGAGGGGCAGGCACGATATCATTGAGGAGACGATAAGAACGTTCTCCAACGAGAGGAACAGAAAGGAGATCGTAGAAGAGATATGTTCATCTCTCAGGTCGGAATTTGATAAAGGTGTTTAAATGGATGAGCTTCTGAGAAAGGGCAGCCTGAGGCTGAAATGGGCATATGAGCACATGCCCGTTATGAAAGAGATAGATCAAAGGTTCCGGAAAGAAAGGCCCTTTGAGGGCGTGAAGATAGGGATGGCGCTGCACACGGAGGCAAAGACGGGAGTGTTGGCGATAACGCTGGCGGACGGCGGCGCGGAAATATGTTTGGCCAGCTGCAACCCGCTGTCAACGGACGACTCAGTGTCTCTGGCACTAAGGGAAGAGTACGGTCTTGACGTCCACGCGAAGAAAGGGGAGACCCAGGAAGAATACTATTCGAATCTGAACAAGGTCCTCGATCTCAGACCCGACCTGATCATAGATGACGGCGCGGATGTGATAGCAATGGTCCACACGTCCCGCAGGGACGCCATAAGCGGGGTGAAAGGGGCCAATGAGGAGACCACCACCGGCGTTGCGAGGCTAAGGGCCATGGCATCGGAGGGGAGGCTCGAGTTCCCGGTCATCTCGGTCAACGACGCGAAGATGAAGTTCCTGTTCGATAACAGATACGGGACGGGGCAATCCGCTTTTGACGGGTGGATGAACGCCACGAACCTCGTGGTCGCAGGCAAGCGTTTGGTCGTAGCGGGTTACGGATGGTGCGGGAAAGGAATAGCTATGAGGGCGAAAGGCCTCGGGGCATCCGTTATAGTGTGCGAGGTGGACCCCGTCAAGGCAATAGAGGCCAGGATGGACGGGTATGAGGTAATGAGGATGACCGAGGCGGTAAGGACGGCGGACATCGTGATGACGGTCACAGGCTGCAAGGACATTCTCAGGGAAGAGCACTTCCAGGTCATGAAGGACGGCTGCGTCATGGGCAATGCCGGGCATTTCGACAACGAGATCAACAGGAAGGACCTGGAGAGGATGTCCGTCTCCGTTAACAAAGTAAGGGACTTCATCGACGAGTACAGAACAAAAGAAGGAAGGAAACTGTACCTGATCGCGGACGGCAGGCTGATGAACCTGGCCGCGGGGCAGGGACACCCCGTGGAGATAATGGATACAAGTTTCGCCGCTCAGGCCCTCGGCATGGAGCACATCCTCAAGAACAGCTCGAAGATGGAGAACAGGGTCTATGACGTTCCGGAACAGATCGACACGGAGATAGCGGTCATCAAACTGCGTTCGATGGGCATAACGATCGATTCTCTGACAGATGAGCAGAAAAGATACATGACCGGTTGGGAAGAGGGGACGTGAGGGCGTTGAGGATAGCGATAATGACGGACAGTTATCTCCCCACGAGGGATGGCGTCGTTACCGCGGTCATGACACTTAGTAAAGCCCTCAGGGATATGGGCCACACGGTCTTCATCATCGCTCCGGATCCGGGCGAGGCTCAGAGAGAGCAAGGGGTCTACTACTTCCCCGCAATGAAGTTCAAAAAATATCCGGAATACTTCCTGCCCGTTTTCCCGTCGGGTAAAAGGGAGACGTTAGAATCCCTGAAGGTGGACATCATCCACATCCACGGGGTGGCGTTCATGGCGCTGAAGGGACTGATAGTATCAAGGTCAACCGGGATACCGACGGTGGCGACCTACTGCACGAACGTAGTGGACACACTTGAGTTCTATTCTCCGCTTCCTATGCCCACAGACATACAATCAAAGTTAGCCTGGATATACATAAGGAATTTCCTGAAGAGACCGAGCTGCATCATCGCCCTGACCCCCGCAACGATCACTGAGTTCGAAGAGAACGGCGTGCGCACTAAGCGCACGGAAGTTATACCCGTAGGCATAGATGTGAACAGGTTCAGGCAGGACCTGGACGGCTCAGAGATAAGGAAGAGATACGGGCTCACGGATGAGAAGATAGCCATACATGTGGGAAGAGTATCCTTCGAGAAGAACATCGGGATACCGATAAAGGCCTTGAAGCACCTTCCCGGCAACGTCAGGCTGATGATCGTCGGAAAAGGTCCTGCGCTCCAGGAGATGAAGGATCTGGTAAAGAACGAGGGGCTGGAGGACAGGGCGATATTCACGGGATTCGTTCCCGACGATGAGCTTGCGCTGTACTATTCCGCTTCGGACGTGGTCGTATCCGCATCAAGATTCGAGACCCAGGGACTTACGATCGCAGAGGCGATGGCGTGCGGGCTTCCCGCCGCATGTTCGGACGGAAGAGCGTTCTTGGATGTTGTGGAGGAAGGCGTGAACGGCCACTTCTTCAAAGACACGCCCGAACAATGCGCGGAAGCGATAATGAAGTGCCTTGCGGACGGGGATGCAATGTCCGCGAACGCAAGAGCGACCGCCGAGTCGTATTCCATGGAGGCGGTCGGAAAGAAGATGATCTCTTTGTACGAAGATATCATCGGCGGCGGAAAAAGTTCATAAAATCATTTTATAACCGCAACCGATACTTGTTGCATGGCCGTCGGAAGACCATTCTTGTCCGTATACGGGCATATCACGATCGATCAGATAGTCTCAATAAAGAAATTCCCCGAGATAAACGAGTCCGTTGATGTAATAACAAAGAACACGACACTCGGAGGCACCGGATCCAACATAGCGATGGCCGCCGCAAAGCTCGGCGTTCCTACGGCGATATGCGCATTCGTAGGAGAGGATTTCCCCATAAGGTACGAGGATGAGATGAAGGGGTCCGGATTGATAATGGACGAGATGATCAGAGTAAAGGAATACGAGACATCCCAGGCGATAGTGGTCAACGATTCGGATATGAAGCAGAAGGTCATTTTCTATCAAGGGCCGCAAGGAAGTGCCAGCAAGCTGAATAACATGCTCACGAAGAACGCTTCGAACTCTTCGTATGTGCATTTTTGCACAGGGGAGCCCGATTATTACACATCGGTAATGGGGGCGATCAGAGGTTCCGGCCCGAAGGTGGCCACGGACCCCGCACAAGAAGTATACAAGATGTGGAACAGGGAGAATCTGCAGAAAGCGCTTGCCCTGTCCGACACGCTTTTCTGCAATGACTATGAGGCAAGAGTGATAGAGAGGATCCTCGGGATCGAAAGCGTGATGGATGTTGATAAGGAACTCGTTGTCTGCACGGAGGGTGAGAAAGGCAGCACCGCCAAGATAGGCGGGGAAACTGTGCACATACCGGCGATAAAGGGGAAGGCCATCAAAGACGCTACCGGGGCAGGCGACGCTTACCGCGCCGGCTTCTATTGCGGCCTGTACAATGGATACGATGTTCGGGATTCTCTGATCCTGGCGTCGGCAACGGCGTCCTTCGTCGTCGAAGAGGTCGGAGCGTTGACGAACATACCCGGATGGGAAGAGGTGCTGGAACGCGCCGAGGGATATCTGTGATCGAATGCTGATAGCGATCACCGGCACACCCGGCACAGGCAAGACGAAACTCGCCGAAGAACTGAGGGCAAGAGGCTACGAAGTGTTGGATATGAACAAACATATCCGGGAGAACGGGCTGCTGGAAGAGAAGGATGAGATCAGGGATACTTACTGCGTCGACGTGGATTCTCTGGACCTTTCTCTGGAGGGATACAGGACTCAGGGAACGGTGCTGATGGAAGGACACATCTCGCACTGTGTAGGGTGCGATATGGTGATCGTGCTGAGATGTTCCCCCGGCATCCTGGCGGAAAGACTGAGAGAAAGGGGATATTCCGAGAGCAAAGTTGCAGAGAACGTCCAAGCAGAGGTGTTGGATGTGATACTCTGCGAATCATCCGAGGCGGGCGTTCCTGTATGCGAGATAGATTCTTCCGAAAACGAAGTGGAAGCTGTAGCGGACATGGCCGAGGACATGATCAAAGGGAATATCGATAAATACCGACCTGGCAATATTGACTGGACGGGGGAATTGGAGAAATGGTTCTAGACGGACAGAGAGGAAGAGCGGATTTCGCCTTGGTCCCCGTTGCAAAAAGGCTGATCAACGTCAATCCCAACATCATATCGTGGGTTGGCCTGATCCTTGCATTCCTTTCCGGACTTCTGCTGTATCTGAGTTTTGAATACCATTATCTTCTTTTGGCGGGAGCGGCGATGGTCCTGCTGTCCGGATACTTCGACGCTTTGGACGGAAAGGTTGCAAAACTAGCCGGAAAGGCATCGGCAAAAGGAGACTACCTCGACCACGTATTCGACAGGTACGCCGATATTTTCATGATCGGTGGAGTCGCCGTGAGCGGATGGTGCGACCCGTACTTGGGGATGCTGGCACTTGTGGGAGTACTTCTGACGTCCTATATGGGGACGCAGGCCCAGGCCGTAGGCGCGCCCCGCCTGTATGCGGGGCTGCTCGGGAGAGCGGACAGGGTGGTGCTGAGCACGCTGTTCCCTCTGCTTCAATTCATAATGATCCTTCTGGGGTATTCGTTCATTGAGATAGGGGACTACCAGATATCTTGGCTGGGTATCATGATGATATGGTTCGCAGTCGTGGGGAACATAACGGCGGTTCAAAGAGCCATCGTAACATGGAAGAACCTTTCCAAAAAGGAATGATCAGACGTCCTCTTCCCTTTTCAGCGTATTGCCGGATTTTATCCTGTAGTAGGAAAGAGGGTGATTGATCGTTGCGCACAGGTTGTCCGGGTCGAAGCAGATGCCGTTCGTCTTCATCGTTGAGCATTCGGGAGGGGTATATCCTTCCCCGCCTCTTTCCTCGCCGGTTATGTGTTTTATTTGATAGCTTGACTTTGACTCGTCAAAATCCGGAGATTGCGCAAAGAGGCCTATTATCTGCTCGTAGGTGAGGCCGAGCGCATTAAGATAAGAAACAAGCGCGAATCTTGCGCTGTGGGACAGGTTCACGCCGTTCTGCGCGCTTGCGAGTATCGCTTTTATGCAGGGGGGAAGGTAATCTTGTTTCATCCCTTCGCCGCCGGTAGGGCTTAGTTTCATTTTTGTTTCGGACAGGACCATTCCCACACGGTCCGTGTCGGCCCGGAGAGCCCTCCTGAACTCGTCCGGCACATTCAGGGGAAGTTCGGACTCGATCCTTTCCTGAAGGGCGTTCTGGAGGAGCCTGTCGAACTTGTCCGGGCTCAGGCGGACGAAACCTCCTTTGAGGTCGGTGTTGATAAGCTTCCATTCGACTGCCCTCATCACATGGGAGAACCTCAGATAGTCGCTGAAATGCATGCTCATCATACCGTCGGTGCTGACGGTGGACCTTACTTCAAGTTCTTCTGCCACAGCTATTTCCGATCCTCGGTCGTTCGAAAGGAGGTCGTTCATCCTCGATGCCTCCGCAAGGGCGTATCTTTTCGTCAGGAACCGATCGTTGATGCATGAGACGATCATCCTTGCGTAAGGGTATGAGAGGATCTCCATCAGCCTGTCGTATTCCTGGAGGAGAGAGACATCGCTCACCTTATGCTGAGATATGGCGCTTAGCACACGTTCCAGACCTCTTTTCCGGGCACTTTCGTATGAGGGCGAGGACATAAGCGAGACGACATCGGCGGAGTTCTCTTCGGCGTACTGAGCGGATCCGCTCAAGAAAGGGTACCTTGCGGCCTGAAGAGAGTCCATGCTCCTTCCTATGCGGTAAACAGTAATTTAGGTTTCGCACATCAGACGTGTTTATTCAGTTTCGCCGCCGCTTCTTTGCGCACTTTGGGATTGGCATCGTTCTCTGCGATATCCGCCAGGACCGATTCGTCCGTCAGCTTTTTTACCGCTTCTCTTCGAACCGGAGAATACTTGTCATTCTTAGCGATATCCGCAAGCACAGGCCCGTCGGGCAGGATCCCTATAGCTTCGCAGCGTATGTCGTTATAGCGGCTGTTCTTCGCGATATCCGCGATGGCCGATTCGTCGGTCAGCATTTTTATGGCGGCCGAACGCACGTCGCGGTCTTCGTCGTTCATTGCAATGCCCGCGATCACTGATTCATCGGTCAGTTTTTTTACGGCTTCTCTGCGCACAAGGGGAAAGCGGTCGTTCTTCGCGATATCCGCAAGCACCAACTCATCGGTCACTTTCACCACGGCTGCCATACGCACTCGGGGGAATTCATCTTTCTTTGCTATTTCCACAATGACCCATTCGTTCGTCAATCTTCCTACCGCTTCCTTCCGCACATCGGGATTGGGCGCTGTTCTCGCGATCTCTTCCAGCTTTTCATCATCGGTTTCCGAGCGCACCGCTTCTAACGCTGCTTTCTTGTCCTTTCCCTTCCATGCCGGTTTGAAAAACCACATATAGTTACCCCATTGTTCTGACGGACCTAAATGGCGTCTCTTGTATCTATTCATTTCCAATGAATTATCCGAAGAGGCAGATATCTAAGAAGGTCATCGGGAGATCGATATCATGCTTCGAAGACCCTCAAAGACGGCGGGGTCGTCGATCACTTCCTTAAGTTCTTCCACGGAACGGTACGGCCTTCTCATGACGATCTTCGCCGCCCTTTTGCTGCCGATCCCCGGAAGCCCCTCTATCGCCGACATGGGCATGGAGTTGATATCAAAAGGGGTGGTTATTCCGGTGACGGACCTGTATCCCCAATCCGTTATCGTTACGTCATGCGAGGTTCCCAACTCTACTTTGTAGGGGATCCCCACAAGGATCGGATATGTGCCGACCTGTCTTCCGAAGGTAGTGTTCCCGTCGTGGAGTTCCATGTACACATCCGTCAACACCGTGCCCCTCGGAACAACTCTCCTCAGCATCTCCTGGTCCACTTCTTCTCTCACTGTGTCTTTGAAACGTTTGAATTCCCGCCTGTTGACCTTGGTGGTGAAATCCTTTCTGAGCTGCATGACCTGGCGTATGTTGATGCGTCTGACCAGGAACCCTGCGCCCAGGACCTCTCTCAGGAGTTCGATATCGAGTTCGTATGTTCTTTCCGTCTCTCCGTCAAGGCCGCATATCAGATTCACTCCGGGAAGAAGCTTCGGCAGGCCCGTAGGCCCCCGTTCGCTGCCGATCTCGTTGATGATCCTTACCGCATCCATGAACTGCTCCGCTTTGCAGTTGAGGTTGTTCTCTCTGAAGACCGCCGGGTCGGCGGACTCCAATCCAAGCGCCAATACGTTTCCGGACGTGCAGCATTCCGCTATCGTTCTGATGATGTCCCTTGACTCGTCTGGGTATGAGGATATTACGGCGGGATTCGCGTTGTCAACATGGAGCACGTTCAGATCAAGGTCCCGCAGACCTGTGAACAGCTCCCTTACCGCGCCGGGATCGGGAACAGGCACTTCCGAGGTGTCGGCGGAGCCGTATGATATGATGCACGTCTGCCCTCCCACCCTTATGTTCCTTATCCCGCAGGATACAAGTTTCTCAGCCTCGGCGATTATGTCCTTAGGGGACCTCATCAGCGGTTTACCTTTCAGGGGCTCTACGCAATAGGAACATCCTCCGCTTCTGTACCTGTGGCATCCTCTGTATGTTTCCACTTCTGCGATGAGAGGGTGGGGGAAATCCTGGTGCTGCGTGACTATCTCTGCGCCAAGCAGCATCCATCTGTTCCATTCGTCCAGCGTACGCAGGCGTTCGTCCACCTCCTTTCCGATCATGCCGTCGTACAGGGAGGCGGCGATGTCCTTCTTCATCGCAAAATCAAAACCCGCCGCCGCCTCGGAGGATGCGGCCGACCCTCCAATGAGCTTCCATCCCTTGAGATGAGGGACCAAAGAACCCAGCTCCTTAGTGGACATCGGCATGGAACGCAGATACTTCCCCGGGACCGTATTCCCGGAGAGGACAACGCTGACATCGGCATCGGGCATTTTCTTTCCTCTTCGTATCATATCGATCGAGATGTACTCAACGGATGCCCCGGCATCAATGGACGCTCCGGCGATCGACCTGACCATAGGCGAGATGTAAGGCGGTACGCCCAACGCGGCTGGGTCGTCGATGTAGCCGTCGATCAGGGCGACTTTGATGTCTTCGTTCATTTATGGTACCCAGAGAGCGTATAGTAGGTATAAATATCATTAGCGTAATTAAGGTGGTTGCAATTCGAAGATAAATTACGATATTCGTAAAATCAAGGAGAATTACACATGAAAAACGACAGTGAAATAACGGTTGAGGAGCGTCTTGAAAGGGCAAAGAAGCCAGGCCAGGACGCAATGATACTCCACAAGTACTATGGTGGAAAGATAGAGATAACCCCAAAGGCATGCGTAAGGTCATTCGATGATTTTGCGATATGGTATTCGCCGGGCGTAGCGGAACCATGCAGGGACATCCAGAGGAATCCGGAGAAAGCATACGAGCACACATGCAAATGGAACACCGTAGCGGTGGTATCTGACGGTACGCGAGTACTGGGTCTGGGAGACATAGGGCCGGAGGCCGCCATGCCGGTCATGGAGGGAAAGTCCATGCTGTTCAAGTACCTTGGCGGTGTGGACAGCGTTCCGATCTGCCTTGACACCAAAGACCCGGAGAAGATCATTGAAACGGTAAGGTTGATCGCACCCTCTTTCGGAGGCATTAACCTTGAGGACATATCGAACCCGAAGTGCTTTGACATATTGGATGAGCTCAGGAGGGACTGCAAGATCCCCGTATGGCATGACGACCAGCAGGGGACCGCATGCGTAACGGTGGCGGCAGCCATAAACGCAATGAAACTCGTAGGGAAGAAATTCTCCGACGCAAACTTGGCAGTTGTCGGTGCGGGAGCGGCCTGCATCGCTATTGCAAGACTCCTTCTTGCGACGGGATTCGACCCGAAGAAACTCTGCATGTGCGACTCGAAGGGGATACTGAACCTCAGCAGAGAGGACGTGAAGGGTGACTTCAGACAGAAATGGGAGATCTGCCAGAAGACCAACGGCGCCGGAAAGACCGGAGGCATAAAGGAGGCAATGGAAGGCGCGGACATACTCATCGCGGCATCCAAGCCCGGCCCCGGGACCATCCCCGCCGAGTACTGTAAGAAGATGGCCGATAACCCGGTGGTCTTTGCAACAGCGAACCCGATCCCGGAGATGTGGCCTTGGGAGGCCAAAGAGAACGGCGTAAAAATATTCGCTACAGGGCGCTCGGACTTCCCGAACCAGGTGAACAACTCAATGGGATTCCCCGCGATATTCCGCGGTGTGCTTGACGTCAGGGCGACGACGATCACCGACGAGATGTGCATAGCGGCAGCCGAGGAACTCGCAAAGTGCGCCGAGGAGAAGGGAATACATGAGGAGTACATCGTCCCCAAGATGAGCGAGATAGACCCCTTCCCGAGAGAGGCGGTCGCGGTCGGTCTCAAGGCGCAGGAGCAGGGCGTCGCGCGCCTGAAGCTCAGCCGCCAGGAGCTCTTCGACAGGGCCGATTTCATCATAAGAAGGTCAAGGGCGGTCACCGACCAGATGATGAAGTCCGGATACATTGCGGATCCGTTGCCGGCTTTCAAGTAAACTTCAAGGGGGGGATACCCCCCGATTATTTTTTTGACAATAACGGAAAAAGCTGAGTTACGCAATGCGCGCAATACAAACGGCCGCCGCATCTGCGGCGGAAATATGAAGGGGTTTAAAGAACGGTGCTCGAGACGCACTCTACGTTCTCGATCCCGGGGATGGAACCGAGCGCTTTTTCAAGCTCTCCGCCTATGCTGTCGTTCGCGTCGTCGATAACGAATCCGACGTTCGCTTTCTTCAGGCCGAATGCGATAGGCTCTATCTTTGACTCAATGACCTTGACCCCTGCGGGGATGACCTCGGAGACGGCCTTTATCACGCCGTTCAGGTCGACCTCTGTGCTTTCCGGCATAAGGTCGTATGATGCGACTATCTGTCCCATTTCAACACCTCATGGTCCGGTAAAACCGCACTTTCCGCATTCGTAGGAGACGCTCTGGTCGCGGCACTGGTCGCATCTTCCTATCTCGGACACCCCGCATTTCGGACATTTGAATGTCGTATTGCCGTGGCCGATCAGTCTCTTCCCGCATGAGGAGCAAATCTTATCTTTTACCATGACCGAGCGATATTATTTCCCATATATAAGCAGAAGGGGTCAGCGCCCCTGCTGAGGCCTCAGCAGCCAACGAAATGATTATCCTTTGAACGAACATAAGAAAACAGCATGAACGTCCACCCCGACTGCGTTCCGTGCCTGATGAGGAGGGTATTATTCCAATCGAAGCTCCCGGGCAACGGAAGAGAGAAGCAGGCGGCGGAGGCAGCACTGAGGACATTCGCCGATGAGATCTCTTTCGAAAAGAACTCGGCAAAGGTAGCTACGAAGGTGCACCGCAGCGCATACGATGCGATGGAGGAGAAGGACCCTTATCGGGAACTGAAGATACGCGCCGACGAAGTAGCGGAAGGATACATTGAATATCTGGCACATATGATAGAGGGATCCCCGGACCCCTTTGCGGCCGCCGTAAAGGTATCAATAATAGGCAACATCATGGACTTCGGGTCAGGCATAGCGATAGACGACCCCGATGACTTCGCGGGCATGTTCGCGGAACTGGTCCGGCAGGAAATAGACCATGACGATACGGCGGTCCTTCTGGATATCATAGAGAGGTCCTCTTCCGTTGTGTACCTGTTCGATAACTGCGGAGAGGCTCAGTTCGACAAACTGCTCATACGGCAAATACGCGCTCTCGGCAAAAGGGTCGTCGGGGTCGTGAGAGGCGAACCCATACTGAACGACGTGGCCATGGACGATGCGCTCCGCATCGGCCTCGACAAAGAGGTGGACGGGCTCCTCACGACGGGAGGGTTCGCCATCGGGATAGACATGGGAATGATCGGGCCGGAGCTGAAAGAGGAGATCGAAAGGGCAGGCGTGATCATCGCAAAAGGAATGGCGAATTACGAATCGCTTTCCGATGAGTCCCTCAGCGTCCCCGTTGCATACATCATGAAAGCGAAATGCGAACCCGTGGCCGGTTCCCTCGGAGTAAGAAAAGGGGCCCATTTGGTGAAAGTTTTGCAGTGAGTTTTTAAATATCCTGTTCATGATAAGAGCGGATAGGAAGTAAAAGGATGGGCTCCAAAGTAAGACAGGCAGTGATAATGGTAGGCGGAGAGGGGACAAGACTCAGGCCCCTTACGTACCACAGGCCGAAAGCGGTCCTGCCGGTATTGGACAAACCCTGTCTAAGATATCTTATCGAATCCATGGCCGCCGCAGGCATAGAGGAAGTGATCCTTGCATGCGGCTTCGACCCGTCGAAGCTCTCGGGCCCCCTGGGCGACGGGTCAGATCTAGGGATAGTTATCGAATACTCCCGCGAAGAGAGGCCGCTCGGCACGGCCGGAGCAATAAAGCAGATAGAGGACAGATTGGACGAGACCTTCCTTGCAGCCAACGGGGATGTGTTCGCGGATGTCCTGATCAAAGAGCAGATCGAGATGCACACATCATCGAATGCGGCCGTCACTATCGCCATCACGCCTGTGGAGAAAGAAAAAACAAAAGAGTTCGGCATAGCGAGACTCGCCGGCGACGGAAGGATCATCGAGTTCATAGAGAAACCCGAACCCGGAAAGGCACCTTCAGATCTGGCTAATGCGGGAATATATGTTGTGAACCGCTCCGTTCTGGCCGATGTGCCTCCGGGCATGTTCAATGATTTTTCGAAGGACCTGATGCCTATACTGTTGAAAAGGGGAGACAGGATACAGGGATTCAGGCTCAAAGGCACGTGGAGGGATGTGGGACGCCCCTCGGACCTTCTGGGCGCGAATCTGCAGATGGCGGCGAAACTCAGCAAAGACCCGGCAGGGGGCGCTGCCGACTCGACCGTTATAAAAAAGCCGTTCTTCATGGGGACCGGAGCGAGCATCACCGACTCAGAGGCGGGATCGGCGGTCGTCATGGAGGGGTGCATCGTTAAGAAGAGCAAAATAAATAAATCCGTGATCATGAGGGGGTGCGAGATCGATTCGGCCCGGATCGAGAACAGCATCATCGGAGAGGGCTGCAGGATCCACGGCGCGCACATCGCGAATGCGGTGTTAGGCGACGGGACCGTCGTTGGAGAATGCAAAGAACAAGAGGACAAGTGAATGACCCAATATATCAGATCAAGGGCACCGTTAAGGATAGGGATCGCGGGAGGCGGTACAGATGTAGACCCGTATGCCTCGCGGAAGGGAGGCTGCGTGCTCAACACGACCATCAACAAATACGCATACTGCACCATAACGCCGAGACAGGACTGCACGATGCAGGTACACTCGTCATATTACGGAAGGTACGAAGCGCCGCTGGACGGCGGGCCTCTGAAACTCGACGGCAACATGGACCTCATAAAAGCGGTGACCAACCACTTTGAGGTAAGGGACGGCTTTGATATTCTGATACAATCCGACGCGCCGGCCGGTTCCGGACTCGGAGGTTCCTCCACCATGATGGTGGCAATAATCTCGGCGGTGTCAAATTGGCTGTGCACGGAGATGAACCGCGACGAGATCGCAAAGCTGGCATATCGCCTGGAAAGAGAGGACATAGGCCTGAAGGGAGGAAAGCAGGACCAATATGCGGCGGCCTACGGCGGATTCAATCTCATAGATATCGATTCAAGTTCCGTGAACGTTCGGAAACTGGACATCGACGAGGATGTGGCGAATGAGCTTCAGTACAGGTCGCTCCTCTGCTACACCGGAACGTCAAGGGAATCGGCGGACATAATAACGTCGCAGATAGACTCGTTCAACAAAGGAAAGAACGAAAAGGCGTTGGACGAGTCTAAGAGGCTCGCGAAGGACATCGGAAAGGCCCTGGCAGAGGGGGACATCGAAAGGGCGGGCCACCTCCTTCACGAGGCATGGGAGTACAAAAAGCAGTTCTCCGACAAGATATCCAATGAAATGATAAATAATCTGTACGACATTGCAATAAAGAACGGAGCGATCGGAGGGAAGGTGTCCGGAGCCGGCGGAGGAGGGTTCATGTACTACATCTGCAAGTATGACCGCAAAGCGGCGGTAGCGCAGGAACTCAAAAAACACGGCGTGATAGTAACGGACTTCATGTTCGACCCCAAAGGCGTCACGTCATGGAGAAGCAGAAATGAATGATCTGATAGAGTCAGAGTTGATAAGGAGCGCAAGGACGATATCCGAGATCGATGTCCTGCAGATAAGAAAAGTAGCGGACACGATCATCGAGTCGGTAAAGAAAGGCGGTCAGGTAATTTTCATGGGGAACGGCGGTTCTTCCGCCGACGCGCAGCACATAGCCGCCGAATTCTCAGGCAAATATATGTTCGACAGGCCGCCGATGGCGGGAATATCGCTGTCCAACATCGCTCCGGTCACTGCGATAGGCAATGATTACTCTTACGATCTCGTGTTCCAAAGGCAGATCAACGCCATATGCAGGAAAGGGGACATCGTCGTCGGCTTCAGCACATCCGGGAATTCAAGGAATGTCCTGTTGGCCGTGGAAGCGGCGAAAAGGATCGGCGCCGTTACCGTCTCGTTCACCGGACAGGGAGGGGTGCTCAAAGACATGGTCGATGTGAGCATCATCGTGCCCACGAAAGAAACGCCCAGGATACAGGAGGGCTATCTCACGGCATGCCACACCATATGCGGGATCGTTGAAAGGGAACTGTTCGGCCGCAAAGCGGTCCTGGTAGACAGGGACGATACTCTGGCAAAAGATGTGCCGTACTGCGACAGTCCGGAAAAGTTTCAGCTTTTCCCCGGAGTGCCGGAAGCGATCGCCAGACTCAACGAGGCCGGGTATATCGTGATCGTGATATCGAATCAATCCGGAATAGCCAGAGGACTATTCGACGAGGATACGCTGGATGCCATTCATGATAAGATGATCAGGGACGTCGAGGCCGGAGGCGGGCACATCGAGGACATATTCTACTGCCCGCACCACCCGGACGACCGCTGCACATGCAGGAAGCCCGAGACCGGCCTGGGGGTAGCTGCGATAATCAAGCACAACATAAACCCGAAGGCGTCATTCATGGTAGGCAACAGCGAGGGCGACACGGAATTCGGCAAGAGGCTCGGGCTGAGCACTTACCAGGTCACCGGAAAAAGACCGTTCACTGCGGTCGTTGACAGGATACTCGGCGATCTTAACTGAAAAGAGCTTTGTAGATCCTGGCGAAGAACCTTCCGACGATGCCGCACTGATGGAACGATCTGTACACTATCTCCGGATTCACCTTGGATTTTCCCCCCGCCCTCTTTCCGAACTCGTATTTGATCTCCCCTATCTTTATGTCGGACGGTGCGTGAAGCATGAAATCGAAGAGCAGTTTGAACCCCCTCATCTCAAAACCGTCCCCATGTTCCTCTATGACCTTTGAGAACAGTTCCACATCTCCTCCGAAGAGGCCGCTTGCGATATCTTTGGACCTTTTCTTTCCGTGGACAAAAAGCACGGACGAGGCCAGAAGATGGAACAGCCAGGATCCCGCGCTCCTTTTGAGGCCGAGGGCCCATCTGTCCACACGGACGCCGACCACCACGTCATAATCCTTGTTCAGTTCGTCATATATCCTTCCGGCCGCTTCGAGAGGGTGCTGGAAATCGGAGTCCATGCACATGAAGAGGTCAGTTCCGGCGATCAAGATGCCGTCGCATACGCTGGCGGTAACTCCTCGTACATCCGACTCCCTGACAACGAATCGGACGTTCTCAAAGTTCAAGGCATCGACTATCTCTTTTGTTCTGTCCTTAGAACCGTCATCCATTATCAGGATGTGAAAATCAGGATACATCTCTCTGAGAGAAACGACCATCTTTTCGATGTTCTCTTCCTCGTTATATGTAGGCAGCACTATCGTGAAGGTTTTTCCGCCGGCCATAATCAGGTTATCTGGGAGCCACTATTTCATATATACGGAGATTTATCAACGTCCGAGTGTGATAAAAATGCACGTAATCTCCTTGATCGTAAAGAACGAGTTCGGCGTTATGCAAAGGGTAATGGGTGAATTCACCCGAAACAAGATCAACGTTGAAACGATAGTAGTTGGGAAATGCGAGATCCCAGAAAGGTCAAGAATGGTACTCTCTGTAATAGACAAAGATGCTGCGGAGACCGCAATGGGAAGACTCAGTAAATTGCAGGATGTTTACGGTGCGGAATTGATACCCATGGAAGGACAATCAGCTTACGCCCTGATATCAACATCCAGTGGAAACGTCGGCCTGGTCGGAGGGGCGGCACAGGTCGAAGAGATAATTGAGCGCAGCAAGTCCGAGAAATACGTGATGGCGCTCAATGCTCTCTGATAGATGCAGGAAGGGAAAAACATGGAAAAAACGGAAAAGATTTGGGTCGACGGCAAGCTCGTCGACTGGAAGGATGCTAAGGTCCATGTCCTGACGCACGCTCTTAATTACGGCACGGGAGTGTTCGAAGGGATAAGGATGTATGAGACGCCGAAAGGACCGGCGATCTTCAGACTGAGGGAGCACATGAAAAGGCTCCTTGACGGTTGCAAAGTGATGGGCATAGAGCCGGTATTCGGAGGCAAAGCATACAGCCTCGATGAGTTGATAGGTGCCGTCAAAGCAACGATCAAAGCGAACGGCAAGGTCGATTACATCAAGCCCTGCGTATTCCTGAGCGGAGAAGAGGTCGGTCTCAACCCCGTCGGGGTCCCGGCAAGCATGTCGATCACATGCATATGCATGGGAGCGTACTTGGGCAGCGGATCCGCGGACGGCATCAAGGCGATAACATCGACCTGGCACAGGCCCGATAATCTCTGCACCCCCGCCGGCGCGAAGGTGAACGGAACATATGTTGCGTCATGCCTATCAAGGATGGAGGCCGCCCGTCAGGGGGCCAAGGAGGCAATAATGCTCAACTCCGTCGGGCAGGTCGCAGAATGCACCGGAGAGAACATCTTCGCATGCAGGAACGGGAAGATATTCACCCCCGCCACTGCGGATTGCATATTGGAAGGGATCACCCGCGACTCCGTCATGCAGATCGCGAGGGACATGGGATATGAGGTCGTGGAATCACAGATGTCCAGGACGCAGCTCGTGACCGCGGATGAGGTCTGGATGACCGGAACTGCGGCAGAGATCATGCCCGTCACCAACATTGACGGCAGGACCATCGGCGACGGCAGCGTCGGAGAGATAACCAGGAAGGTTCAAAGCAAGTTCCACGAGGCTGTCTCCGGAAAGGATCCCAGATACGACCGCTGGCTTGAATACCTCGGCTGAAACAAAAACAATGCCTTTTCAGGCATTATTCTCTTTTTTTCTGAACACTATGAACTTGCTTGCGGCATAGTTCAAAGCTATCTCCACCATGCTGACGGTGATCCTTGCGATCAACCCGTCAATATCAAAAAGCGACTGATCCAGCCCTACTGCCAAGAGGATAGGGAAGAGGATGATCGCGATGACCCCCGTCACGATACGTAACAAGAAGAAAGAACCGACCTCTTTCACCAGCACCGCTCTGTCAACAGAGCGGCTCATGAACACGAACCATTTGTTCACCACGAAGGCGAACGTTACGGCGCATATCCATGAGAGAATGTTGCTGATGTTGACATCGATACCCAACAAGACGAAAAGAGCATACGTTCCCCAACTGACAAGGACGGTAAAGCCGCCGAAAATAATGTAGAGTATACCCTCCTTATGTTTTGCGAACACATCATTCATTATGCTCATTCAGTTCAAACGCGACTATGGCCTTTTAGGATAATATTCTTGTGCCCTCATGCAACCTTGCGGATATCGTCAGCAGAATACTCTCCGGAGATGACCTTGCCGTAGACCTTCTCTATTTCCGGGATCAGACCGTCCCATTTGTACCTCTGTGACTGTTCGGCGGCATTCCTTCCAAGCTCCTCCGTGCGGTCAGGGTCTCCGAGGAGCGTGTTCATCGCCTTTGCCAGCGCGGCAGGGTCCTTGGGAGGCACGGATATCCCGCCGTCCTTTACGGTCTGGGGAAGCCCGTTGACATCCGTGTGTACGATGGGTCTGCCGTGCGCCATGAGCTCTATCGCAGCCAAGCCCAGGGATTCGAAAAGAGAGGGCATGACAAAGAACCTGCATGAGCCCATGAGCCTTTCCTTCTCTTCATCATCCACCCATCCCCTCAGCTCTATCTTCTCCTCCAGCCCGAGCTTTTTTATCTGCTTTGCCAGACGTCCCTCTTCGGGGCCTTTGCCGCATATTATCAGCTTACAGTCGACATCCCTCATCGCATCCACAAGATGAACCAGCCCTTTCGTCCTCACGAGCCTTCCGAGCGACAATATGAAATCGCCGTCCCCCTTGCCGATCGCAGGGTATTCGGATATGCCGGTCGGTACCGACGTAACGTACTCCGGAGAATATCCTCGTCTGAGAAGGTCATCTCTGACATGATCGCTTACCGCGATGATGTGGTCGAATGTCTCGAGGCATGTCCTGAATCGGCCGTCGTTGAATTCCGACACCTTTGCCTGCATGCCTATCCCCTCTCCCCACATATTGTGGTATGTGAAGACCTTCTTTCCGTCGTACCTCTTCAGATCCCTGTTGTAACTCGGCGCCCATCTGTAGTTGTAATTCACTACGTCGGCATTCAGACCTTTCAAGGTCTCAAGTACATCCTTGGACGATATGAACGGCGGGTTGTAGACATTGATGACGGTTGACTTAAGCCGGATGATCCTGTAATTGTCATCGGTAAGCTCCTCCTCGGAAGTGCCAGGCAGTCTTCCCGTCAGCACGGTGACATCGTGGCCCTTGGCGGCAAGCAGCCTGCTGGTATCATGTATCCTATGCTCGATACCGCCTTTGAAGGGGTAAAAGAACGGATTGACATCGACAACCCTCATCTTCATCTCATTTCATAATGGCGGGCTCTGTAAATAATTGTGTCCATCGAATCCAATCTGCCTGTCCGCCTCATAAAGAGAACAGCCTGCCGTATACGGGGAAGTATCCGCCGAGATAGATGTATGCCGTCATATTCGGTTCCGGAGGACCTATGTCCATCATGCCTGTATGGGTGCCGTATCTCACCGAACCGCTCACGGTGCCGAGGATCTCAGTGGAATGATCGATCCCGGACGAAAGGACCTGCACAAGATCGCTGCGCTGATTCCTTGAGTAATCTCCGGCCAGCACGCAGACCATGCCTTTCCCGCCGGCGTACTCCGCCAGAACGATGCTGGCATATTCGTTGTTGTCGTCGGAATACCCCACGGCGCGGTAGTTGACATGGCCGGCTCCGAGAACCGCGGTGTTCACTCCGTACTTTATGCGGTTGTTCTTCAGCGAAAGGTCGTATCTGAGGCTGTCCGTCGGACCGCCGGTGAAATCGTTGGAGACAAAACCGTTGCCGGCAGTATCCGTGTTAAGACATTCGACGCCGAAGAACAATTCCTGATAGTTCGGCAAAGCTGCGGAAACATCCACTATTTCCGATACCGTGGAGTAATATTTGCCGAGGATGTTGCCCAGCCAATAGAGTCTCCCGCCGCCCCCGAGCCAATCGAATATCGGGTCGGTGCCGGATCCCGCATATATTGTGTCAGGAAGCGCACCCGATATTACCACGAGCCCTTTTTGTACATCGCCTGCGGCGACATCATCATCCATCGCTTCCCGAAGTTCGTCCGCCGACAATATCCTTACCGGTGTGCCGGACGACGATGCGAGAGCCGCCGCCAACATCTCGACATAGGTTCTCTGGTCCAGCGGTTTCGATCCTATGGGGCCTTCTTCGGCCTCGTAGCATGACGCATACTCCTTGTCATAGAAGATGTATATCTCCGTCATCGGCCGCATGCCGTTCTTCATTGCTATCCCGGAATACGCCTGAGAGCCGCTGACCGAAACGGAGTAG
>WRJJ01000012.1 GCA_009778575.1 Methanomassiliicoccaceae archaeon
CTTGCGGATATAGAGCATGACTTCGCAATTGATTCATCTGGATTCAGAACAACATCATACTGCGATTGGTGCGAAGAGAAGCACGGGAAGACCAAGAGCAATATTTGGCTCAAAGCACACATCTGCACAGGAGTTCAGACAAACACAGTATCTGATGTGATTGTCACAGACGGTACTTCAGCAGACGTGAACGAGTTTCCATCGCTCTTCCACGGAACGAGAAGAACGTTTGATATGAGAGAGATTTCCGCAGATAAGGGATACCTTTCAAGAGACATCTATGCTCTCGCAAAAGAGAACGGTGTGGACGCATACATCATGTTCAAGAACAACAGCAGGGGTCGTGCGAAGGGTTCTCCTGCATGGCTCAATGCTTTCTACCACTTCCAGAACAACAAAACCGACTTCTTGGAGCACTATCACAAGAGGTCAAACGCGGAGTCAACTTTCGGTGCTATCAAGAAGAAACTCGGAGAGACGTTGAAATCAAAGAACAGAACGGCACAAGTAAATGAATTGCTGTGCAAGATTCTTGCGTACAATATAACTGTGCTTATCAACTGTATGTACACGAGAAATGTTGAGCCTGTTTTTGTCAGAGCAAGTAGTGAAACAAAACAGTGCGCAGAAGCACTGTAATTTTTTGAGTCGGAAAGTTGCACCTAAAGTATGCGGTCTGCACCTAATGTGGTATCAAAACCAGACTTTAGGTGCAAAGCCTGGGGAAGGTGAAGTTATATATACATGCGGTTCAACCAAATTGTAATATTCTTTCCTTATTGTGATATCCAAAAACATGCTGGCCGCACTTGATTTTCACGGTATGTTCTGACAAAGCTATTAATACAACCATTGAATCCTCGTTTCATTCGGATCATGGAGGATTCTGATGGCAGCAGCAAGAAAAGCGAAAGGAAGCGCAGGCCGTAAGGTCAAAGACAAGTGGAAGGCAAAGGAGTGGTACAACGTACACGCTCCCAAAATGTTCAATGAAGTAGTGATTGGAGAGACGCCTGCGGCGGACCCCGGACTTCTCGTCGGAAGGACGGCGGAGGTCACGGTGCAGGATATCACCGGCGACCTTTCCAAGATGCACATAAAACTCAAATTCAAGATAACAGGGGCCGACGGGCATGAAGCTAAGACCGTTTTTATCGGACACGATCTTACCAGCGACTACGTCAGAAGGCTCACCCGCAGAAAGAAGACGAAGACAGACCACGTCGTGGACGTCATAACATTCGACCATTTCCTTCTGAGGATAAAGACAATGTCCATCGCCGAGAGGCGTATACAGTCCTCTCAGGAAGAGGGCATGAGGCAGATCATCGGGGTAACGCTCGTTCAGATGGCGGAGAAGATGACCCTTTCCGACATCGTCAAAGCGGTCATATCTGGGGACCTCTCGAAGGACCTCGCAAAGGCATGCCGCGTTGTGATCCCTATAAAGAGACTGGAGATCCGCAGGACCGAGGTCCTGAAGGTCGGCGACGGAGAACCGGAGTCCATAATCGAGGAGAAGCCCGCACCGGAACCCGCAGCGGCGGAGGAACCGGAGCAGGAAGAGGCTCCCGAAGAGGAGCCCGCCGAGGAAGAGGTTCCCGAAGAGCCAGCCGAGGAAGCGGCCGCCGAAGAACCCGAAACATCGGACGACGCTCCGGAACAGGAATAAATCCGACCGCATTCGGAGTCCTCCAAAACTTATTAAACATAAACCCATTCCCAACCAAATTAACATATGCCGGGGTGGCTCAGCCTGGTGGAGCGTCGGACTCATAGGGTTCTGGTCAACAGACCTCTTCCAGGGAAATCCGAAGGTCATGGGTTCGAACCCCATTCCCGGCACTCCTGTCTCTATATTCATGCTTGTTTCTATTGAAAATCTAAGCCTTTTTTTGCATACTATATACTAACTGTAGTATTGTTAGTATATATTCTGTGAAGAAAATCGATAGTTCATGGTGTCATTAGAGATATCTGATGAAGCGCAGGAACTGAGCAATGCGATCGTAACTCTGGTGGAGCTCGGAAACTCGGAGCTCTATGTGCGGCTGGAAGCGTTTCTCTCGATAGTCGTCGAGTATACGGATTTTTACATAGGGATGCACAAAGACAGGATCAAGGCGAGGGAGGAGATAGAAAAAGAATTGGGACACATTTGATCACAAAGCCCCGCCGGCCCGAGTGTTTTTCATGTTATTTCCGGGGTCGGGCCGGCTCCAGCGGGCACGTTGCAAGGGTGCATACTTAAGCCCGTATGGGTCCGTTTGAAACAAAGAAGAATCAAATACCATCGGCTACTTTCTCTATACATGAGATATATCTGCGTGACCGATCCAAAGGACAGTTTTGCAAAGGTCGCATTCTTTGCAGTTATCCTGGGAATAATCCCTCTTGTTTCCCTTCTTCTTTATTTCTTCGTTACCGACGAAGGGTTCTTGGCCTTTATCTTCCTCGTGTTTTCGATCATATTGTGCATTTTGTTCATTGTAATGGGGGCGGAAATGTTCTATTTTGCGAAGATCCTGAAAGAGATCGATATCGATGAAATGAGGGAGGTCACAGTAAGGATCCACAATAAGAACAAAGAAATGATGTTCCTTGACGACCTTAACGGCAAGTGACCGCCGCTTCGGTCGATCAAAGAGAACTATGCCTGCGTAAGAGTATATTAGACAACCTCCATTACCTCCTTAATGGCAAAAGGTATCGTCATCGATGAGTACAAATGCGACGGCTGCGGGCTGTGCGTCGAAGCCTGCCACGAAGGAGCTCTGGCGATCATCAACGGCAAGGCTAAGATGGTGAGGGCGGACTTCTGCGACGGCCTGGGGGACTGTCTGCCCGTGTGCCCGCAGGGAGCGATATCCTTCATAGAGTCATGCGGATGCGAGACCCCTCAGGTGATCTCGCTGGGAATGCCGCCTCACTCCCGGCCGGCGGCCGGCGCCCCGGCGGGGCCCGGCAGCAACGAACTGAGGCAGTGGCCCGTGAAACTGAGACTCTTGTCAGCGGCTTCTCCCATCCTTCGGAGCGCGGATGTCCTTTTGGCGGCCGACTGTTCCGCATTCGCTTATTCCAAGATGCATGAGGACCTCATCAAAGGCAGGGCGGTGGCAATATGCTGCCCGAAGTTCGATACCGGCCTCGAAGAGAAGCTTACGGAGATACTGTCCGGCAATGACATAAAAAGCCTGACCGTGGTAAGGATGACCGTGCCCTGCTGTTCCCTTGACAGGGTGGCCGCCGAGGCCGCCCGCAGATCCGGGAAGGACATTCCATTAAAGGTACTGACGATAGACCAAAGGGGCTGCGTCACGAAAAAATCAATATAAGGATCAAAAAGCGCGGAGATACCATGAGGATCATAATCTACAGCGGAAAAGGAGGGGTGGGAAAAACGTCCGTCGCGGCGGCCACCGCCCGCAGATGCGCGAAGTTGGGACACCGCACGGTGATAATGAGCGTCGACACGGCGCACTCGCTGGGGGATTCCCTTGATGTGAAGCTTTCCGCAGAGATCGTCAACGTTGAGAAGAACCTCGACGCTCTGGAACTGAACATAATCCACGAGATGAGGACGAAATGGTCCACCATAAAGGATTACATCTCCGCCTTCATGCTTTCGCAGGGCGTTGAGGACATAACCGCCGAGGAGATGGCGATAATGCCCGGTATGGAGATGGCCGCGGCCTTGTTCTATGTTCTTCAATTCAAGGACAGCGGGGAGTATGATGTTGTCATCATCGACACTCCCCCCACGGGGGAGACGCTGAGGCTTCTCAGCTTCCCGGACGTCTCCAACTGGTACGTCGACCGGCTCTTCGGACTGCTGAAGAGGATGGTGTCCATCGCGAGGGTGACGGTGGGGAAGATGATAGACATCCCCCTTCCATCCAAGGATGTCATGGACAGCCTGGAGGACATAAAGAACAGCATGGAAAGAGTGAAAGAGGTCCTGGAGGACCCGGAACACACAACTATCCGGCTGGTCCTCAATCCGGAGAGGATGCCGATAAACGAGACCATGCGCTCCTATACCTACCTCTGCCTTTACAACAAAACGGTTGAGTGTCTGGTGGTCAACAAGGTCCTGCCTCCCGACGTGGACGGGAAATTCATGAAGAAGAAGCTTGAGGAGCAGGAGAGCTACATGGAAATGATACATGAGGCATTCGATCCTCTGAAGATAATGTACGCATACCAGTTCCAGACCGAGCTCAGAGGCGGAGAGGGCCTTGACGAGATGGCGGACGCCATCTTCGGCGACACGGATCCCATAGAGATATACGCTAAGACCAGCCCCATGCATTTCGAGTCGGAGGGCGGCATAGACAAACTGTACATGAAAATGCCGTTCATGGAAAAGGACGACATCGAGCTGTTCAAGGGAGGCAACAACTCCGTCATTGTAAAGGCGGGAGATCAGAAAAGGACGGTCGCTCTCCCGATGACCCTGACCGATGCCGAGATGCTCGGTGCGGAGTTCGACGACGAGAACCTGATAATCAAATTCAAAAGAGCGGGATAAGGCATAAGTTCGGGGCAACTTTTTAAGTTGTATACTTCCCTCCCATATACAGAAAGGCTGCGGAAAGCGGAGGGGTCAAAATGAGCGAAAAGGGCAAAAGATACACCGATCCTGAACTGGAGAAGTTCCTAAAAGAGAACAAAGAGATGCTGGAGAGGCTCTTCAAAGAGGAGAAAGACATGATGCAGAAGCTCCTCAAAGAGGAAAAAGAGTTCTTCGGCGATGCGTTCGAGGAAGAACGGAAAAGGGCAGAGGAGTTTGCGGAGAAGCAGAAAGAGAGGGCGAAGGACACGGCGCAGGAGATGTTCAACGCTTTCACTGACCCAGAGGTGCAGAGGCATTTCATGGCCATGGGGATGGAGTTCATGATGGCGGTGAGCGCCATGATGAAGAACATGCCGTTCCCGGACAGCGTAAAGGACATGGCGGACAAGGCCGAACAGGCGAGGAAGAACGCCGCCAAGAACGGCAGCGGCAGATCAAAGCCCGCGCAGCCGGAGAAGATAGAGATAAAGCCCGCGCAGAAGAAGTCCCCCTCATCGACCAAGACGAAGACCTCCTCATCCAAAGAAAGCGATTGAGATGGATATCGCGGACGGAACGGCCGCTGTCGAAGCGGCAAGGCGCTGTGCAGAGGCCGAAACAAAAGGGGAGACGACGGAACTCCGGCTTCCGGAAGGGTTCTCCGAGAACAAGGGAGTGTTCGTCACGATATCCGAATATCCTTCCGGAGGGCTGAGAGGGTGCATCGGCTATCCGGAACCTATATTTCCGCTCAAAGACGCATTGAGGATGTCGGCCGCGGCGGCATGCCACGACCCCAGATTTGAGGACCTGACATTTGAAGAGGCGGCGGAATGCACATTCGAGGTGACCGTTCTGACGCCTCCGCAGAGGATACGATACGGGTCGCCGGAAGAGCTTTTGTCCAAGATCGAGATAGGAAAGGACGGGCTGATCCTGTCATACAAAGGGAGGAGAGGGCTGCTGCTTCCGCAGGTACCTCTGGAATTCGGGTGGGACGCGGAGGAGTTCCTCCGGCATCTCTCGATGAAGGCCGGGTTCGGCCCCGGCGTTTGGAAGGACGCCGGAGCGACCATAGAATCTTTTACCGGGGAGATATTCACAGAGATATCCCCTCGAGGGGAGGTCGTAAGGAAGTGATGCCCTGAGCTATGATGTTGTTGTTTGCGGACGGGCGTTCGTGAAGGGAGAGATAAAGTACTCGGAGATAGGGATAGCCGGCGGAAGGATATCCGCGGTAAGAAGTTCCCTCTCCGGAGGAGAGAGCAGGATCGATGTGCCAGGAGGCGTGATACTTCCCGGGTTCGTGGACCCGCATGTGCATTTCAGGGATCCCGGTATGACGGAAAAGGAGGATTTCCTGTCCGGCACCGCCGGGGCGGTGCACGGAGGGGTCACCTGCGTGTTGGACATGCCGAATACGGTCCCGCCTGTTACCGACCTCGATGCTCTGCTTGAGAAGAAGAGCCGCATAAAGAACAGGGCTTACGCAGACTACGGGCTCTTCGCCGCGGTGACGCCCGGGTGCAATGCGGGCATGATGGCGCCGCTCGTCCCGGGATTCAAGCTATTCATGGGCTCGACGACCGGGAGCATCCTGCTGAATGATGACGATGAAATGGCATCGGCCCTTCGAGGCATAGCGGCCATGGGGAAGAGAGTGAGCGTCCACGCCGAGGATGACGGCATGATCCGCAGGGAGCCGGAGAAGGACTGCAGGGACCACCTCAGGAATCGGCCGGTGGAGGCGGAGATCAATGCCGTAAGAAGGCTGTCCCGTTTCAAAGGGATGAAGATGAACATATGCCACAACACCAACGCAGAGAGCGTGGCCATTGCGGGCGAGTCAGGTTTTACCACCGAGGTCACGCTGCACCATCTGTTCTTCGAACCCGACAGGTTCTCGTCATCGGAGTATAAAGTGAACCCCCCGATAAGGAACACCGCCGTAAGGGACCGGCTTTACAGATCATTCATTGAAGGGAAGATATCCATGTTCGGCAGCGACCACGCCCCCCATACCCTCTCCGAGAAATCACAGGATTTCGATTCGGCGCCCAGCGGGATCCCCGGCGTGGAGACCACGATTCCCATAGTCATGAACATGGTCAGAAAGAACATCATTCCGTTGTCTCAGGCGGTGTCCATGGGGTCGGAGACCCCCGCCTCCTCCTTCGGAATGAAAAAAGGAAGGATCGAAGAGGGATATGACGCAGACATCTCTGTCTTCGACATCAGGAAGTTCACCAACATTGACGTTAGAAAACTTCACAGCAAGGCCGGGCACTCACCTTACGGGGGATGGGAAGCGGTGTTCCCCGACATGGTGATGGTCGGAGGAGAGATACAGATCGAGGGCGGGGAGTTCTGCGGGGACAGGTTTGGGAAGGACGTATATGGCGGAAATAGAGGTTGATTATTCTGAAGTGCGCGGAAAGAAGGCCGAATGCCCGGAAGGCTGCGGGCTGTGCTGCCTGTGCCAGCCGGAGGTATTGGGGGATGAAAGGCACTTCTTCGAGAAGAGCCATCAGAAAGCGTTGGTCAGGAGCAAAGGCCCCGAACCGTACCTTGCACTCGCTCTGAAGAAAGGCCGGGGATCATGCGTATTCCTCAACGGCCGCAGATGCGACGTATACGGCAACAGGCCCACGTACTGCAGGCAGTTCCCGTACCATATCCACGTGGGTGACAGGATAAAAGTTGAACTGGACCTCTCATGCAGAGGGGTCTGGTCCGGAAAAGGCGCAGACGCGGAGGCGGAAGCTGGAGAGATGGTCCTCAAAGCGGATGCCAGGATAAAGAGGGCCGTGAGGGAAGCGGGAGAGGTGTATTCGGAGTTCTACCGCAACTGCGAAGAGGCAGGAGTGATGGGGGATCCCTCCGAAATAAGGAGGTCCGTAAGCGAGAACCTCGACAAATTCACAGATCTGGCATATATCGGAAAGGTCATGGAGATGACCCTGTTGGAACCGGTCATGACGCTTGAAGACGTCAAAGAGGGTCCGGCGGATATGGAAGAGCTCAACGGCGCGGCCATGGACACTGCCATGGAATCGATGGCCACCGACGACCCGGTCAATGCGCCGGTCTATTGCGACGAGGATTGGAATTGGAACATCTTCCTTGCGGACAGCGCATCGGGAAGGATAGACATGATGGTGCTTGACGACGAAGGCGACCTGACGAAGAAAGGAACGGTAAGAGCGGAAGATATCAAGATAAGGCCTCTCGAACCGGAGGGGAGGGAGGTCCTGAAGAGGTACATCTCGATCCTGAACCAAAGGGACAGCTTCTTGGGGAATGTATTCAGCATCATGGATGCCGTCGGATACGAAGACGATATGGCGAACTCTTACTACGGGTGCCTTTCGACCGCGATATTGGATGTCCTGTGGAGGGCGGCCATGATCGATCATTTCATGGGCACCGGCATGGGCGAGAGAGGGATACGGGAAGCGATCATCTTCTACGATATGGACAGGCTTGACGCGCCAACCATCGGAGCCTTCGTCTGAAGGCTTCCGAACAGCGTCTGGCATATGCGGATGCCGCCGGAGCGGAGCCCCCGCTCTTTCTTCTTTATGACGGGCGGCCCGCCGTCTGCTTTGAAAGAAAACAAAAATAACTAAGCACGATACTTTCAAATACTGTTTCCTTTATGAAGTCATCAGTGGGAAAATGATCAAGCCATTGTCTGTTCTCAGTCAGTCGACGAATAAGAATGTGATCGTCGAGCTAAAAGGAAAGAGAGAGTACAGAGGAGTACTCGATGGATACGACCCTCATATGAACGTAGTGCTGAAGAATGCAGAGGAGTTCTATAACGGAGAGCCGGTCAGAAAGATCAGTTTGATCATTGTCCGCGGGGACAACGTAATTTACATTTCACCATAAGGAGAGACAGATCATGGGAACAGGAACACCAGCCCAGGGAAGGCACAACAAATACAAGACCCACATACCTTGCCGCAGATGCGGAAAGCACTCTTACCACGCAAGGAGAGGGGTATGTGCCTCATGCGGTTACGGAAAGACCGCTAAAATGAGATCCTACACATGGGCTAAAGCACGCGATTAAAGATACCATGTCGGGTCCAAAACACAGCTGCGGAGTTGTCGGCGTCGCTGCCACATACAATGTCGTACCGGCTTTGCATAAGACCTTGATGATAATCCAGCACCGCGGTCAGGAGAGCGCGGGGATATCTGTTTTTAAGGACGGCGAACTGCAAATAGCCAAAGACAACGGCCTTGTTCAGTTCGCGCTCAGCAATGAGAAGATAGCGAATCTGGATGGCTGCACAGGCATAGGACATGTGAGATATTCCACCGCCGGTTCCAAAAGCGTGCTGAACTCTCAGCCGCTGACGGTCACCACAAGTTTCGGGATGGTCGCCGTTGCGCACAACGGGGACATCACCAACCACGCCGAGCTCAAAGATAGGTATTTGGCGGCCGGGACATCGTTCCTTACGAACTCGGACAGCGAGCTTGTGGCCAAGGCTCTCGGTAAGTATATGGTCCAGTACAATGACCCGATAAAGGCCATGAAAAGCATGATGGGGGAGCTGGAAGGCTCTTATGCTCTTGTTATTATGATAAACGACAGGCTGTTCGGAGTGAGGGACCCATACGGCATCAGGCCCCTATGCATCGGAGAGATCGATGAGGGGCACATAATCGTCTCGGAGAGCGCGGCGATAGACGCGCTGAACGGCACATTCATAAGAGATGTCGCTCCGGGAGAGATAATCGAGGTCATGCACGACCACTTCATACCCTACTCGGGCCAGTCCAGCAAACACAAGGCGCACTGCATGTTCGAATGGGTGTACTTCGCAAGGCCGGATTCCCTCATCGACGGAAGAGAGGTCTATGATGTAAGGAAGAGGATCGGGGAGATACTCGCAAGGGAATGCCCCGCAGATGTAGATATGATCATGCCGATACCCGATTCAGGACGCGCGCACGCCATAGGATTCTCCATTGCGTCCGGGATACCGTATGAGGAAGGGTTCATGAAGAACCGTTTCGCCGAAAGGACGTTCATTCTCCCGGACCAGAAGGAAAGGGAGCTTGCGGTGTCAATGAAAATGAATCCCATCAAGAGCACCGTCAACGGCAAGAGCATGGTGATAGTCGATGACAGCATTGTCAGAGGCACCACGCTTAAGAAATTGGTATCGATGCTGCGCAAGGCCGGGGCAACGGAGGTCCACGTACGCGTGGGAAGCCCGCCGGTGGTCGCACCGTGTTATTACGGAGTGGATATGAAATCCAGGGAGCAGTTCGTCGCAAACGGACGCACCGTGGAAGAGGTATGCGACATACTCGGAGCGGACAGTCTGGGGTATATAAGCATCGACGGCCTCATAGAAGCGATAGGAAAACCGGAAGGCGATCTCTGTCTGGCCTGCGCGAATGGAAAATACCCTACCCGCATACCGGGCGAGGCGCACAGATTCCAGTCCACGCTCAGATCGGAATTCTGAAGATAATGAAGGAAAGTGTTCTTTGGCAAGCTTACCGCTGTTTCATTGATAGCCTGAGGACAGCAATGAAGTAAAATGCCGCACAAGTTCCGATAAGGATCAGAATGCTAAGTTCCGGCGTGACAAGGTGACCTCCGAATTCGAACCTCACTCCCATTTCCAGTTCAAAATTAAGCATTTCCTCCGGAGGTATCCCCGCCATGGCTTCCATCGGTTTCTCTGTCATCACTTGCCGGAACAGAGATGCTGAATGCGATGCGGGGACGATCTTCACAACCGTTCCCACCGCATCAGGCAGAGTGCCTATCGGAATGAAGACCCCGGTAAGGAAACCTATCAGCGTTCCTACGATGGTGCTAGCGGCCGAGTAGGCGGTATTCGAATTAATGAATAGGGCTACCACTAGCATTACTGCGCTTACGGAAGCGACCGACAAGAGCATTATCCCTATGACCCTGACGAACTGCATCATGCTGAGGAGGTCTCCTCCGTTGGATACTATGTAAACTTCTGCGAATGCAAGTGCCAGCAGGCTCAATATGGTACCTATTATGAAAGTGCTCAGAACATATCCGCCCACGATCTCGTACCTCTTCATGGGTGACACGGTGAAATCTCGAACCGCACCGGTCAGCCTGTCCTGTATCATTATCCCCAGAGCACCCAGCGTTGAGGTCACGGGCACGACGGCCATCAGACCGGCCATAGCCCAACTGTCGATGAGGGCCCTCGTGTTCGGCAGTCCCGAGTAGGATTCCGTGAGGACATCCCCGAGGAAGAGGAAGTAAAGCGCGATGACGACCAGTGCGCCAAACATTGAGAATATCACTGACGCCCTGTTACGGAAGAATACCTTTACGTTACGTGAAGCGAACAGGATGATCCTGGAGGTCATTCCAGCTCGCCCTCCTCGATTATATTCACAAAAGCATCATCCATTGTGCCGTTCAGCACTTGGATGTTGGATATTTGGCTGCGGTATCGATCTATCAAAGGCAGAGAATCCATTGTATGATCGATCGGTATCGTTATCACGCCCCCGCCCTCCGAAAAACTTACGCCGTCCTCTATGAGCATGTCCGAGAAGGAAGAAAGGTCCTTAGGAACGATCTTTATCACATCTGAACTGAACCTTTCCTTGAGTTCGGTGGGGGTTCCTTCTGCGGAGATATGCCCCTTATTGATGACAACGACATAGTCTGCCCCCGCAGCCTCTTCCATATAGTGTGTAGTGAGGAATACGGTCACTCCTTCCTTGTTCTTCAGATCCAGTATCATCTCCCAGACGTTATGTCTGGTCTGGGGGTCAAGCCCGGTGGTGGGTTCGTCGAGGAAGAGGATCTTGGGCGTATGTATCAGCGCTCTTGCAAGGTCCGTCCTTCTTTTCTGCCCGCCGGAGAGTTTGCCGTATCTTCTGTCGGCAATATCTGAAATACCCACGGTCTCCATGGCCGTCTGCAGTCTTTCCTCTATGGAATCGGAACTGTACAGACTTCCCCTGAACATCAGGTTCTCTTTCACCGTCATTAGTGGGTCAAGAGCACTGTTCTGAAACACGACGCCGATGTCCAATCTGATATTCTCGTCGTCTTTGCCAAGTATGTTCCCGAATATCCGCACTTCTCCGGAATCGGGCTTCAAAAACGAGCACAATATATCGATCGTGGTACTCTTTCCCGCACCGTTCGGTCCAAGAAAAGCAAAGAGTTGTCCGGTGCCCACAGTGAAAGAAATGTCATCCACGGCTTTGACGTCATCAAAGTATTTCCTTAGATTGGACACTTCTATGGCGTTCACATATAGAAATCACCACTGCTTATATTATGGGTTCGGCGACAGGCCGATCATGTGATGTTCTTTGCGTGAAGTTTTATCTTCTTCATCGCCCAGTCGTAGTGGCTTGATGTGGAACTGATGAAATACGCCCCGAGAGTGGAGGTCTTTGTCCATTTGTAGACGCCTTTGGAGAACAGTTCATCATTCGTATGGGATCCAATTATTCGCATCATGTCTGCGTGGCTTTCTCTGAGCATATCCTTTGCCGACGAAAGGGGGACATCCTGATATCTCTTCCAGATCTCCATGTTGAGGCCGGGGAGGGTCGCCCATGTGTAGCCTCCTCCTGGCACAGCGGGCATACCGCCCTTTACGGTACCTTCCTCATACCATCCTTTGACCATCTGATGCCATTCGTAAAGGTGTATGAGCACGTCACGCAAGTTCTTGTCGCGCGCCCAGTGCGCCTCCTTTTTATCAGCAACGTTGCTGAAGTCGAATGCGGCGTCCTGAGCCGCCTCCGGCATGGAATCGATCAATTTCCACATTTTATCGAATTGCTCATTCGCGGCGCTGATAAGGTCGGCCTTCGTTGTAGGTCTGGACATGATCTTGTCTCCGGAATTAAGAGGGTATGGAATTATATACATTTTAGTGTCAGCCGGACGTATCGGAACTTAAGCCAAATCTTTAATAATGGCTCTTCGTTCAGAGGACACAACGGGCAGGTAGATCAGTTGGAAGATCGCTACCTTGGCATGGTAGAGGCCGCGAGTTCAAATCTCGCCCTGTCCACCTTCGAGTTTTTAGCAGATATGTGTGAATTTGAGGATGATTAGAGATACAGACAGGTTTAAACGATACAAGGCGATGCCTTATTATGTCCTCAGCGGTCCGTAAAAGACCCTCTATCGAAGAACTTAGGTCCATAGTTGCGCCGGTGGCAGAAAGATACGGAGTTGAGAAAGTATACATTTTCGGTTCGGTAGCGAGAGGAGACTGCACCGAGAACAGTGATTATGACTTCTGCATAGAACTTGGAAAGATAGACTGTATATTCGTTTTTTCGGAATTCTTTCAGGATATCCGCGATGCTGTAGGATATGAGATAGATATGGTGGATACAAAATCGGCAGGTCCTGAATTTTTGAATAAAATATTGGCTGAAGGTGTTGTGATCTATGGGTGATGACATCAAGCGCATAGAGGCCATCGTGACATACTGCAAAAGGATCGAGGAAAAAATAAACGAATTTGGTAAAGATGAGGACGAGTTTTTTGAGAACCTTGATTATCAGCAGATCTGTTCTTTCTGTGTTCTTCAAATAGGAGAGAATATAAAATCCCTATCTCCGGAGCTCATTGAAAAATATCCCGAAATACAATGGAGAGGAATATCTGGGATGAGAGACATAATCGCTCACGGTTATGAAAAAATAAACCTCGATATAGTATGGACTTCGATCACAAAGAAGATACCGGCGCTCAGAGAGACCTGTGAAAAGATTCTGGAAGAACCCGAATCGCTTTCCGACTGACATTTTGACAGGCCTTCATAAGACATGGGCGGATTCTGTGCAGGAAGCGATATCTAATTGCGAACATAAACTGAGGTTGCCCTCTGCATCTTTGCCGTTATAAATATTAACTAACTCATGCATCTTTGGCTGTATGTCCTCTGAGATGCCGAAAAAGGAAGAAAGGAAGATCGCTTTTGTTGTGGTGGATGTGCAAAGGAAGTTCACCGGAGGCTCGATCCCAGAAAAAGGAAATAAAGAAGAGATCGAGACGATAAACAAGGTCGCGGCAATGTTCCGCAACAATGGCAGGCCGGTCATATTCGTCCACTACGACGGCGAGTGCGAATGCTCTATGTACGAAAAAAGCGACGGGGACGAGTTCCTGCACGGCATAGTGAAGGACCCGAGGGACATGATCGTCCACAAGAAACACATGAACTCCTTCGTAGAGACAAGGCTGGCCGAGGCCGTCAAAGAGTGCGGCTGCGACAGCATACTTCTTGCAGGCATGGTCACGCAATACTGCGTGATGGGAACATATTACGGAGCATTCGAGAATGGGATCAGCCCGTACATGCTGGTAGGGGGCCTGATAGGCACGAACGACAAGATGAACGATGCGGCGTGCGTATTGTGCAAAACGTTCACTCCGGAAGAGGCCGAGGAGAACCTGAAGACAACGAAGGTTCCCGATTCGACCAAGATGTGCGGGTCAGAGTATCAGAGACTGCCGTCCGCCGGCGAATGATCCGTTAGATCACTTCTTTGCCGGTTCCCATTTGCAACGTACGGGGGAGATGATCGATCCGTCCGCCTTCAGGTCCTTAAAGGCTTTGTCAACCTCTTTCCTGTCGATCCCGAGCTCCTTCTCCACGTCCCCGGCGCTCATCGGTTTTCCTTTCTTCTTCATAACATTCAGGACATCGTCTTTGACTGCCATGATCTTGTAATGGGCGTTCGGCGTATTAATCGATTTGTTATCTTGATAATTTGAGTTGAGCGGAGCTCTGCTCGAATGGTTTCTGCCATCATGCATTTATGCAATATCGATACGCTAACTTATGCAATTCCTATACGCTAACTTATGAATCAATGGTCTGGGACTGTGATTCCAGGAGGTGGCACCACCTAGTTCAAAAAGTGGCCGTTATCCTGGGCTTCCACCCCATGCGCCTCATGTGCCCGTTCTCGTCCGGCAGAGTGTATCTGTCGCCTACTCTTTTCACCTGAAATACGCAGCCGTGCAGAGGCCCCGTCATATAATCTGTCAGTTGATACACATAGTCGATGCCGCTTTCCGGCTCTATCTCATGATAACACCGCCCGATCATCGCCGAAGGATGGACGTCATCCTCAAGGGCTATCATCATGGCTCCGATATCCTCATGCATCCAAAGCACCGTCCCTCTCTGCGACCTGATATATCTCGGGCACACGCAGGTCTCCCGCCTGCACTGTTCGCACCACCTTATGCTTATGAACTCATAGTAATCGGGGTTGTGCGCCCACGAGCACCCGCAGACGCCTCCGAAGCTTCCGTTGTTGTGGCAGGTTCCGGTCATCGTATCATCCAAAACACTTACCTGTCCTTTCGATACTTAAACAATTTCGGGGGATGCCCGAAAGTACCCGAAACTGGACATTTCAGAGAGTTGCAGGATAAATGTCATGATATTTTGCTCATTTTCCCCACACGGAGACGGGTGCGTCCTCCCCAGAGGATTAATTAATCTCTAAACGATGTCACTTGTGATGTCCAAAGAAAAACAGTTGCTATTTCCGTTCGTCGCGATCGTCGGCCAGGAGCAGATGAAGACGGCCCTGCTTCTGAATGTGGTGGATCCCGGCATAGGAGGGGTCCTCATAAAAGGAGAGAAGGGAACTGCAAAATCCACCTCGGTAAGATCTCTTGCCCAGATACTGCCGGAGGTTGAACACGTTAAGGGGTGCATCTACCACTGCGACCCGATCCCCGGAAAAGGATACTGCCCCGGCTGCGCCGAGGCCGTCGAATCGGGCGTGAAACTGGAATCCGAGAGGTCTCCGATGCGCGTGGTCGAACTTCCTCTAAGCGCAACGGAGGACAGGATAGCGGGAACATTGGACATTGAGCATGTTCTTCAGACCGGTAAGAAGAAGTTCGAACCCGGCGTATTGGCGCAGGCGAACGGCAATCTTCTTTACGTGGATGAGGTGAACCTTCTGGAGGACCACATGGTGGACCTTCTCTTGGACGCAGCGGCAATGGGCGTGAACTATGTTGAAAGGGAGGGGATATCATTCGAGCATCCGTCCAGATTCATCCTCGTGGGATCGATGAACCCCGAGGAAGGCGAGATCAGGCCTCAGCTGCTTGACAGGTTCGGCCTGTGCGCGGAGATACGCGGAGAGAAGGATCTGGCGGTAAGGACCGAGATAGTGGCAAGAAGGCTTGCCTTCGATGCCGATCCGAAAGGATTCACCGAAGCATATGCGGAAGAGACCAAACAGTTAAGGGACAGGGTGCTGGAGGCAAGGAAGATACTGTCCGGTTCGGCAGCGGACAAGGACATCATCGCCATGGCATCGCACGTTTCTCTGTATTTTGAGATGGAAGGCCACAGGGCCGACATAACAATGGTAAGGGCGGCCAGGGTCAACGCCGCTCTGAACGGAAGGGAGAAGGCCGGCAGAGAGGACATAGCCACCGTCGCGCCCCTTGTCCTGGCGCACCGCATAAAGAGGAAACCATTCGAAGAATCCAAATTCGACATCGGAGAACTAGTGGTATGTCTTCAGGAGTTTTGAGGCGCAGTTTTCCGTTCTCCGCGGTAAAGGGAATGGAGGATGTGAAAAGCGCACTTTAGTGCGCCGCAGTGGACGACGATCTTCTCGGCGTACTGATAAAAGGCCCGACGGGCACGGCGAAGAGCGTTCTGGTAAGGTCCTTTGCAGATATGCTGCCAAACAAGAAGATAGTGAACATACCTCAGAACGTCACCGACGAGCAGCTGTTCGGCGGGCTTGACATAGAGGATGCAATAAAATACGGGAAGGCGACAATAAAAGGAGGGATACTGCAGAGGGCCGACGGCAACACACTGTATCTGGACAACGTCAACCTGTTCGACCCGAAGATGCTGAACTCCATATTGGAGTGTGTTGAGTCGGGCAAGGTAATTGTGGAGAGAGAAGGCGTATCTTCGGAATACAGCCTCCGGACAACGGTCATTGCTACCATGGATCCCGCTGAGCAGATGCTTCCGGACGGCATAGCGGATCGGTTCAATATTTGCGCCCAATCCTATTCCGCCGATAACGAAAGCGATAGGAACCAGATAATAATATCAAATCTGGAATTCGAAGCGGATCCCGGCGGGTTCGCCGAAAGATATTCGAAAGAAGATTCCGAGATGCTTCAATGCATAGAGGATGCGAAGAGAACACTGAAGGATGTGGAGATAACAAGGGCCGATCTAAACAAGATATCCAAAGTATGCATAGATCTGGATGTCAAGGGGCACCGCGCGGACATATCCGTGGCAAGGGTGTCGAAAGCTCTCGCATCCCTTGACGGCCGGACCGCCGTCTCCGACGCGGACATCAAAGATGCCGCGATCCTGTGCCTTCTTCACAGAAGAGGCGATGTAATAGAAGAAAAGGATGTGACCCAACCGCAAACGGATGAATCCCCTCCGGATGAAAAGGAACGCGAGATGGTGATATCCCTTCGCAAAGAGGACGCGGTCGAAGAATACGCCGAAGGCACCGAGGACGTATCTCCGGAGATCATCTCGGAGGAATCTCCCGAAGCCGGGGAAGGTCTCGGCACCGTAGGGGAGATAACGAACTCCGTCAAAGAAAGGCTGGAGAACATGGATAGCATCGAAGCGATACGCCTCCACAAGATAGTCGGAAAGGCCGGAAGAAGAAAGAGCATAGAGGTAAGCAAGCGGACCGGAAGGTACCGCGGGTTCAAGATACCCAATGGGAGATCGGTAGACCCGGCATTCGACGCGACCGTCCGCGCAGCGGCGCCTTACCAAAGAACGCGTGAGAACAAAGGACTGAGCATAAACATAGAGCCGCAGGACATAAGGGAAAAGATACGCCTCAAGAAGGATTCGTGTTCTTTCCTCTTCGCGGTCGATGTAAGCGGCTCCTTGGTAAAGAGCGGCATGATGCTGGACATAAAGAACGGGGTCAAAGCGATGCTCATGGACAGTTATGTGCAGAGGGACAAGGTGGCGCTCCTTACCTTCAGAACGGGTGAGGTAAGGTTGTCAGTTCCCTTCACGCGGTCCGTTGAAGGGATATGCGACATCCTCGAGAACACGGTGACGGGCGACGGGACCCCTCTGGGTCCGGCGCTGATGCTCATAAGGGGATACATGATCAACTATGTCAGGAAGAATCCGGAAGAGAGATGCTTCGTGATATTGATAACAGACGGAGAAGCGACCTACCCCGTCATGAGGGGAAGGGATGCGACAATGGAGCTCAAGAAGGTGGTAGCCATCATGAAGGTGCCCAACACCGAGTGGATAGTCGTGGACTCAAGTCTGATCCCGGGAAAGATAAACCATGCGTTGAATCTCTCGAAGATGCTTGGTGGCAGATACATAAGGCTGGAAGACCTCCAGTCCGTGTGAACAGAAGGGCCGTTCTGTTGAAATAAAGCATGCAGTTTTTTCTATGATATATTGTTATTTTCATGACTTTTTGAGGCCAGATAATGATGTCAGGATAAAGGTCAGTAAATAATATGGCCCCGATTTGAGGAAATAAAGGCGTTGGCAGGATAAAGTCAGTATAAATATACGCCCAAAGGCCACAGCCTCAAAGTTATCATTATATCGTCTGAAGGATATCATTGACCATGGAAACGGAATCGGCAGCATCTTTCATAACAGATCACATCCCCGAGATAATACTCCTCATAGGGGGGCTGATCGCACTGTTCATAGTATACAGCTACGTCAAGAATGAATTGTCAAAGAAATACAAAGTGTCTGTGGCGATAGGGGTCCTGTTCGGCGCCCTGATGATCGTCCTGAGCCTCTCTTCATATGCCGAATGGGAGTTATTCCCTACCGTCGTGATCGTCGTGACCGGCTTCACCTTGGTGATAAGGCCGTTCCGCCAGGTCCACTTTGCGGTCATAGGAGCGCTGCTGATAATGGTGCTCGTCTATTTGTTCCTGGGAGGATTGGCGGGAACGGGATTGGAGTTCTTGGCCGAGGGTTGGCCGAGGATCATAGTGGCGTTCATCGTGGGAGCGTTCGCATATATGATCATGCACTTCGCGGAAAGCCTCATCAAGCTGTTCGGAAAACTGTTCAACTGGTGGCCTCTCCTGCTGGTATTGGCATTGGTGTGCATAGTCGAAGCAATACTCATGCTCTGCGGATACGGGTCGCTGTATGACTTCGTGACAGGCGGTAAATGACCTTAAGGCCACATGTAAAGCTTTAAATGATAGTAGTCGATGGAGGGTGGCGGGGCCCGTGGCTTAGCCAGGATATAGCGCTGGCCTTCTAAGCCAGACGCCTCGGGTTCGAAAGTTCCTGACGAGGGGACCGAAAGTCCCGACGGGCCCGCCAAAGGATGCATCGTTGAGGCGATGGGACATCCGTGAAGAGGAAATAGCATGAAAAGAAGCTCACGCGCCTGGAAAAAACGCGGCAACCAGCGTTGGAAATGGCGCAAGAAGAAGATGAGAAGAAGAAAGAGAGCGGCAAAGTTACGCAAGAAGTGATCATAACACTGACACCAAGGGAGTATAGGCTAACCTGGCAGACTGGCGGGCTCCAGTTATCGAGCGTGATTGGAAGAGCTTGCTGACAGTTGATGATTAACTGGAGCGATGACTCATAATTTCGCGGAGGGTAGCTCCCTCCGTGGTGGAAACCCGCTGACGGGGGTTCAAATCCCTCTGCTCCCACCTTGCGTAGCTTGCCGATATTTTCAAACATCTTTCAATGATCTTCTTTCTTCTCATTATACGGAATATGGCGCAGGCATGTCGGTATCTCTGTTGTTTCCGTTTTTCATTCCATGGGATGCTTTCTTTTACTGAAGATCCAATGTGCCGGCAACCGTTTTGACGGCCGGGGTATGGCCGTATATGGATTGATCGCACTCTTCTCTATGATGCCCGCAGCCTCTTTCTATGTGCCCGCAGAGGCCCCTTATTGTGTTCTGTCATCTCTTGGTTTGTTTATTGTAAGCGGCCCAGATATGTACTGCTTTGCGGCAATTCTCTTCAAAGAAAGTATACAGAATAGGGTAGAATGCTTTTCAATGGAGTTATGATAAAACCTATGTAATTATAAAAAAATCAATGATATTTTAGGATTTTTGCGCATGTCATAATAAAAGTCAGTGTAAATAATATAATAATATAACTAAAAGGGGAATATTCATCTGATTTTTGCGCTAACGCCCTATGTGATTTTATTTGCGTCATAAGAATGTCAGGATATATATCAGGTAGCAAAAACATTTAAAAGATATAAGACACTAAGCATTGTATAGATATACAGGGGGAGTTCTAAATGCAGAAATCACGTACATCGATCTTCGATACGATCAAAAGTAAGTTAGGGGCTGGATCGAGTTCTCGCAAGCAGAACACAGACGGCGGTACACAGGTCAAGGATCAGGCCGCCGATCATGGAAAAGGTTCCGATGCGGAAAACTATTGGAACAAAAGGATGTGGGGCGGCACTACCGGCGACGAGCCGCAAAAGAAGCCCCCACAGGGCACCGGGTCGTGGACGGATGCCCCATCGGGCAGAGATATCTCTTTTATAGACCCGGGTGCGGTCGAGTATTTTGTCAAATCGGCTATCATGTCCGGAAGGATGCTCAAAGGGACGGAAACGGGGGTAGAAGACATCCTCGAGAGGTTTGGCATGATGGGGCAGGACGGGACAATAACGGTGGCCGCCGCGCTTCTGTTTGGAAAGCCGAACGACGTTGTCGACGGAAGCGGCATAAAGATAGGCGAGTTCTCTGCCACGGGGGAATTGCTCAGAGAGGAGCTGATCGATCTGCCGCTGATAATGCAGCCGGATGCGGTCATGATGGCGCTTGTTGAGAGATATACGCCCAACACGTTCGAGTACGTGGGCGCCAGAAGGAACACCGTCAATCCGTATCCGTGTACGGCGATAAGAGAAGCGGTCGTGAATGCGATCGTTCACAAGCAATATTCGTACGGCGAACCCATACTGATAAAGGTAAACGCCAATTATATTGAAATATACAACCCCGGAGAGCTTCCGGAAAGATGGGTTGCAGAGGATCTGGTAAGAAAGCACCACTCGGTAAGGCGCAACAGAAGAATTGCCGAGGTGTTCTACGAAGCCGGGTTTTCGGAATCATGGGGCAAAGGCATAGGGATGATGTGCGAAGCCTGTAAGGCGAACGGCAACCCTCCTCCGGAGTTCATGGTGCGTCACGGCGGCCTGGAGGTTGTATTCGGGGTTCGCAGCGCGGAGTATGTTGATGACGAGTCTCAGTCCGATCTTGATTCACCGGAGGAAGAGCTCTCTGATGTGTCCTCTTATGGTGCATCCGACTGTGCTTCTCTTTTGTTTGCAAATCTTAACTTGTCTGTTTCGGAAGCTGTCATATGCAGGGTGATCGTAAAGAATCCTCGGATAACGGCGAGCGAGATGTCTCATCTTTCCGGGCTGTCAGAACGGCAGATCTATCGGATAACCAAGAGCCTTACTGAGAGGGGAATAATAAGAAGAGAAGGCTCCAGAAAGAATGGTTCATGGAAGTTCATTGATAGAGTTTCTTTATAATGTATCTTTATAGTGTCAGTATAAATGTCACAATATCTGGCTAATCTCTTTTGAGTAAGCGCAGCTTCTCATTTGTGCCGTCGCTGTTTACTTTGAACAGATCTTTTTGCGGTGCTGCGCAGGCCGCCTTCGATTGCGTTCTTCCTTTTGATCCTAACGGTCTAGAGCGAATGAAAGGGCTTAGGGGCACCTTGGTATCGCAACGTGAGTTGTAGGGCGGTAGGGGGCTTGTTGTAATGTGAGTTCGAGGGAGGGGGGAGCATCCCGCAGGCGGTCGATACATGGTCGCATGATGTATTTTGGTGTGTGGTGTGGTAGTGTGTATTCTTTTGGTGTGTTTTGACATCAAATGGTTGATTTTCTGTATAATATGTAGCTTTTGAAGACTTTTTTGATATTTCGAACCTTTTATCAAATGAAAAACATTCGATTTGAATGGCCGGATGACGGGGGTAATGATGTCAGGATATGCAAAGAAATATGTCAATATATATGTCAGATGATTTCTATATATGTCAGTATGTATGTCATATATATGTCAGTATATATGTCATTATAGAGAAGATATGCCTATATAGATAGGGCGTTTACGGACATTAAGGAAAAATTGGAGCCTATGACAGATAGGCTAGGGGGGCGGTAAGAAAAGGAGAATGTCATAATGCACAAAAAAGGCACAAGCGGACGTGTTTCCGCATTGGTCGCGGTGGCGGTGGTCCTGATAATGTTGGCGGTACCCATCACCACCTTGAATTTTAGCACAGAATACACGAAAGCGTCGCCATTGGCGACGGTTTCCTATGACGCAAATGGGGGAACAGGCGCTGTTCCCGCCACTTCAACGTTCGAAAAAGGGTTGGATTCTTCACAGGTTCTATTCGACCCCCTACCAACACGAGCGGGTTACGTCTTCATAGGATGGAGCGTGAATGACCCGTATGGGGCGGTGGAGTATGATTTTACAACTCTGCACGAAGACAGATTCTTTGTGGGAGAGGATAACACAACATTCTATGCCCAATGGCAAGAAATACCTGCCACATCCAAAAAAGTGCAGGTCGGTACTACTAACAGGGACACAAACCGGGAAGTAACATGGGACGCAGGCCTCGGGGTGTACAAATACCGTCTCGGCACCGGTGCGTGGGAAAACCTTGAGGACAACATAATTCAATTTTCAGGAGACCCGTTCAGGCAGGCTACCTTGATATTTTCTCTCACGGGTGGCGTTCCGTATCCCGATGACTATCGTCTGTATGTGGTTTTTGACAACATTACAATAAACAACGGAAGCGGTGCAACCGCCGATGGCAATGCGGTCAACATAATGCCGGGAGCGAAAGTCATCCTGCAACTGGTCGGCAACAGTACGATAGATCATCAGGGAGGCTCGCTCGGCAGGAACGCAACGATAAGGGTCGTCGACAACGGAACATTGAGTTCGGATCTGATCATCACGGGACAGGGCAACGGAAAACTCACAATGACCAAGACCGGACAAGGTGATCCGGGCATAGGTACCGTGATCGGTGGCGACGGACTCACAACCGGACCTGCTGCAGAAACCGCAGGTCACATACAGATCGAATCAGGAATAATAGATATAACTTCTAAAGCCACCAGGACACGTGGTGCCGCAATAGGTGGGGGGTCATCCACCGATGGAAGCCAAAACGGTGGTGACGGCGGGATATTCGAGATGCATGGAGGCACACTAATAACCTATCAGGAAGCAACTGGCGCAGCCTTTTACTCTCCGGCTATAGGAGGGGGCGCAGGAACCACAGTCAGTTCAAGCAGAGCGGGACACGGCGGTGACATAACAATAACCGGCGGGACAATTGATATCACGCAGAAGTGTACTAATACCACCTACGGAATACGCGCAGCGGCCATTGGAGGAGGAGCCGCTTTCTCAACGAAAGCGGGAGACAGCGGAACAATAAAAATCTCCGGCGGAAACATCAATATTACTCAGCAGGGCGGTGCGATATCCGGTTCCGGAATAGGTGCATCTTCGCCGCAAGAGGGCGCTGGAAAAGCCGGTCAAGCAATCGGGATCAATGAGACCGGCGGCCAGAACTATATTGCTATAAGCGGAGGGCACATTGAGATAAAACAGACCAACACTTCAACATTGTATGGGACCCTGAGGGGAGCAGGCATCGGCGGCGGCGCAGGGGGTCAGTCCGGCATACCGGGCGGCGGCGCAGACGTAAGGATATCCGGCGGATATGTGATGGTGGATAGGATATCCACAGCTACGCTTACGAGAGGTCAGGGTGCGGGTATCGGCGGAGGCGCTGAAGAAACGCGGCCGTCTGAGATACAAATAACTGGCGGAAACGTGAATGTGAAGATCGCTATAACGAGTGCCACCCCTGCTAACTACGCGGGCGCAGCATTCGGATGCAATCTGAATCCCCACACAGACTCATTCGTAAAGATCGACGGAGGAGTAATAAACATCTCCAGAACACGCGGAGGTGCGGATCTTGCGGTCCCGGTAGGTTCGGATGGTGACTTTGGAAAAGCCCCGGTGATCAATGGCGGTTCCATAAGGCTGACCGGCGATCTGGCGTTCGAGGCCAACCCCGCCAGCGCGAACACGCCAAAGGACTCGCAGGGCCACCCGCTCTATAGAGCCAAGGTGGTACTTGCACCCACAGACAACCCTCAGTCCCTGTTTGTGAAAAAAGCCTCTGTTATCGATGACGAATTTGGTACCGAGAGGTATGTGGACTTCCATGTTCAGGGAAGGCACAAGAACCTGCAGGCAGCGGGAGATTATGGTTATCTCAATCTTTATCTTCCGCAGACAGGAGAGCACACGATCAGTCTGGAGGTGTCGGCCGACGGAAAAGTGGATACTTACGTGGCCGATTACACATGGCTGGGCAACACCACGTTCAAGTCGAACCTTGACCTATTGTATCGTGTCGTATACAGAATAGGCGAGAGGATGAGGTATGAGGACGATATAGTTCATATCAACAACTATACCAAGTTCAAGAATTCCATAAGGGCCACCAACGACGCAGTTAACGACGTGGTCGCGCCATGGAACACCAGCTATGTCGAGAGACACAACATAGATTATAACGACAATTCATTAGCCAAGAATGTAACATCTCTTGCCGGACAGTATGACTACTTCGCATCAGAGACCCCTCTGGCAAAGGCGCCTAACAACGTCATCAATCCCGAAGTTCTTACTTCATACGGCAACATCGAGTTCAACGCAAACATTTCCGGCAGACTTGTCATAACAATGGAAGAGGTAAACAGGGTCAATGTGCAATACAGAGATGACTTCACCTATCTCGAGGACACAAGCATCCCCGGCGCAAGGCAGATCGACCGCGTGTTCGGAGAGGGATATCCTGCGATATTGGTAGGACTCGCTTCGGATGACGATCCGGTCACCGGCCCTTGGGCGCAGAACGATGCGCCCATCGCCCACACGCTCCCGGAACCGGACGATGTGATCTGGACATCGGATCTCTTCATGTTCGTTGAGTGGAGGCTCGGCGATCCGACCACCGGCGCGGTTTACGACACCGAAGACCCATACACCATAACCGCCGGAACGGGAGACCTCGTCTTCTACTCCGTTTGGGAATGGAAGGGCAAGATATACATCACTGAGAACGGACCAGGACACGTAGAGTATTCCCTGGACGACGGCGTCACATGGAAGACCAAGACGGCCACGGATGACGGGGGGACCTTCTTCCCCGTACCGCTTCAGACAGTGAAACTGAAGGCAGTGCCTGACATGGACGCGGTGTTCCTGCAGTGGGGAGGCGATGTGAGCGGCAACAATCCGAACGCATCCGTCACCGTGACGGGAACGCTGCCGGAGGATGCAAAGCACGTGACCGCATGGTTCTGGCAAGACGATGACGTTTACACCCTGACCGTGGATGAGAATGGAGGTAATGTCAATGTGAAAGTGGGAACAATGCCCGCTTTCGACTACGACGGCATACCCGTGAACGTTCCGAAGGGTTCCGAGGTCGTTCTTACGGCAAGCCACGCAACAAAAACCTTTGCATATTGGGAAGGGACCGTGAACAGCTCGGATAACCCGCTTACGATAAGCAGTTTCAACAAGGACCACACCGAAAAGGCGGTCTTCGCCGAACCGGACTGGAAACTTCTGACAGTCAATACGAACGGCGGTTCCATTACCGTGACCATTCCCGCATCCGGCGGAGTGGGCACCACGACCTTTGATTACACCGGCCCGGTGCTGATAGCTCCGGGCGTATCCGTTCAGCTGGAGTCAGTGGCTCCGCCTGTCGCAGGCGCTAAGTTCTACCGCTGGACCGGAGATGTCTCCAGTGCGGAGAACCCGGTAACCTTCACAATGGATACCGCCAAGACCGTCACCGCCAACTATACGGACGCTGACGGAGGCAAGACGCTTACCATTACTATCACGGGAAGCGGTACGGTCAACATCACATCTGGGTCTGATACATTCGCGTATCCCGGCACGCCGATAAACGTGCCCACAGGTACGACGCTGTCCCTCCAGGCAATACCTGCCGCTCTGCCGGCCAACGTGTTCGTCTGGTGGACGGGAGACCTCCACGGACACGTCAACCCCCAGAACCTTACGATGGATGCCAACAAGGCGGTGGGCGCGGAGTTCTCATTCGATACATACACCGTGACCGCCACCAAGAGCGGCGGAGGATCCGGCAAAGTGCAGTACAAACAGGACGGTGTCTGGAACGACTTCACTCTCGGCACGGCGCTTCATGTCCCCACCGGAATGAACCTTGACGTACAGGCAGTGCCTGACACAAACAACTCATTCCTCTTCTGGACGGGAGACCTCTCGGGAGAGGTGGCCGCGCAGACAATAGTCGCCGACGGCTCCAATAAAAATATAGATGCGCAGTTTGAACTTACAACCGACACGGTGTTGATCAATCTGAGCGTTTCCCCTGCCAGTACCGGCACAGGATGGGCATACTACTTCCAGAACGGGGCGGACCAGGTCTTCCCGGCCTCCGGTTCCCTCAGGGTCTTGAAGAACAGCACCACCAAGCTGACTGAGAAACCGGACACGGGAAGCGTGTTCGTCAGGTGGTCGGTCGACGGCACACTTGTCTTTACGCCTTCCGTGAATGTCTCCGTCGGAACGACGGGGGCCGATGTGGTCGTCACCTATGCCGCCTCCGGCGGTATGTATACTGTTACTGTTTCCAAAGACGGTGACGCTGCTCCGGCAGGCAAGGTTGAGTACAACCTCGGCACCGGGTGGAGTGATTACACAGGTGTTGTGAATGTCCTCTCGGGAGAATCAATACAGTTGAGGGCGACCGTCGGCACAGGCAGCAAGTTTGTCTGGTGGACAGGCGATCTGTCCGGCCCGATTGCTGAGCAGACCATATCAGGCATAACCAGCAACAAGGCCGTAACGGCATGGTTCTACGACGATGCGAACACCACCACCGTAACAGCGACAACGTCCGGCACGGGATCCGGCAAGGTGCAGTTCCAGCAGAACGGCGTCTGGCAGGACTTCCCCGACGGCGGCGTTCTGACGGTGCCGGTCGGCCACAGTCTGCCTCTGCAGGCAGTTCCCGCCGCCGGCAACTCCTTCATCATATGGTCATATGATCTGAAGGGCACCGCCAACCCCCAGACCCTCTCGTCGATAACATCGCCGAAGAAGGTTGACGCTTGGTTCGAGCCCACCACCAACACTGCGACGGTCACCGCCAACAGGACCGGAGACGGAAACGGAACGGTGGAGTTCTTCCTCAAGGAATGGCAGGAGTTCTCCTACGGAACGGCGCAGCTTGTGCCCCTCGGGAACCTGGACGTCAGGGCGGTCCCCGCAACTGCGGCGGACGTGTTCCTCTTCTGGACCGGAGACCTCTCGGGAGAGGTCGCCGCGCAGACCCTTGACGTTGACGGCAACAAGACCATCGACGCCCAGTTCGAGAAGCTGGCCGACACGGTGCTGATCAAATTCAGCACCGACGGCAGCGGCAGCGGATGGGCATACTACTTCCAGAACGGGTCCAACCAGGTCTTCCCGGCCTCCGGCAGCCTGAGGGTGCTCAAGAGCACAACCACCAAGCTGACCGAGAAACCGGACGCGGGAAGCGTTCTGGTCATGTGGATGGTCAACGGCGTCCCCGCGTTCACGACATCTGTGGATGTGGCGGTCGGAACGACCGACTCCACCGTGGTGGCGACGTATTCCTCAAGCGGAGCGTTCACGGTCACCGTCAGCAAGGACGGCGACACCTCTGCGGTAGACACCGGCAAAGTGTGGTATGACCTCGGCCTCGGCGGAGGATGGGTCGAATATGTCTCGGCGGTAACGGTGCCTTCGGGCAACTCGATAAGCCTCAAGGCGGAAGCGGCCACCGGTACGACCTTCGTATGGTGGACCGGCGATCTGTCCGGCCCGACCGATGAGCAGACCATATCAAGCATAACCAACAACAAAGCGGTGACCGCATGGTTCTACGACGATGCGAACACCACCACCGTAACAGCGACAACGTCCGGAACGGGATCCGGCAAGGTGCAGTTCCAGCAGAACGGCGTCTGGCAGGACTTCCCGACGGGCGGCGTTCTGACGGTGCCGGTCGGCCACAGCCTGCCCATGCAGGCGGTCCCCGCCACCAACAACTCATTCATCCTTTGGTCCTATGACCTTAAGGGTGCCACCAACCCCCAGACCCTCTCGTCGATAACATCGCCGAAGGAAGTGGACGCTTGGTTCGAGCCCACCACCAACACTGCGACCGTCACCGCCACAATGAGCGGCGGCGGAGTCGGAACGGTGGAGTTCTTCCTCAAGGAATGGCAGGAGTTCTCCTACGGAACCCCGCAGCTCGTGCCCAAGGGAGATCTGGACGTCAGGGCGGTCCCCGCAACTGCGGCGGACGTGTTCCTCTTCTGGACCGGAGACCTCT
>WRJJ01000013.1 GCA_009778575.1 Methanomassiliicoccaceae archaeon
TACGGGATGCGGTGGTATCTTGCATGGGAGTTCACGTGGAGCCTTGCGGAGATGTTGTCGAGGCATCCCAGAACGATGTCGAAATTCCAATCCTCCAACTCTTGTATCCTGGAAACGACCGGGACCACCTTTGAACCGGGATAGAGGTCGCCCGCTCTTTCCGCGACGACCTCCGCTTTCTTTCTGCCGTCATCCCCTTCCCTGAAAAAGACGCACCTGCTGAGGTTCGATGCGACGATCTCGTCCATATCAACGAGTACAATGTTCTCAAAGCCCGCCAGGATCATACATTTAACGACCTCGTTCCCTAAGGCACCCGCGCCGACCACGAGGCATCTTGCCTTCTGCATGCCGCCGATGTCCAGCCAATCTATCCTCCTCATCCTGTCGAACCGGTCGCTGTCATATTCCCTCGCTTTCACATTCACACCCCAATCGCTTTCCCTATAAACGGTTGACGGCGAGAGATTTAAACTATGACCGCAATGAACCGTTGATGTCCACGAGACTGCCTGAGCACGACCACTGCAGATTCTGCGGAGACCCCGTACCGTTTGAGCAGGCCTACTGCAAAGAGGAATGCTATTGGAACGATCAGGCCAAGATGAAAAAGGAAAAGAAGAACAATCTCATCTTCATTCTTGTGACCGCCGCAAGCGTGGCGGCCATAATGGCGGCAAGCATTCTTCTGTGATCTTCTCTCGCCGGGCGGTCTCCGTTTTACTGTGGCCGGCAAAGGGCCGACAGAACTCCTGGCACATCGTGCACCCTAAGTATCCCGGCACCGCTGTCCGCGGCCGTTCTCGATGCCGCCGCGGTCGCCTCGTCCCTGTCCATGCCCGGATAGTACTGCGAAAGGAATCTCTTTCTCGAGGGGCCGATGAGTACCGGATACCCGCCGCCGAACCATCCGCTGTTCTCGATCATCCTCATATCTTGTTCGGGGGTCTTCCCAAAACCTATGCCGGGATCCAATATGATATTGCTTTCCTTCATCCCTTTAGATATTGAGTGCTCCGCCCTCTCCTTGAGGAACTTTTTGACCTCTATGAGGACATCGCCTTCCATCGTCTCCGTCCCGAAGGTCCTCGGTGTGCCGTACATATGGGCAATGACCGCAGGAACATCATAGGATATCGCAATGTCAAGCAAGGCCTCGTTCCTCAGCCCGCCGATGTCATTAATGATCGATGCCCCCGCTTTCAAGGCCTCCTCCGCAACATACGGCTTCGTAGTGTCTATCGATATCGGAACGCTGACGGTCTGTGCTAACTCCCTGATCACGCCGATTACCCTTCGGACCTCCTCTTCTGCGGATACCGGATCTGCTCCCGGCCTTGAGGACTCCCCTCCTACGTCCAGTATGTCCGCGCCGTCATCGATGATCTTATATGCATGTGCCAGTGCGCTTTCCTTTGAGGGATGCGCCCCCCCGTCCGAAAAGGAATCGGGGGTCATGTTCAGTATCCCCATTATCAATGGCCGGCCTGTCGGCCTTTTCCAAAGATCGGAAGGGTGCATGATCAGAGGTGGCTGTCTACCAGTTCCGTCAGGTCGATGACCTTCACTTTACGGTCGCCCACCGCCGCGTTGAGGTTCGCTACGCAGAACGGGCACGACGTGACTATGATGTCGGCGAATCCCGCCTCATCCAGTCTCGTCCCCGCGATGTCCTTCGCTTCCTCCGGGTATGCGGACCTTACTCCTCCGCCTCCGCCGCAGCAATGGCTTGAGGACTTGTTGTACTTCATCTCCTTGAAGTTCAGGTCCGGGAATTTCTTCAGCACTTCTCTGGGAGGGTCATAGACCTTGCAGTGCCTTCCGAGGTGGCATGGATCGTGATACGTTACCTTCGCATCTCCCAGGGAACTCAGCTTGATGTCCTGCTTAGCCAGGAACTCCGATATGTGCAGCACCTGGAAGGGGACCTCCACAAACTTGGGGTACTCTATCTTGAACATCCTGTAGCAGCCTGAGCATGAAAGGACCAGCGTCTCGACACCGAGCGCCTTTATCGCTTCCACGTTCCTCTTCATCAGCGCGATGGCCTTCTCTTCGTCAATACCGATCCTCTGGAGGACCGAACCGCAGCACACCTCATCGACGGTGGTGAAGTCCGCTCCCAGTTTCTTCAGTATGGACAGCGATGCCGCCGCTATCTTCTTCTCCCTGTATGTGGCGGTGCATCCCGCGAAATAGCCTATCTTTGCCTTGCGGGGCTGTATGCCGAGGGTTTCCGTTACAGACTTCTCTTCTCCGTAAGGGTTGTTGTATTTGAGCACGCTGTCCGCGACCGCTTTGTGCTTGGGCAGTATGTGGCCGTTCTTCACAAGGTCGGCGCGGCACATCTCTATCACTTCGACTATCTCCACATTCGAGGGGCAGCGCCTTACGCAGTCTGCGCATGTGGTGCAGGTATACATGTTCTCCACCACGGAGTCATCGGCCTCCAGCTGTCCGCTCAGGAGTCCGTACGTCAGAATTATCCTTCCTCTGGACAGCGCCGTGTCCCAGCCGATCGATTTGAATGACGGGCATACCGCTTTGCAGAACCCGCACATGGTGCAGGTGTTCAGCGCGTCTCTTACTTTTTCTTTGTCTATTTTATCTGCTTTGAACTCGCTCATCTTACTCAACTCTGGGTATTGTTACGCTTCCATCCATCAGTACTATGACCTTTGCACCGGGCTTCTGTCTGAGCGCTTCTTTCACAGCAGCGTCCACCGTCGGGAAAGGTGTTATGTTTGCGGCCTTTATCATCTCCGGGTCCAGATCGGTCACCGCCCATATGTCGGCCCATACGGCTATCTCGGCCATCTTCGCCGCCTTATGGTATCCGAGTTTGTATTCTTTGCTCAGGTTCTCAAGGACCTGCTTCGGGTCTTTTGAAGAGGAGAGCTGCGTAAGGAACGTTGCGTGCCCCACTCCTTCCCTGCATTTGGAGACCATTATTATCTTGCCTCCTTCCTTGAGCGCCCATTTCCCGTTGTCCAGTGCCTTCTGCGATTGATAGAGGTCGACATCCATCGGGTAAGGTGCAACGGATATCACTACATCTGCTTTCTCGGGTATCGGAACGGAGAACACTTGGTTCGCCCACTCCACCGCCTGGTCGAAAGCGGGGTTCAGGCTCCCGGATGACACTTTGTATATGTGCTGGTGGCGGTCGAGGACCATTTGTATGGAGAAGATCTCCTTGCCCTTGACCACTTCCAGAGCGTCCATCATGTCCTCATGCACGGGGTTGCCTTCAAGGACGAGGGACTGCGCCTCTTTTTTCATAGCCAGCTTGTGGTTGGTCTCTATGGTGAGGTATGATGCTACGCCGGGAAGGAACGACTTCCTTCCGCCGGTATACCCCGCAAAGTAGTGCGGTTCAACGCTCGTTATTATTACGAGCCGGTCTGCCTCCACCGCTATCTTGTTCACCTCCATGGGGGTGCCGTTCTTTGACATGCCGAGGTTGATGCATTCCGACTTCTTGGCGTCGTGTGAGATTATCCTGTCTTTCAGGTATCCGTAGTGTTTGCCGAACACGAAGTCGTATTCCTCAGGCGTCATGTCCCTGTGAGTTCCGGTTGCGATCAGATATCTTGCTTGGCGCAGGTCCATCCTTTTTGAAAGCGCGTCAAGAACCTTTGCGGTAGGTGTCGGCCTTGTCCCGTCGTTGACAATGAAGACTATGTCCTTCCCGCCTTCCAGGAACTTGGACATGGAATCGTACCCTATCGGATCGTCGATGGATCTGTTTATAACGTCATCGGGATCCCCGCATTCAACATCCATGGGGTAGAATGTTCCGATGTAGTTCCCGTCTGGAACCTCGGTCTTCTGTACCCCGTCCTTACCATATTTGATATCGATATTCATTTAAGACCAAGCAACAGAATTGTTCACTCTAATATTAATTATTATTTGCATGGCCCCTGATCGGTCTCCGGAGGACGCTGCGGGGGTCGCTTGAGATAAGAAATTCTTATTAGTCGAACATTATATCCTCGGCAATGGTCTCCTTGAAGGAAATGGGGGAAAGAGAGCTCATAAAGGGCATCCGCAGCATCATCCGGCAATCACCCGGGCTGGGTCCAGGAGACGATTCGGCAGTTATCTCGTGCAGGGGCGGAGATATTGTCGCCTGCACCGACAGCGTCACTTTTGAAAGGCATTTCCCTAAGGGAATGACGCATGAGGAATTCGGATGGACGGCGGCCGCGGTCAACATAAGCGACCTGGCAGCCATGGGCGCATCGCCCATGGGGCTTCTTGCAGCGCTGATGATGCCGTCCGACCTTGACTCCTCTGCACTTTATGACATCGTGGCGGGAATCGACAGATGCGCGGAGTCTTACGGAGCATTCATATACGGCGGTGACACCAAATTCGGATGCGGTGCGGTTTCATGCACAGCGATAGGTTCGATGCAGGGCAGGCCGCCGATGCTCAGGTCCGGCGCAAGGCCCGGGGACATTGTAGCTGTCACCGGTTCTCTCGGGTCCGCTGCGGCAGGGTTCTTCGCCATCGACAACGGTCTCGAGGATCTCGTATCTCCTTCCGCGCTCATGATGCCCGTTCCGCGCGTCGAGGAAGGCATCATCCTGTCCGCATCGGGTGCCGTCACGTCCTGCATAGATCTGTCTGACGGCCTTGCCGAAGGGGCAAGGAGCATCTGCGCCGCCAGCCACACGGGGATGGATATCCACATGGCCTTTTTACCGGAGGGCGACGGCGTTGGCGACATATCCTCTGCCGCCGGCATCGCGATGGAGGAGATGATGCTGTATTGGGGAGGTGACTACGAACTGCTGTTCACTTTTGACAAAAATAAAAAGGAGGCGTTGTACGAACATGACCTGGACTTCTCCGTGATAGGCATTGTAACGAACGACGAGGCACCTTACATCAACTATGAGAACAGAAGGATGGTGATGGGCAACGGCAGGCATTAATCCAAATATGGAGGCGAGGCACTATCACCGCGACGGCGATGCATGCGTCTGCGACCTGTGCCCGCACAGATGCAGGATCCCCGCCGACGGATTCGGAAAATGCCTTTCCAGAAAGGAAGAGGGAGGAAAGCTGATAGCCAACAATTACGGCAAGGTATCGTCATTCAGCGTCGACCCGATCGAGAAGAAGCCGTTCTACCACTACTATCCGAAGAGCAAGATCTTCTCCATAGGAGGGATAGGCTGCAATATGTCCTGCAAACATTGCCAGAACTATTCGATCTCCATGTCTCCATCCGGGAGGAAGCGCACCACGTATGAATCTCCGGAGGAGATCGTTGCCTTTTGCAGAAAGGAGCGGTTCGATGCGATAGCCTTCACGTATAACGAGCCGATAATCTGGTTCGAATACATCATGGACATCGTCGAAGAGGCGCCTGACCTTAGGTGCGTGCTGGTAAGCAACGGCCTGATCTGCGAAGAACCTCTTAGAGAATTGTGCAAGGTCACCGACGCAATGAACATCGATATCAAGGGATTCACGGACGAATTCTATATGAAGGTCTGCGGTGCGCATCTCGCCGATGTAATGAGGTCCACGGAGATAGTGTGCCAGGAGGGTGTGCATCTTGAGCTTACGTATCTGGTCATACCCGGATACAACGACACAGAGGAAGAGATAGAGCAGTTCTCCTCATGGGTACGGGACAAGCTGTCCCCGGAGACGCCGGTGCACTTCTCGAGATTCCATCCCGATTACGAAATGATGGACGTTCCGATCACACCCGTCGAGACCCTGTTCAAGTGCAGAGAGACCGCGATGGAATGCGGTATCGAATACGTATATGTGGGGAATGTCCTGTCAGATGACGCCTCCGACACGTACTGCCCCAACTGCGGTGCGCTGGTGATCCGACGCACCGGGTACCTCGTCGACCTGGTCGGGCTCAACGGCGACCGCTGCGCCCAGTGCAGGGAAAGAATGCGCATCAAACGATGAAGAAAAGCGGATTTCCTATCAGTGCCAGTATCGCCGTCGCGGCGGTTATGGTCACAATGAAAGGGATCATCGGGGTGACCCACACATTCTCCTGTCCCGCCTCCCTGAGCCGATCATATATTCCGCTTATGTCCTCTTCTTGAGGTATCTTTATGGGCGTAAGCCTGCCGTCGATGATATCCTCAAGAGGCCATACATCAGAACTCTCTGCCCCGGATATTGACATCGTGTATCCGGAGAACATCTTTTTTGTGAACCTGCCTTCCCTTGCGTTCCTAACCGCGAAATACACGGCAACCGGGATGACCATCACCGCCGCGATGAACAGAACGGAGATCGAGAAGACGAATATCTGGCTGAAAAGGGCGTCCCGTATCTCTATCAGCGGCGACCAAAAGAATTGGGGATACATTGGGAACAATATGGAAAGCACGATGAGGCACTTTACGTCCGCCCCTCCTCTGACTATCCTCAGAACATACATCCCCACGAATATCAGATAGCAAAGGGGCACCGATGCCCATGCCCTGAAGATATCCTCCGACATATTGGGATAAAGCGGTACGATGAACAGAACGGCCATCGCGAAGTAGAAAACGAAGGGGTTGAATTCTTTGTCCCAGAGGATGTCCGTCAGTATCATTGCCGTACCGGCCGCCAGACAAACGTACTCCCATCTGAACCCTGTCAGATAGATCGAATAGGAAACGAACATCGCCAGTCCGATGACGCCCAGGACCACCCAGTGTATGTCGGGGATCTCCCTTTCTTTCCAGTCCTTTATGCTCGCGGATATGAGAACCGCCATTGCCACTATGAATGCGGACAGACCGAGAATCTCCTCTATCTCCACGTTTTATCCGATGCGTCAACAGATATTTATTCTCTTAGATGGTCTGGGTTCTCATGAGAACAGCGAGAGTCGGGAGCCTATTATTGGTCATTCTGGCAATGTCTATGCTGTTCGTCCTGCCCGCTGCCGCCTCAGACGGGGCCGCTGCCGACGGGGATGTGGGGCTGGTCGCATACAACGACCACCTCAAGATAAGCGCCGGCTCTTCGGACACCTTCAGGATAGAGGTTGTGAATTATCTCAACTATTTAGGCAACGACCTTACCAACTCCAGGATGGTGACATTAGAGTTCGTTCCCTTGTCGAACATAACGGTCTCGGCTGACATAAACGACTTCGTCCTCAACGGCCAGGAACATCAGCCTGTCAACATAACCGTCAGCGTGGACAGATACGCTGCGGCTGCCACATACCAGGTCAACATCGTCCTGATCGTGAGTTCACTGGATATGGGCTCCGCGATCGTGACGGCGGCCCCTGTGCCAGTGGATCTGGACGTGCTGTCGCCGCTATCCTCGGGGGATGCCTACAACAAACTGCTGGGGATATTCGATAATCCTCTTCCGGAACCATTGAACACCCCTCTTGCGACCGCCGTCATAACATTCCTGCTCATGCTGATCATCGGCACTCTCGCCGTGATGTTCCTTGTGCCTCTTCTGCTCCGCTTCCTTACTCGCAGCCATGAGGAGATGGGAGATAAACTGAGGAGTGCGCTGAGGACCCTTGTGCCCCTTGTGCTGTCGCTTTATGCGTTCGACATCGGCCTCCGCGTGTACGGCGCGTCCGAGGAGGTCATCGGCACTGTAGAGAACTGGTTCAATGTGATATACGTCATATTGGGCGCGCTCATAGTGTGGAAGGTCTACGTCGTCTTCATCCATTTCATAATATCCAGGATATCCAAGAACAAACACATTGACCAGAAGGATGTTGACATAGAGCCGCTGCTTCGCCTGCTGGGAAAACTGATCATTGCGGTCCTGTCGGTGGCGATGATAATGTCCGCTTGGGGATTCAACCTTACAGCAATAATAACGGGCGCGGGAATAGTCAGCTTGGGCATCACCTTGGGTGCGCAGAACGTGCTTAACCAATTCTTCAGCGGGATGGTGCTGCTGATAACGCGCCCCTTCAAGTCCGGGGACGTGGTGAAGATAGGCTCCAGCAACACCATATACAAAGTGTCCAGCGTCAACATCATGAACACCGTGTTCGAGAATTGGGACAACAAGGAGACGGTGGTCATGCCGAACAACACCGTGTCCTCATCCACGATAGTGAACATGACGGGTGACGGCCTGATCTATAAGATCATGGTGTACATGAATGTCGCATACGAGAACGATACCGACCTCGCGCAGCAACTTATGAAGGAAGTTGCGATGGAGCATCCCAACGTGATAAGCAACGGCTCGGTGGACCTCCCCTCAACGAGGGTGACCGCATTCCTCGATTCCAGCATAGAGCTTAGGCTCACAAGCTATGTTTACGACTTCAATGACCACGGGAAGATAAGCGGAGAGCTGAGGGAAGCGATCTTCAAAACATTCAAGAAGAACGGGATCACCGTGCCGTTCCCCCAGATGGATGTCCATCTCAATATGTCCGGCAAAGACGGCCCCTCGGAGGGCCGGGACGAATGAACGTGTTACGAAACAATGTTTTTCGTTGATGCATAACAAGATATCATAACAATTTTTATATTATCGTGGGCTCATGCGCAATTGGTTTACGAAATCAAGCAATAACGGTGACTCTGATGATAGACAATCTTGACAAACGGATACTGGAGATCATGAAGAAGGATTCCCGCCGCCCATTCGTGGAGATAGCCAACCAGCTCGGCGTGTCTGAAGGGACGGTAAGGAGTAGGGTGCACAGGATGACCGAGGAAGGTATAATCCGGGGGTTCACGATCAAGACCAGCTCCAAGAACGTCAAGGCGCTGGTGGAGATCAGGATAGACGTGAACACCGACACCGACGAGATAGCGAAAGAGCTCGCAAGATACGACGGCGTGACCGAGGTGTTCGAGGTCACCGGGGACCAGGACATAATTGCTTTAGTGGACGTGGAGACCTCCCAGAACCTCAACGATATCATAGAAAAGGTGAGGAGATACGACAACATCCTGAGCACGCGTACGAGGCTCATTCTGAAGGAACATTACGGAGAGAATTGAAATGTTCAGGGGCACCTCCACAGCAATAATAACGCCGTTCACCAAGGACAATAAGATCGACGAGGAAGGCATCAGGAGACTTGTGGACTTTCAGGAAGAGAACGGCATCGGAACGATAGTTCCCTGCGGATCCACCGGGGAGTCGGCGATGCTCAGCCACGAAGAGCATATCAGAGTGATAGAGATAGTAAGGGACCAGACAAAGAAGGCAAAAGTATTGGCCGGCGCAGGCAGCAATTCTACGTCGGAAGCGGTGATGCTCAGCAAGAAGGCGGAGGATCTCGGCGCAGACGGCCTGCTCTCGATATCCCCATACTATGTGAAACCGACGCAGGAGGGAATATACCTGCATTTCAAGGCGATCGCCGAATCCGTCAGCATACCCGTGGTGGTCTACAACATACCGGGAAGGACCGGTTCGAACATCACTGCCGAGACCATGCTCAGGATGGCCGAGATAGAAGGGATCGACGCCGTGAAGGAAGCGAGCGGCAACCTTGAACAGATAAAGGATATAATAAAAGGGAGGCCGAAAGGGTTCGAGGTGCTGAGCGGCGACGACGCGCTTACCCCCGCGCTCATACGCAGCGGCGGCGACGGAGTGATCTCCGTGACATCGAACTGCCTTCCCAGAGAGATGGCGGAGCTTGTCCGCGCCCTCTTAGCGGGGGATAACGCCTCCGCGGACAAGGTCATAGCCAAGCTTGCCCCGGTATTTGAGGTGCTGTTCGTAGAGACCAACCCCATACCGATAAAGTACGTCATGTCCAAGTTGGGGTACGGGTCGGGGGCGCCGAGACTTCCGCTGACCGAACTTACAGAAAAGAACCGCACGCCCGTTGACAGCGTGATGAGGAGCATTGGGTTGTGATAAAATGATAAACGTAGCATTGGGTGGCGCCACCGGCAAGATGGGGCGCACGGTCTGTGACATCATACAGAAGAGCAATGACATGAGACTGGTGGGCGCAATGATCGCGCCAACGGAGGAGATGTTCGGGAAAGAGATATACCCAGGCATCATCGCGAAGGGGCAGGACAGCCTCGATGAGGTGCTGGAGAATGCTGACGTATACGTCGATATAACGGCGCCGCAGGCCGCCGCGAACATAATCACGAAGATACCCGCGAAAGGAGTGAACATCGTCTTGGGAACGACAGCGATACCTGACGACGTGATAAAGAAAATGAGGGACGAGATAGCCAGGAACAACACGTCCGCCGTCCACTCGGCGAACTTCGCCGTCGGCGTCAATGTGTTCTGGAAGATGTGCGAGATACTCGCGGCAACGATGAACGGATATGATATAGAGGTTATTGAGGCGCACCACAATCAAAAGATGGATGCGCCGTCCGGAACTGCGATGGAAGCCGTGAAGCGCATGATGAAGGCCACCGGCATCGAGGATGTCGCATACGGCCGCGAGGGGCTGGTCGGAGCCAGAAAGGGGGAGATCGGTGTGCATTCGATACGCGGCGGCGATATCGTCGGCGAGCATACCGCCATGTTCATTGGCAACGGAGAAAGAATAGAGCTGAAGCACAGCATGGGCTCAAGAGATGCGCTCGCCAAAGGTTTCATTGAATCCATCAGATGGGTCAACGGAAAGAAGGACGGAAAGGTCCACGATCTGAACGAGGTCCTCGGACTATGATAACGGTCATGAAGTTCGGGGGCACCAGCGTCGGATCCCCCGAGGCTTTGCAAAGAGCGGCGGGCATCATACTGAGCGAGAAGAACGATAAGATCGTTGTAGCGTCGGCGATGTCAGGGATCACCAACTTTCTTGTGAAGGGTTCCGAAAGCCTTCCTGACAACAGGCAGGAGATCATCGATGAGTTCGAGAAGAAGCACCTTGATGTCGCCGGTCAACTGTTAAACGAAGAGCAGATGGCCGCATTCATGGAGGATTTCAACGCAAGGATGCAGAAGTTCAAAGAGCTCCTTTGGGACGGTGCCGTTCCGAACGATCCGTATTACATTGACAACCTGACCTCGCAGGGGGAGAGGTTCTCCACACTGATTCTTTGCCATGCTCTGAAAGCTGCCGGTGCCAGATCCGTCGCGCTCACCTCAGAGGATTGCGGGATATATGCGGAAGGGAAACCGCTTTCAGGAAGCGCCGACCTGCGGAGAACGGAATCGATGATGGCGATGAAGGTCAAGCCCTACATCAACGACGGCGTGATACCTGTCATAACCGGATTCTACGGCATAAAGAGCGACGGACTGCCGCTTACCTTCGGAAGAGGGGGGAGCGACTATTCGGCAGCGGTGGTAGCCAACGCGATGAATGCGGATGTGCTTGAGATATGGACGGACGTAGACGGCTTCATGTCCACCGACCCCCGCATAGTGCCAGAAGCGATAAAAATAGACGAAATGAACTTCAGCGAGGCGGCGGAGCTCGCATACTTCGGCGCAAAGGTCCTTCATCCGAGGACCATAGAGCCTGTAAGGATGAAACATATCCCGCTCAAGGTAAGGAACTCCTTCAAGCCGGATGAGCCCGGGACCATTATCCACCACCTGAGAAAGCCGAAGGACGATCTGCTCAGGAGCGTCGCGATCAAGACCGACCTTTCCATCATCTCCATCGGCTCGGCGGAGATAGCCTACCATCCGAAGATGGTTGCGCGCATAGTGGAGAAAATAGCCGAGAACGAGGTGGTTATCTACTCCATTTCCACCTCGCTGTCAACAGTCGCTTTCCTTGTGCACAACAATGACGTGAGATCTATACTGTTAAAACTCAACACATTGGACCCGGAGGACATCGAAAGGATAGAGGTAAAGAGCGATATGGCTCTGGTCTGCGCGGTGGGGGATAACCTTCTCTCGAAATGCGGGGTCTCGGCGGAGATATTCACCGCCGTCAAAGAGGCCAGGGCCAATGTTGAGATGATCTCCGAGGGTGCTTCGGATGTCTCGCTCAACTTCGTCGTCCCGATGTCGAGGGCGACCGATGTTGTTAAGATACTGCACAACAAATACGTGGGTGGCGGATCCAATGAGGGATTATGACAGCAGAGACGGCGTGATGATATTCGGAGGCGTGCCGGTCACAGAGATAGCGGACGAGTTCGGCACCCCTGTGTATGTTACCGACGAGGTAAGGCTGAGAGAGAATTACCGCAATGTCCACGGAGCGTTCTCCAAACACATGGATGCCGGGATCCGGTACGCCTGCAAGGCGAACACGAGCCTTGCGGTACTGAAGATACTTGAGAGTGAAGGGTCCGGCATTGACGCCGTGTCCATAGGAGAGGTCCTGTCATGCCTAAAGGCGGGGTTCACGCCGGACAGGATACTGTACACAGGCGTCAACGTGAGCAACGAAGAACTGAGGGCGGTAACGGACCTGGGCGTGATGGTGAACGTCGACTCCGCATCCGAACTTGAAAGACTGGCCAAGATAAAGAAGGGGCTCCCCATATCGATGCGGATCACCCCCGGCGTCGGCTCGGGGCACAGCGGCAAGGTCATCACCGGCTCAAAGGGATCGAAGTTCGGGATCCCCCTGAAAGATGCGGTCAAGACGTATCTTCGAGCGAAAGAGCTGGGCTTTGATCTGAAGGGCATACACGTCCACATAGGGTCCGGCGGCCAGACGGTAGAACCTTTCATGGAAGCAATGGATGTCCTTATAGAGATGACCAATCTTCTGAAGGAGAACGGGATCGATCTGGAGTTCATCGACATAGGAGGAGGGATAGGCGTGCCCTATCGTCCCAACGAACCGGAGATGGATGTTAACGAGTTGGGAATGAATCTTACCGATATGATCCTTGAGGGAACAGATGTAAAGAAAATACTGGTCGAACCGGGAAGATACATCATTTGCGACACGACGGTGCTCCTGACAAGGTGCGTCGACGTGAAGGATACCGGTGTGAAGAGGTACGTGGGGGTAGATGCGGGATTCAATACCCTTATCAGACCCGCTTTCTACAACTCATACCACCATGCCGCGATCGGCAACAAGTTCGGAAGGGCCTGTACGGCCAAATACGACATAGTAGGGCCCATCTGCGAGACCGGAGACCATCTGGCGCAAGACCGCGCGCTCCCGGACCCGGAGGAGGGAGATGTGGTGGTCATATATGATGCGGGAGCATACGGGTTCTCGATGTCAAGCAACTACAACTCGCGCCCGCTTTGCAGAGAAGTGCTCGTGAACAACGGCAAGGCCGAGTTGATAAGGGATTCCGAACCGATCGAGGACCTGTGGAGACACCAGAGGATACCGGCGAGGCTGATCGGATGAGGTTCTGGAAATACCATGGGATAGGGAACGATTTCATTCTCATCGACGGCATTAGTTCGGAGATAGAGATAGACGGCGAAAGATGCAAATTGATGTGCGACCGGAATTTCGGCATCGGGGCCGACGGCGTAGTTTTCCTTCTTCCGGGCGAAAGGACCGATCTGAGCATGAGGGTCATCAACGCGGACGGTTCGGAGGCGGAGATGTGCGGCAACGGGATAAGGTGCCTTGCCAAGCACGCATATGATTTTGGACTGGTCGGCAAGGAGGAGTTCACCGTCGGCACGCTTGCCGGAGTGAAGACCACAAAAGTATTCCTGGACGGAGGGAAGGTCACCACAGTTATGCTGGATATGGGGGCCCCCATCCTTGACGGGAGAACGATACCGATCGATTACGACGGCGAGTTCATAGACCAGCCTTTTGCGGTAGACGGTTTCAGTCTGAAAGGGAGCGCGGTATCGATGGGCAATCCTCACTTCGTGACCTTCTCTGACCTGAGCAACAATGAGACAGATAAGTTGGGGCCCGTGCTTGAGGGGCATCCGTTCTTCCCCAGAAGGACGAACGTCGAGTTCTGCAGGATCAAGGACGGGAACATACACGTCAAAGTGTATGAGAGGGGGGTCGGTTGGACGCTTGCGTGCGGCACGGGCGCGTGTGCATCCGCCACAGCGGCGGCGATGAACGGCCTGGTGCCGTTCGATGAGCCGCTGGACGTGCGCCTCCCCGGAGGGTGGTTGAAGATAACAGTGGAAAAGGGTCTCGGCCATGTGCGCATGGAAGGGCCCGCCACGCTTGTATTTGAAGGCAACATCATGGATGAGTGATCTATTGGTAAAATTTGAGACGTCTGAAAGACTCAAGAAACTGCCTCCGTATCTTTTCACAAGGATGGAAGAGCTTGCGGCGGCCAAAAGGAAAGAAGGAGTGGATATGATCGATTTTGGAATAGGGGACCCGGACCTTCCGACCCCCGACAAGATCGTCAAGTCGCTGCAGATCGCGGCCGAAGAGAACGAGAACCAAAAATACTCTTCATCGCAGGGCGAACGGGACCTCAGAGAGGCTGTCGCAAGATGGTACAAGAAAAGGTTCGACGTCACGGTCGACCCCGGCACCCAGGTCTGCATAACGCTCGGGTCCAAGGAGGGGATATTCAACATATCCCAGGCATTCGTTAACACGGGAGAGACCATAATAGCGCCCAGCCCGGGATATCCTGTGTATTCAGGCGCATCGGCGATCTTCAACGAGGCGAAATGCGTCACCGTACCTCTGAGAGAAGAGAACCAATGGCTTCTGGACGTTGAGGAATGTCCCCGGGATGCGAAGATGCTTTACCTCAACTATCCGAACAACCCGACAGGCGCGACGTGCGACGTAGAGTATCTGAAGAAGGTGTATGCCTGGTGCAGGAAGAACAACACCATCCTGTGCTACGATAATGCGTATTCGGAGATGTGCTATGACGACTACCGCGCCCCGTCGATACTGCAGGTCGGATCGGAATGCATTGAGTTCGGGTCATTCTCGAAGACGTTCAACATGACGGGCTACAGGCTCGGTTATGCCGTAGGCCACCCCGATCTGATAGCGGGACTCAAAAAATGCAAGGGCCAGGTCGATTCCGGGGCACCTATATTCATACAAAAGGCCGGGATAACCGCCCTCGATATGTATCACGATGACGGGACGCCTCCCTCGGCGATAAGGAACAACATGGAGACCTACGCTGAAAGACGGGAGGTCCTGGTCAACGGCCTCAGGGATCTGGGGTACGACGTCGCCATGCCGAAAGGGACATTCTACGTCTGGTTCGACTGCAAGAAGCCGTCCGACGAATTCGTCGAGGAGATGATCGATCTCGGCATCATAGTGACGCCCGGAACCGGATTCGGGCAATCGGCCGACGGCTACATAAGAATGACCGTCACGGAGCCGGTCGAGGGCATAAAAGAAGCGCTGAACAGAATGAAACGCGGTTCGATCGGCCGGTGATATCACTCCGGCCCAAACCTCTTCTTTGAATATCTCAAAGCTTCCATGACGGGCAGCGGCTCCTGCAGAAGGAAGGTCTCCAGCGCGCCGCCTCCCGTACTGACGTATGAGGTCCTGTCCGCAAGGTCGAACCTTTCTGCGGCGCCGGCGGTATGCCCTCCTCCGAGCACCGACAGCCCCTTGCTCTCGACCATCGCCATCATAAGCTGCCTGGTACCCACTTCGAACCCGGGCTTTTCGAACATGCCGGCAGGGCCGGACATGAAGGATGTCTTTGAAGAAAGGATGACCTTTTTGAACTTATCAATGGACTGATCCCCAATATCCAGCGCGGGTTCGGCGGTCGGCATGTCCCCGGTGCTCACACACACCCTTTTGCCGTTCCTTTCCACCGCGACATCCACCGGAAGAAGGATCCTTTGCCCATATTTACCGAGGACGTCCCTGGCCGCCTGGAAGTTCTCCTCCGTGAGCTCATCGGCCAGTATCTTGCTGCTGGCCTCCCCTATGTCAACACCCCTCGCGAGCAAGAACGCATTCCCCGCAAGTCCCACTACGATCACGGTATCGGCGATGCCGTTTTCCAGCACACGGTCTATCATGAACGGCACCTCTCCGAACTTTGCTCCCCCCAGGATGAATACGGAGGGCGGCCTGGGCTTCCCCAGTATGGTCTTGAGGGCGTATATCTCCCTGGCCATGAGCCTTCCCGATGCGGACGGCACCTTCATGGGGAACCCTACCAGCGAACACTGCGAACGATGCGCCGCACCGAATGCGTCGCAGACATAATAATCAAGGAGCGGTGAAAGTTCCGCTACCAGTTCAGCCTCCGCATGGTCGGAAGAATCAGCGGTGACCGACTCGCATTTCAACTCCCTTACGTTGCCGAGCAAGAGGACATCTCCGGGTTTCATCTGCGATATCGATCCCTTGGCTTCTTCCCCTATGATATCGTTGACATACTTCACCGGCGCGTTGAGATTCTTAGAAAGCAGGGATGCGTGCTGTTCCAGACCTATGAAATCCCATGCTCCCTTCCTGCTCTGATGCGCGAGTATCACGACCTTCGCCCTCTTTCCGACCAGTTCCCTTACTGTCGGGACTATGCTCCTTATCCTCGCATCATTCAGTATCTTGAGGGTCGTTTTGTCAAGAGGGCAGTTTATATCCACTCTCAGAAGGACGGTCTTGTCCTTGAAGTTGAAGTCGTCGAGGGTATTGAAGTCTTTCGTGCTCTCACCCTTACCGATCTATCCCGAGAGAAATGTTCGTCTTAAGGACGGATGCGGATGCGTCCTCTTCCAGCTTGCACATGGACCTTATGCAGTCCACATTCTCCGGCACGACGTCAGACTCCTGGTGCACCGCCTGATAATAGTAGAGCATCTTGCCGACCACTTTCACTCCGTCCTCCCAGACCACTACCTCATACATGTCCGATCTGTCCCTTCCCAGGTCCTTTCCGAGTTCCATCAGTTCCGCGGTGCCTTTCAGCCCGCTTCCGCTCCTTACAAGCTTTACGCGGGGAGATGCCCTCATTATTCCGAGGATCTCCTCGGTCGCGGACTCCCTCTGGAGTTCAACGACCACTGTATGAAGGTGCATCAGGGTCGTTGACGCTTTTACCGCCATTGTGTTAATGTTCAGCCACGGCATCACGCTTTTAACGTCCGGTCCGTGGTGTGTCGGAAGCTTCACGGTCGGTTCCAGTCCGTTTATCGGACCGCCCTTGCTGTCGCCGGGGTCCGCGGCCCTCCTGACCAACGTAACATAGGCGCTCACGATCTTATTCGCCTTATCTATAGGGCTCAGGGTCCTCAGCAGACCGGTCGTGTTGCATGAGACGACCCTTGAGAACTGAGCGCCCCATGACTCGCTGTAATTGGCGGTGGAATTGAAGGATATGCCGGTAAGGCTGTGGTCCTCTCCGCCCTGGAATATCGCCTTGATGCCTGCCGCTTCATATTCGGCCTTGTACGTCACCCCCACATCGCCGGGCGTGCAGTCGACGATTATGTCGGCCGCTTTGTAAAGGTCTTTGATCGATCCCTTAACGGGCAAGCCCGCATCCTTGAACGCCTGAAAGCTTCCTTCCGGAGCATATATGTTGAATCCTTTGCTGATGGCGGTCTTCGCTTCGAAAGTGGGCCTTGTCTTTGTCACGCCCACTATCTCCATATCATCCTGTTTGCTTACTGCGGCCGCCACTCTTTTACCAATCGTGCCGTAGCCGTTTATCCCAACCTTTACCTTGGACATCGGAACCCTCATGTGGCTAACTATCTACAGATAAAATAATCTTACGTGCTGAAGGCCGCGGGCGTCGCGCATGGGTCCCGGTTGTTCCTACCGTAATTTTATAAGAGAGTCTTTTGATACACTGGTGAGGTATAACTCATGAAAGGATCTAGAGCACTACTCAAAATGCTGGAGGACAAAGGAGTTGAAACGATGTTCGGGTACCCGGGCGGCGTAGTAATTCCGGTCTACGATGAAATACTTGAATCATCGATCAGACACGTCCTCGTACGCCACGAGCAGTGCGCCGCGCACATGGCGGACGGTTTCGCCAGAGCCAGCGGGTTCCCGGGCGTTTGCCTCGCAACGAGCGGACCCGGCGCAACGAACCTTGTCACAGGCATCGCCACCGCGTATGCGGATTCCATCCCAATGATCGCCCTTACAGGCCAGGTCGGCACAGGGTCGCTGGGGCTTGGCGCTTTCCAAGAGGTGGACGCTTACAGTCTGATGATGCCCATCACAAAGCATAACTTCAGGGTCTTGGACATAAATAGGCTTCCGCACGCGATAATGGAAGCATGGCAGGTCTGCCAGACCGGAAGACCCGGCCCCGTCCATATCGACATCCCCGTTGATCAGGTCAACGCCGAGATAGACGAATCGCTGTTCAACGAGACCTTTGAGATAAGGAGTCCGAAAGAAGACTACTCAGGCATCGATCAGGCCGTTCGGTGGATCAAAGAGGCCCAAAGGCCGGTCATGCTGGTTGGCGGCGGGGTCATTGGCGCGAACGCAGGCCCGGAGATCGTGAAGCTTGCCGAAATGACGAACATCCCCGTTATAACCCCTCTGATGGGCATCGGTGCCATATCGACATCGCACCCCCTCTGCATGGGATCCCTCGGGATGCACGGCAGGATGTGCTCCCTCAACGCTTTCAGGGAGTCGGACCTGATAATAGCCATCGGTTCGAAGTTCTCCGACAGGACATACAGCCCTCAGACGTCACCTTCCAAAACCAGCAGGGTCATACACATCGACATAGACCCCACGGAATTCGACAAGCACGGCAGAGAGTCCATCAACATAAGGGGCGATGCAAAAAAGGCAGCGTGCATGCTCATTGACAAAATGGGAGGAGGCGCCGGAAGCCGCCCCGACTGGGACAAGAACATTCAGGAGCTGAAGAAGCGCTGCAAGTGCAACTACGATTACGACAGCACCCCCATAATCCCGCAGAAGGTCATGTATGAGATCAACAGGATAACGCGGGAGAGGTCTGACGACTTCATAATCACCACTGATGTGGGACAGAACCAGATGTGGGCGATGCACTATCTGGAGATAGACCGCCCGAGACAGCTCATATCATCCGGCGGCTTCGGCACCATGGGCTTCGGCCTTCCCTCCGCGATAGGCGCGAAGGCGGCATGCCCCGACAAGAAAGTGATGACGATCACCGGCGACGGCGGTCTGCAGATGGTCATGCAGGACATAGCGACGTCGGTGGCGGAGGACCTTCCTGTTGTGATATGCCTGCTGAACAACGGATGGCTGGGGATGGTCAGGCAGTGGCAGAAACTGTTCTGGGACAAAAGATACAGCGGCACCAAACTAGGAGCGGATCCCGACTTCGTGAAGATAGCAGAGGCATTCGGCGCAAAGGGCATTCATGTGGACAGGCCGGGAGAGATACATGACGCTCTCAGGTCCGCCTTCGAATGCGGAGAGACCTGTCTCGTAGAGATCATGGTGGATTGCGAAGAGGATATAACACCCATGATACCCGCGAACCCGGCGGTACCGCTGATCAAAGGACGCTGCAAATTCTGACGCATACGATAAGTATTAGTGTGTCGAAGAGTTGAACCTCTTAGCTTAAGGTAGATACTATGAAAATTTACCACGACTCAGATGTGGACATGAATGTCCTCAAGGGAAAGAAGGTCTCAGTGCTGGGATACGGAGCACAGGGGAGAGCGCAGGCGCTCTGCTTCCATGACTCCGGATTGGATGTGACGGTCGGATTGAGAAAGGACGGAAAATCTTGGAAGAAGGCGCAGGAGGACGGGCTCAAGGTGGCCGAGTTCGCCGATGCCGTCAAGGGGGCGGATGTGGTGATGATCCTGCTTCCCGACGAGATCCAGCCGGACATATACAAACAGTATGTCGAACCTAACCTCAAAAAAGGCGCGGCGCTTGAGTTCGCCCACGGGTTTGCGATAACATACAAACTCATCGTCCCGCCGAAGGATGTGGACGTCATAATGATGGCGCCCAAATCCCCCGGCGACATGGAGAGAGAAGTTTTCCTTCAGGGGTTCGGTGTCCCCGCACTCGTTTGCGTGTACCAGGATGCTACGGGCAACGCGAAGAATATCGCTCTGGCACTTGCGAAAGGGCTCGGGTCTACCCGCGCGGGAGTGTTCGAGACCACCTTCGACAACGAGACAAAGACGGACCTGTTCGGAGAGCAGGCGGTCCTCTGCGGGGGGCTTACCGCCCTCATCAAGGCAGGATTCAAGACGCTGGTCGAGGGAGGGTACCCTCCTGAGATGGCCTATTTCGAGGTGCTGCATGAAGTGAAGCTCATCGACGACCTGATAAACAGGGGAGGATTCGAACTCATGTGGCACGTGGTCTCCAACACAGCGGAGTACGGCGGGCTCACCAGAAGGGACAAGGTCATAACCGCGGAGTCCCTGAACGGAATGAGGTCCATCCTCAATGACATCGAGTCCGGCAAGTTCAAAGACGACTGGCGCGCGGAGTGGGCGGCAGGCCTTGTGAACCTCAAGAGACTGGAAGAGGACGAGAAGAAACTGCAGCTCGAAGTGGTCGGCAAAGAGATAAGACACCTCTTCGAAAGAAAATAAACTCAAAAGGCCGATGGCGATGAGCAGGATCCGTATCAGAACAAGGAACGACGAGTACCTCGCCGAACTTGATGATTCGGATATATCCAACGCCATCTGGCTCTCTTTACCTCTTACCTTTACTATCAATATGCTCGGGTGTCAGATATACTTCGAGATGCCCGTCGATAATGCCGATCCCAAAGAGCTTGTAACAAAATTGGAAGCGGGCGATATCGCTTACTGGCCCAAGGTCGGCGCGTTCTGCATATTCTTCGGCCCCACGCCGCTGAGCGGCGAGGACGACCACCCCGTATCTCGCTATCCTGTCGCAAAGATCGGCCGCATGATCGGAGACTATTCGACGATGGAAGATGCCGGCGACCGCCAGCCGATCACATTGGAAAAAGCGTTCTGATCAGATTATTGTGAAGGACCTATCAAAATCGGTGAGTCTTTCGCACCCGTTCTTTGTTATCAGGCAAGTATCCTCGATCCTTATCCCGCCCACTCCGGGGATGTATATCCCGGGCTCTGCGGATACCACATTGCCCTCTTTCAATATCTGTTCGGACCTCGGAGAGACGGAGATGTCCTGATGGACGTCCATGCCTATGCCGTGACCGAATGAGTGTATGAACCTCCCTTTGAACTCCGACCTGTCTATTATCTCTCTCGCGGCCAGGTCCGCATCTTTGGCCGGTGCCCCGTCCATATATTTCTCGATGCCCGCGGTCTGGGCCTCCAACACTATTTGATACGCCCGCTCCAGGATCTCCGGCGGCCTTGAAAGGAAGACCGTCCTGGTCATGTCCGAACAGTATCTCTCGTACTTGGTGCCGAAGTCGAAGAGCGCCGTGTCGCCTTTCCTGAGCTTCTGATCTGTCGGAGAGTGGTGCGGTTTAGAACTATTGGCACCGAAGGCGGATATCGTGTCGAAGGCGTTCCCTGAGCCGCCCAGTTCCATCATCCTTGCATCCATTCTGGAAGCGACCTCCCTCTCTGTCACGCCCTCCGAGAGCATGTCCGGTATCTCCCCGGCGACCCGTGAGGATATCCCGCATGCTTTCCTTATCGATCCGATCTCTTTGTCGTCTTTCACCGATACCGTGGAAGATATTGCCGCTGATGCATCCTTGACCTTGATCCCCTTGACCGTCCTTTTCACGTGATCTACCATCGAATAGGATGCGTTATGAATGTTGAACCCCACTTTTGAAGCGCCTTTCAAGGCCTCTTTCAGGTAATTGTCCCTTTCTTCGCGGCCACGGTAGACGTGCACATTCCCTTTGCCGGACATCGCAGTTTCCTCTTCGAGGATGCTTACGATCACATCCAGACTCCCATCCTTTCCGACGACTGCGATGGACCCCTCGAACGACCCTCCCGTCAATTCCGTAAGATACCAGAAGGCAGAGTCCAGGAACGGGCTTCCGTCGTTCATTACGACTATCGCATCAAGCCCTTCTGCGTTGGAGATCAGCCTTTCGGCACGGGACCCTTTCATGAATGATAATAAAATAATATCCACTAAAATGTTTGCTCAGATGCCGAACCATTCATTGCGGACTATCCTCTTCAGGGCCGCTATGGCGGAAAGGGTCGCCAGGTGGGATGTCCTGGGATTGTCTGGCTCAGGATAGTTGTAGGTGTGGCAGTTCATCTCCCCGAACCTCCCTCTGACCTTAAGTTCGTGGGAGTTGCTCTTTATCTCCGGATCCACCACAACTACCACCTTGGTCTTGTCGAAGCCTATTCCCATCAGACTCACCGTGGCCGCCACGTTGATGTTCCTCGGGAACAGTTTCACAGCCTCTCTGGCATATCCGGAATAGATGACCGTCCTCTCGGTGATCTTCTCCACGTCTATCCCTTTGCTCATCATGTATTCAACGCCGAGAAGACTCTTTGGGCCTTTCATTGTGATCAGTTCCACTTCATCTATCTCGTCCACGGAAGCGGACTGCAGGCCGTCTACGCCGCAAAGTGCGCCGGTGGGTATGTACACCTTTGCCTCGCTGACCCTGGCCTTGTCGAAAATCATTTTCCTGAAGTCGTCGTCCACCAGTGAACCGACTGACATTATCATTATGTCCACGCCTCTTGCCACCACTTTCGGAAGGATCTCTTTCGCCGCTTCCTGAGAAGCCGCTTCGATGACCAGGTCCGAATGATACAGTTCCTCTTCGACGGAACTTATCACTATGGCTTTGTTCAGACCCGCCGCCACGCCCTCGGCGACCTCTTTCCTTTTGTCCATGAGATAGATCCTTTTGACCTCGCTCATCTCATCGGCAGCCTTTGCAAGCTTGGAGCCGATCGAACCGCAACCGACGATGGTAATGCGCATGAACGGAGAAATCGGATGACCCGTATTAAGGTTTACGCACGAGGCGGCTGCATCCAGGCCGAATGGGCCGAGAACCGTTTTAAGCAGTGCGGTTCAATGGAGGATATGCGGAAACCATAAGCGAACGCACATCTGCCGGAGATCTTGCAGAGAAGACGCAACGGCGAAGACCCGTCTGGGAGCATAATCTGAAATTATATGAGAACAATAATGAGATGCTACGACCTAAAGGGCAGCAGAAGACGATCAACATGAACAATACATTCAGCGCCAAGGTCGAATTGTTTGAACGCGAGAGGGGCTGGTACTATGTTTCTGTGCCGATCGGGTTAAGCAAGCCGCTTGAACATCTTGCAGACCGCGGAGTGATCGCAATAACAGCTAAGGTCGGAAATTCAAGCTGGCCTACATCGTTGCTGCCTATGGGAGATGGTACGCATTTGATCGCCTTGCCGGCTAAAGTGCGTACAAAGGAAAAGCTGTCGCTCGGCATGGATGTGAAACTATCCTTTGAAACAAGGACAAGATAAGGTCTGCATCGCACAACCGCGTCTCTGGCGGGCCCATCGAACGGATACAAACGCAACGGAACGGTACCAAATGCGAGCCAAAAACAATCAAAAAGAATTATCCAACAAAGCACACGAGACGGCCGCATCCTGCAAGTTCTCTTATGATATTCACTAAGAAAGCTTTTTTGACTTATTATTAAGCCGTATTGTTCATGAAGCATAATGGTTAAACCTCGCATCGCATATTCCGTGTCATGAGCACGGTCGGGACGAGTGCGGTTCCATTCGAAAAGTTATGCGATATCGTCAGACCTATTGCCGAAGAGTATGGGGTAGAAAGGGTTGTCTTATTTGGTTCAATGGCGCGCGGAGATTCCGACGAAGAAAGCGACTACGATTTCTGTGTCAGCCTCGGGAGGATCGATGACCTCATAAAAATGTGCGGTTTCATAATTGATCTTGAATCTGCCCTGGGGGGATCCGTGGATGTCATAAGCGAACGTACGTTGGAAGGAGATTTTGCAAAGGAAGTGCTGAATGACGGAAGACTTGTTTATAAAGCGTGACATTAGCGACATAAAAACAATTATAGAATACTGCGACCGAATAGACGAGGTCATGGAAGAACTCGGCAGAGACGAAGAAGATTTTTTAGACAGTTATACTCTTCAAAGCAGTTGTGCGTTCTCGCTTATCCAGATATGAGAATCCGTCAAAAGCCTTTCAAAACGAGGCTTCGGGAGAGGTATCCTGCAATAGAATGGAGCAGAATCGCAAAATTCAGAGATGTGATCGTCCACCACTACGGAAAAGCCGATCTCCATATTGTGTGGAAGACCTCTGCAGACCTTATCCCAGAACTGAGAGCACAGTGCGAAATCATTCTTAAGGATCTAAAATACTGATTGTGTAACTAAGCGCCTACTGTGCTGTGGTCTACAGCAATGCCAAATACCCCGCCGTCATATCCAAAATCGTGAGAAGATACGAACTCATCGACCATACGGCAGACCTGATGGTCAAAGCTTACGGAAAAACGCTCGAGGAATGCTTCGCAAATGCGGGCTACGCTCTTTTCGACCAGACGGTGGACCTTTACGGGATCGTGCCGAACGATACGTTCGAGATAAAGGCGTCCGGGAGTGAGCCCGAAGAGCTGCTATATTCTTTCCTGTCGGAGCTGCTCTTCATCGAGGACTGCGACGGGATCATACTTTGCGAGCTTGAGGTCGTATTCGTCGACGGCGGGCTGATATGCAAAGGAAAGGGAGAGGTCCTGGACAGAAGCAGGCACAGAATAAGGTCTGAGATCAAAGCGGTGACCTTTCACATGATGTCTGTGAATGCCGATGAACCGTCGGTGACCGTCATTTTTGATGTCTGACGTTCGGCGGCGGATGCTTTCGTGCCGTGCCCGCCGTGGGTGCGCACACCGAACGACACTAAAGAAATATATCCTCACGCCTTTCTGTTGAATGATATAATGCTCAGGCTAGGATGGTTCTCAACAGGAAGAGGTCCGGGTTCCAGGAATCTTTTGAAAGAAGTCATGGACAAAAAGGAACAGGGCCTGATAGACGTTGACATCTCATTCGTTTTCTGCAATTGGAACAACGAGGAGGACCCCAATCCAAAAAAAGAACAGAGGAAGATGTTCTTTGAGATGGTCGAAGGCTACGGGATACCTCTGATAACCTTATCCTGGAAGGAGTTCCGTCCGGATATACGAAAAAGCGATGAGATCGCCTGGAGGAACGAGTACGGAAAAAAGCTCAGAGAACTCACAAGCGCATACGGCTTCGATCTCGGAGTGCTTGCAGGATATATGCTGTGGATGGATGACGAGACGTGCAGAGCCTATG
>WRJJ01000014.1 GCA_009778575.1 Methanomassiliicoccaceae archaeon
AAGCATACCCGGGCTGGGGCTGGTAATGTCCCCATTCCTCATGATGATCCTTCTGCACATAATTTTCACATACCCTTACATGGTAAGGTCCCTGTCCGCCATCTTGGAGCAGATAGAGCCGAATTATGAGACGGCGGCGATGACCCTTTCCGCATCAAGATTCACGGCGGTAAGGACAATAACCCTCCCCCTCTTCCGAGCCGGTCTGGTGACAGGCACTATACTTTGTTTTGCCAGGTCCCTTTCCGAAACAGGTGGGACATTCATCGCTTTGCAGATGATGGGTGTTGATTCCACATTCTTCACGGGACCGACTTTCATCGCTTACATGAAAGCGACATACGGCGTCGATGCGGCGATGGGCCCCATGATCCTGATAAGCGTGCTGATGATAATATTGGCGCTCCTTCTGCTGCTGGTGGTAAAGTTAGTGATAATGAGGTTCAAGATACCTATGAGAAAGGTATGGCCTCAGCTGGGAAGGAAACTGAGCAGAGGGGCGGCACCTAAGCTCAAGGACGCATTCTCCATAGCTTTCCTTACGGTCATTGTCCTTCTCCCTACTTTCTATATCTTTACCTTCCTGACACAGCCGACAGCAGACATCGATTACGGGGCGCTGATGGCCGCGACGGGGATCTCGTTCCTGGTCGCAGGGGCCGCAGTGATCTTTGACATAGTGTTCGGTATACCTGTGGCGCTGTACATCGCAAGAAAAAGGGACACCAAGTTCGGCAAGATATTGGATAGCCTTGTCAATGTTCCGCTGATTATACCAACTACCGCTTTAGGATTCTCGCTGGCACTGTTCTGGGGAAGCATATACGCAGGAGATTCTTTGAGCCTGATGATGGTGATACTGGGGCACATCGCGTTCACTTTCCCGCTTGTTGTAAGGAACATTTCCGGTGCGGTCGAAGAGGTGGACGCTTCGTACGAAGAAGTTGCCATGACTCTCGGGGCGAAGCCATTCCAAGCATTCTCCAAGGTGCTGATGCCGATAATCAAATCGTCCATCATAGCGGGAGCCATACTGGCGTTCACAAGGAGTCTGGGGGAGACGGGAGCGACCATCGCGATAAGCGATTCCGTAAAAACAGTGCCGATATACATTATGGATCTGATAAAAGCCAATAATTATTCGGAAGCGGCGCTCTGTTCGATAATTCTGATAGCGATCTGTTTTGTGTTCATGTTTGCCATCAGGGTGCTGATAAGCAGAGGTGGTCGCCGTGCCTGAGATCACGTTGGATAAACTGGTCAAAGACTACGGAGGATGTTTGGCGGCAAACGAATTGTCTTTAAAGGTGAATGACGGAGAATATCTTTGCGTGCTTGGTCCCACCGGGTCTGGGAAGACCACATGTCTCAGGATGATATGCGGGCTTACGAAACCCGACAGCGGAGGGGTGTTGTTCAACGGCAATGATGTGACGAACATGCCCGTAAGCGAAAGGAAGGCGACGATGCTGTCGCAGATTTATTCTCTGTTCCCCCCGAAGACAGTATATGAGAATGTGATGTTCTCTCCGCAGATCAAAGAGTGGGACGAGGAGGCCGCGAAGCAGCTGGTCAAAAGTACGATAAGGATGGTGCACATGGAGAACAAAGTGGGCGCATATCCTCACGAACTCAGCGGAGGGCAGCAGCAAAGGACCGCTCTCGCAAGAGCGCTTGCGTCGAACTCCGACATCCTGCTTCTCGACGAGCCCCTCAGGGCGCTTGACGCCAGGCTCAGACTGGAACTGAGGCAGGAGCTGAAGTCCCTTGTCAAAGAAATGGGCCTCACCGCAATACACGTTACGCACGATCAGGACGAGGCCCTGGAGATGGCGGACCGCATTGCGGTCATTAGGAACGGAAGGATAGTGCAGATCGGCACGCCGATGGAGGTGTTCCAGAACCCGCTGACCCCATTTGTGGCGAATTTTGTGGGGAGGTCCAACGTATTCTTGGGGAAGCTACGCTCAGTGGACGATATGTTCTCGGAGATAGAACTGGAATGCGGCACGATGATCAAAGCGCGAAAGACCGACATTCCGGCAGGAACGGATGTCGCCGTGGCAATAAAGATCGGCTCCACAAGGATCCCCGTGATCCAGCAGCCAACGGAGGAGAAACCGGAGCCCGAGCTGCCGCAGGGGTTCTTCAGAGGAAGAGTGGAAAGGATCCTCTATGAGGGGGCCACCATAACGATAGAAGTGGATGCGGAAGGCATCGGACTGGTATCTTCCAAACTCCCAAACAGAAAATATGATGACTATGGGGCCGGCGATGAAGTAATGGTCTCTTGGCTGCCGGAGAAGGCGGTCGTCTTCGAGATACCGCCGGAAGGCATAGAAGAAGAACTGAGGTTGGACTGATGAAGATAAAACTCGAGAATATCTCAATGAGATTCGGAGATTTCTATGCAGTGAGGGACATCAGCCTTTCCATAGCCAAGGGAGAATACCTGACCATTCTGGGGCCGTCCGGGTGCGGCAAAACGACCCTGATCAAAGTGATATCGGGGATATGGAAACCAACCGAAGGGAGAGTATTTGTTGACGGGGAGGACGTTACGGACATCCCCATGGAGGACAGGGACACGGGGTATGTGTTCCAGAACATCGCGCTGTTCCCCAATATGTCGATCGAGGACAATGTAGGGTACAGCCCGAGAGTGAGAGATATGCCCGAAGAAGAGATCGACAGGATAGCAAAGGATCATTTGGAACTTGTCAAAATGTTCGATCGCGCGGGAATGTTCCCCTCCGAGCTCTCCGGGGGAGAGCAGCAGAAGGTCGCGCTGGCGAGAGCACTTGCGTCAGGGTCAAAGATGCTGATGCTCGACGAACCCCTGTCGGCGCTGGATGCGCGCGTCCGCGTTGAACTAAGATACGAGATAAGAAGATTGGTAAAGAAACTGGGCATAACGGTGCTCCACGTGACCCACGATCAGGAAGAGGCAATGTCTGTATCCGACAGGATCATACTGATGAGGGCCGGCGGCATACAGGAAGTGGGAACCCCCCTGGACCTGTACAGAAATCCGAGTTCGATATTCGCAGCGTATTTCATCGGCGAAACGAACCTTCTAGAGTGCACCGTCATGGGCAAAACGAAGACCGGGAAGACAGCCGTAAGACTGAGGGGAGGGCAGACCGTAAGAGCATCCAAATCAAATTTTGAGACAGGGGATCCTGTTGTGATATCGGTGCGCCCAGAGAATGTATATACCGCGAACGACGGTCTCAAAGCTGAGGTGATAGGAGTAGTGTTCATGGGAACATACTGGAGGGTAAGGACGCAGGCGGAGACCAGCGATTACATAGACTATAACGTTTCATCGAACGATGAGGTACCGCAGGTAGGCGGTAAAGTGTACCTCGTTTTTAACAAAAAAGCAACGAAGGTCTTTGCAAGACCGGAAGAAGGACTGGAAGAGGCGATAAAACTTGAGTGAGAAGAAAGGAATAATGGTGTGGTTTTCCAAGAGGAAGGAAGAAACTGTAAGAATGGGTTCCAGAAGCCACGGCCTGGCGGTCCAGGACGCCGTGACAGAGCTGGACCTCGCGATAATAGCGATGGGCAGGGGGGACCCGGTGGACGCGATGAAGTGTGTCGAGAGGCTTATGAAATCCGAAAGGGAAGCGGACAGGATCGAGGACAAGCTCTGCGCCGACGTGTCAGGGGGAGAACTGAGCGTTCAGGAGCGGGAGGATCTGATACACTTCATAAGGAAAATGGACCAGATCGCCAATTGGGCCAAAGAGGGCGCGATCCACATCCAACTGCTGAAAGAGACCAATGCGCTCGTCCCGGATTACATTTGGGAGGAGATAGGAAAGATGTCCGCAGAGCTGATCCCCGCGGTAAAGCATCTGGTCAAGATAGTTGAGAACATGGATACCGGAACGCCGGAGACCATAAGGAACATAGAAGCGGTATACGACCAGGAGAAGATAATTGACGGGTTGTACTTCTCATGCATAAAGCATGTCCATCTTTCGCCTATGGATCCCCGCGCGGTAATGCTTATGAGAGAGCTTATTTTCACACTGGAGATGGCCGCCGACACTTGCAAAACGTGCGCCGATACGATATCCATCATGCTGGTCGCGAGGAGGATGTGAGGTGCCGGGAAGGCTTTTCGGAACAAATGGAGTGAGAGGGGTCGTTAACGAGGACATGACCTCCGATCTGGCACTTCAGATGGGAAAAGCCATAGGCACAGTGATGGGAGGAACGGTGGCTATTGCCACAGACACGAGGAACTCCGCTCATATGATAAAGATGGCAGTGTCCTCGGGGATAATGTCGGTCGGTGCGGACGTCATCGATCTCGGTGTGCTGCCGACCCCCGCCATCCAATATTATGTGAAGACCCACGACGATGTGAGGGGAGGGGTGATGATAACGGCATCCCATAACCCGCCTCAGTTCAATGGGATAAAATGCATCTCATCAGACGGCACGGAAGCCAGCCGGAAGGACGAAGAGGAAATAGAGGCGCATTATTCAAACGATATCCTCTGCGCATCGTGGAACACCATCGGCAGTATGCAAAGGGTAAGGGACGCCGCGGAAGAATATGTCAATGCGATCATCTCCAAAGTGGACGCGGAAGCCATAAGGAAAGCGGAATTGAAAGTATGTCTCGACTGCGCCAACGGCGCAGCGTATGAGACCACGCCTCTTCTGCTCAAGAAGCTGAATGTGAGGGTCATAACCATCAACTCCAATCCCCAAGTGGAGTTCCCGGGACGCCCCAGTGAGCCGACCGAGGAGAACGTCGGAGACCTGCTGTCGCTGACGGAGTCCATGGGATCCGATCTCGGTATAGCGCACGACGGGGACGCAGACAGATGCGTGTTCATTACCACCAACGGTAAATATGTCAGCGGAGACAAGAGTCTGGCACTTCTATCCGGATATGCCCTATCAAAAAGGGCGGGGCTGATCGTAACCCCTGTCAGTACTTCGTCGCTTGTGGAAGAGGTCGTGGAGGAGGCGCACGGTGTCATCGAGTACACCGCGGTGGGGTCCCCCATCGTTGCCAGAAGAATGATGGAGGCAGGCGCCGTATTCGGCGGAGAGGAGAATGGAGGGCTGATATTTCCCGATCACCAATATTGCAGGGACGGAGGTATGGCGGTCGCCAAAATGCTGGAGTGCATAGTCAAAGAAGGGCCTCTGGAGAATCAGATATCCAGACTTCCGACATATTATACGGTGAAGAAGAAAGTAGAGTGCCCCAATGAGATGAAGAAGGATGTCCTTGACCGCATAGCGAAAGAAAGCGCAGGGGCAAAGATAGACCGTACGGACGGCATGAAGATAATATTCGATGACGGGTGGGTCCTCGCAAGGCCTTCCGGCACGGAACCGTTATTCAGGGTTTTCTCAGAATCGAAGGATGCCGATGTCGCAGAAGGAAGGGCGGAGAGGTACGAGAACCTGGTCCGAGAATGTCTGCAGGATCTCAGCTGAGATATTTTGAACGGACGGCAATTACTTCGTTAATGAACCTTGCGGCGAGTATCGATGTTATGCCGGAAGGGTCGGCGGGAGGGCAGACCTCGGTAACGTCAAATCCCGCTAATCTGCTTCCGATAAGGCCGATGGCATTCTTTACATCCATCGGGTCCAGGCCGAAAGGCTCCGGGGTACCGGTGCCGGGCGCATAGGCGGGGTCGATGCCGTCAATATCCAAAGAAAGGTATATGCGCTCGTTCTTCACACTGTCCAACGCTTTTTTCACGGCCCATTCCATTCCTTTTTCTTTGATATCAAAGGACGTTATATGGGGGACCACATCCTCTCTTTCCAGTTCTTCTCTGGAAATGGATCTCACTCCCAGAGCGAACACGTTATCTATGCCAAGTTGCTCTGCGGCGCGCCTTGTGACGCAGGCGTGGCTGTATATTGTTCCAAGGTAATCGTCCCTTGAATCAAGATGGGCGTCGATCGTTATCAGAGAGATATCATTTTTTTCGAAACATCGAATGATCGGGATGTTGACCGAGTGCTCGCCGCCGATCGCAATGGTGAATTTGCCGCTCTTCACGGCCGGAGCCATGAAGAACTTCACTTCTTCGATCATATCCTCCGGCAGGAAGGGGCTTTCGCAATTCCCCTGATCGAAGATGTTGAGTTGAGGAAGATCAAGACCGTGCTCGAAACAGATCTCCTCAAAATTGTAGGAGGCCTTTCTTACCTCGAAAGGCGCCTGTCCGGAGCCGGGTCTGAAGCTGGATGTCCTGTCATATGGGATGCCCAGCATGAACACGTCGGCGGAATCGTAGTCCGACTCTGCGCCGGCATAGGATATCCCATACGGCACGGGCGTCACCTTACAGGAGCTTGTTCCTGCCCATGGCAACTATGTACAAGACCTCTCCGCCTGCCACAATGTCGCTCTCGCAGTCATCGTTGACGGCCATGGAGAAGGTCTCGAAGGTCTCAAGGTCCATTATCTGGACCTCGTTGCCCTGTATCGATACTATCTGTCCTTTCCTTTTGTCTATCTGAGGGACTTGCACCTTTGTACTCACGGGGGCGTTTATGGATTTTTTTGCACCGGTGAATATGTCCGCAGCCTCGATGTTGGCCTTTGCGGATCCGTGCTTTCCGGGTTTCGATGTGCTGATCGATATGATCTTACAGGGGGACTCGTCAATGTTGACGTACCTTCCGACCTTCAATTCTCTGATCTCTTTCATTTCCCACATTTTTTAACCTTCCTCATGCCGTCGGCCGGTAGCCTGACCCCCTCCCGGGATGCCGGACAAACTGAGACACAATGGTCGAGACAGCATTTTTATTGAAATTCCCTATCTTCCCCTAAATATTTAAACATATATTTGTAAAGAGAGCTGTTTCTCAATTTTCGCCGCGGTCGTTTTCACACTGGAACATTCGGATCGGGCTCACTGATGAGATATTTGATGCATTAGGTAGGTAGAAACGGATCAAGCGCAAGCAGGGAGTTTATGTCAGTTCATTGCTCCATGAACAGAAATGATCTGAATTATCGTAATTTGCATTACGGTAATTTGCATTACGGTAATCTGATAACACTCGGTCAAACGCAACCCTGAGAAACTAGACATGAGTGTTCTGAAGGCTAAGGTGGAAAATGCAGAGAAATATGGCCATTCAGTAGGGAGACCCTAAAGGGCATCAGCGCCGGGGTTTGTTGGAGCGTCTCTTTCCTGAAGTATTCTGGCTCTTTGGCTTTTTCGGAGCCTCGGGGTATCTTTCCCTTATGTCGTTGACGCGTGCCTCGAATTCATTTTTGAGCATATCTCCTCTGAACTCTCCTTTGTTGGCATCGATCTTAGCGGCGATCAGCACTTTTCCCGCAAGGGCCCTGGCTATCTTCCCCCTCTGCCAATAAGGGGATCGATGGACGTCCGGATGCTGATATATCACTCCGTGTTTCGGGGGGCGCTTGCCTGATCTCAGGTGTCTGAACATGGCCTTTTCGGCTCCCAGCAGCTGCACCGTGGATGACGGCAGAGTGGATAGGCGTTCCAACCCTCCGGCCAAGGAGATCAGTCTCGCTGAAAGCGGAGCATCCACAAGGGCGCACATGTTCGGTGCGGTCTCCGAGGCTATATCGGAGATGAACGATTCCATCCTCTCTTTCTCTTCATAAAGCCTTATCGCGGTGTCCGCAAGCCCCATTACTCCTTTCATGTCGCCGTCGTCAAACTCGGCGCCCATTGAACTGATGTTGATGTCGAGGGCTTTGATGATGCTCTCCCGATCGCCGTGCTCTGCTATCAGCTCGGCGTATCGCTCATCCTTCGCTATATCCGACAATTCGGGAAAATACATACCGTACCACTCGTGAAGTCTCTCATTCAAAAGGTTGGCGCTCTCGATGAGGTCGTCCAACCCTCTTATCGCATGCACCAGGCTCCTGTCGCGGGGAACGGGTTCCGAGGTCCTTAATTTCCCAAGACCCAGCATAGCGCTGTGCATGATATCTTCCGTGAACCCGAATGACCTTGGGTCAAGGAAAGACGAATCGTAGAATATGGGCTTTCCAAGCTCCGACTGCCTGGTGTTGGATACGAATATCTTCGGCAGTTTTTCCGCAAGCTCTTTTTCCTCCTCGAGCACGGAGCCTCTCTGCACGGATGCGAGCTTCTCCGCAATGGCATCGGGATCCTTGGGCATCAGTCTTTTATCAATGACCTTTCCCGTTTTCTCGTCTATGAGAAAGACCCCGAACCATTTTGTTACAAGCACTGCCATGGGATCACATCTTCGAAAGTTTCTTTATCTCTGACGCAGGAAGTTCCGCGGCATCGCCTGCGAGCATCTGCAATTTAGCCTGGAACTCCAGCTCTTCCATTCTGTTGAAGGCCTCTTCCAAGGTCCGGCCCTGCGTTATCGCCCCGTGTCTTTCCATCAGCATGGCTTTGCACGATGAGTGCTCTGCGACCGCATCGACCAGTTTCTTCGATCCCGGCGTGAAGTAGCCGATGGTCGGGACCTCTCCCAGAAGGATCACCCCTTCCGGCGTGAGCGTGCTCTTTATCTTCTCTCCTTTGACGGCAAGCGCCGTACAGTAAAGGGGGTGGCAGTGTATCACCGAAGCGGTTTCCGGGTTCGCGTTAAACAATGCGGTGTGGAATCCTTTCTCCATGGACGGCTTCCCGTCAGAGAGCTTCTTTCCCTTTAGGTTCATGAGCACCATGTCCTCCGGCCTCAGCAGACCTTTGTTCCTTCCGGAAGGCGTTATTATGAACTCTTTTTCATTAAGGCGCAGGCTCATGTTGCCTCCGGCCGAGACGGTGAGGTTCCTGTCATATAGGAGTTTGCATACCTCTGTAAGCTTGCTGCGTGCGAACTGTTCATTCATCATCGATCACCTTCCTGATATCCTTCGGAGAAAATATCCCTTTCTCCGTAATGAATCCGGCAACGAGCTCTGCCGGTGTCACGTCAAATGCGGGATTGAGGGCGGGAGACCCTGCAGGAGCTATTCTCATGCCGTATATCTCCGTGACCTCTTTCTCCGATCTTTGTTCTATCTCTATCTCTTTGCCCGTTCTTGTATTGAAATCAAATGTTGAGACGGGAGCGGCCACGTAGAAAGGTATGCCGAAATGCTTCGCCGCGATCGCTTTGTCGAAAGTGCCTATCTTGTTGGCGAAATCCCCGTTGGCGGTTATGCGGTCCGCACCCGTTATTATCAGGTCCACTCCTTTTTCCATGTAATAGGCGGAGGCACCGTCCGGGATAACTGCATGATCTATCCCCTCCTGTCCCAATTCCCATGCGGTAAGCTGCATCCCTTGGAGTCTGGGTCTTGTTTCTGAGGCGTAGACAAAGAATCTTTTTCCGTCAGCCCAGGCCTTCCGCATCGGGGCCAATGCCGTGCCTACGTCTACCGTTGCGAGGGCCCCCGCATTGCAGTGGGTCATGATCTTCATGCCGTCCTTTATGAGGGACGAGCCGTACTCTCCGATCTTTGTGCACTTGTCAACGATCATATCCGCATAACCGTCAGCAGCCTTGACCGGATCTGAACCACTCTTCAGAAGAGCGTACATATGATCTACAGCAAAGAAAAGGTCGTTGGCGGTGGGTCTCGCGGCCTTGATGTCTTTCGATGCACGGTCAAGGTCGATCCCCGAAAGGGATGCGAGGCACATTCCGTAAGCGGCGGCGGCGCCTATCGCAGGCGCGCCGCGAGTGGTCATGTTCTTAATGGCCTCTGCTACTCCCATGTGGTCGTCAAACCCCACTATCTCTATCTTATGAGGGAGCTCTCTCTGGTCGATCATCATAACTTTCCCGTTATCGAACCAGACCGCCCTCAGGTCCCTGACCTCATCCCCGATCCTCGCTTTCAAGACCAACTCTCCTATTCTGTCAATCTATTAGGATTATAAAGGCATTGGGTAGGGGGAGTTTTTTTACTCGAAAGTAAAAATGTATGTGTACTCATTATTTTCCACGTGTAGGGTAGGCGATTTCCCAATATGCGGCCCTAATTGATTCGATGGCCTTCTTTTTTACTTGAGACTTACCAAACAATCCTTCATTCGCCCTACGATATTCACTTCCCGCATCGCTTATCACATCGTTCAGTTCAATGCGTCTTTTTACATTCTTTTTCCAGTAATCAAGTGCCACTTTTTGGTCAGTTTCGGAAAAGTTGGACGCAATGTCCCGTAAAACTCCCACCACCTCTTGGTGGTGGCTTATGAAGGCATCAAATCTCGCATCGCCCTGACTTATCACTTTGCGGCGAGATACAACCTTCAATAATTTCTGATAGCTGTCTAAAATGCTCTGGCAATCATTGTCACAACGAATTGATTGAATGAGCATGCAGTCTGAAACGTAAAGCATATCTGTGCACGCATTATAGGTTTGATTTCCTGACGATTCAAAAAGAAAAATGGCACCTTCATAATACAATGAACACATCGCATCATTATCAAAACCGGAAAGGTAGTAGTCAACGGCAACAGCCAGGTTCTCTTGCTCCTCTTCTGACATTGCTGTAAGCAAATAAAGAAAAGTTTCAAAGTTGTCCTTTTTCTCATCAAGGCTCATTAATGTTGACGACTTGGCCCAGCATTTGAAAGCTTCCAGGGATCTGTCGGAATATTGGATGGCAGCACACCCCTTCAAGAACCATGCTATGCCGACCTCAATGTCATGTTCAAGGATTTTATCTGCATAATCATCTGCCGCATCATAGTTTTCTGATTCAATGACATGTATTCCCAAGGCGATCCAATTTTTAACAACTTTATCCGACTGGCTGATGATAATTTTTTGTGGCAAAGAGTCCCTCAATATCACTTTATGGCCGCAATGCATGCAGAAACCAAACTCTTTATTGTCATCAAGCTGAATGTCTCCCGCACAATTTGGACAATTAAGAGAGATGAACCCCATTTAATCATATGTGTAATGTGGTTTTAGTAAAAAACCATTGGCTTTCTTTGCTTTATTTGGGGGTTACTCCGTTGAGGCTCATCACATAAATATGCAAAAAGTTTGAGAAACGCGCTCAAGGAACGAGCGCCGTCATAGTTTGTATCCGGAATCGTCCGGGAATATGAATGCGGCCGCAAACAGAGGGTAATGCTCCACCCCGGTGTGGTCTGTTATGACATTGCTCCTCTCAAGCTTGACCCCACGTATATGTCCGATCTTCCTCGACATTACCGAATCAAGCGATTTGGACATCTTGTTGTTGCCTGATTTAACCTCTGTCATGACCACATCCCTCTCAATGACAGTAACGAAATCCACTTCTAGATTCTTATCCTCAAAATACATGGGCTCTATCTGTTTCCTGACAATCTCGCATGCGACGGCGCTCTCCGCTACCTTGCCCCAGTTCACCAATGGGCTCCCTTCTAAAAGCATAGATACGGTGTCACTTTCCATCATGCATACCAACAGACCCACATCATGAAGGAACAGTTTGAACAATGCCATGTCGCGGTTGTAAGTAAGTGGAGGGGTTGGTTCCGTGATCTTGTAGCTTTTGAAGACCACGCCGGCCCCGATAAGCCACTCTATGCCGCCGTCATACATCGACCTGCGGGCGCCGTGGACACCTGTCACTTCATTGTAACGGAATCTGCGTCCGAGCTGATCGGGAATGGAATACAGGCATTCTTTAGCTCTTGTCCGAACCACCCCCTTTGCATACTTGGAAATATCATCCTCATAAGACCTGATAATATTCTTCTGTATGGCCCTAACTCTCCCAAAATCTTTGTTGACGATGAAATCATCTACAACTCCCGGCATCCCACCGACGGCCATGTACTGCCTGAAGTACCCTTCGAATGTTTCCAAGATGAAAGGATCCAGAGGTTCTTTGAGGTTCAATTTCGTGGAGACCGACGATATGATATCGGCCCCGATACCAAGCGCCCAGAGGAACTCCTCAAAATCAAGAGAGTACATCTCCATATATTCTTCATAGCCTGTGGGGTAAAGGGAAACCTCGCTTTGGTTCAGGCCCAGGAGAGAGCCTGTTGCGATGACATCGAATCTCGGGTCGCCGGAAAATGACTTCATGGCCGTTCTGGCGTTCGGACAGCTTTGAATCTCATCTAGCACGAGGAGGGTCTTTCCCGGAACGATCTTCGTCTCGCTGAACCTGGCTGTAATGTTCATAATGAGGGTTTCCATGTCAAGGTCGCCATTGAAGATTTTCCTTAGGCTCGGCGACTTCTCGAAATTGATGTAAATATAACTCTCATAGTTCTTTGCTGCGAAATCCTCTATTGAATAGGTCTTCCCTACCTGTCTTGCTCCAGTCACCAGCAGAGGATGCCTCTTTGGGTTGGCTTTCCACTTCATCAGATTTTCTGTTATTTTTCTACGCAGCACAAATATCATATGTCTGGCTAAGTATTTAATAACGATTATTCGACGATTTTTAATAAAAAAATTACACTTTTTCTGGGGAATATTGAGTAAAAAATTACACTTTTCCTGAAGAAGATATCGCAGTAAAACGCCGCAGACGCTGTGTTCATTTCTTCTCGGGCTCGAAGGTAAGGACCACTCCGTTCCCCCGCACGGTGCTGTCCTTCAGAACCATTTTGACGCCTTCCTCGGCAACCCACCCGTCCCCGTCCGCAGGCGTCGGGGCGGTCCTCCCCCCTATGATCAGCCCGCCGACGAATACGGTGTATCTGTCGACGAGCCCTTCTCTGAAAAAGGAAGCTATTGTTTCTCCCCCGCCCTCAACGAGGATGCTCTCGATCCCTATCTCTTCGGCAAGGATCCCAAGTATATCGGAAAGGCAGAGCTCGCCGTCATAACGTATCGTTTCTTCGCAGTCCCATTCCCTGTCGCACTCGCTTGAGGTGATCATGACGGTGGGCGCGCGCTCGTCCAGCACCATAGCGTCATCGGGGGTCCTGCCGTGAGGATCTATTACTATCCTGATGGGATTTGTATCGTAATCAAGCTCTTTTACGGTAAGGTGGGGGTCGTCGGCAAGGACGGTGCCCACGCCCACAAGTATCGCATCATACTTCATCCTCAGTTCTCTGACCCTGGTCTTGTCCTCATCCGATGAGATCCTTATCTGTTTCCTCTCGGTGCCTGCGATCTTCCCGTCTGCGGACATGGCGCAGTTGACGTGTATGAAGGGTCTCAGGGATATCCCTCTGATGAAACTGAGAAGTGATACCCGTCGCTCTTTCTCTCGACACCGAACCTGACGTTCAGAAAAGATTCTAAGGTATCCATCTGGCTCAGCAGGTGCTTGCTTATCCTGGAGACGACGAAGCTGCTCTTGCCGTCGGCCATGGCCATGTAGGGAAGGAGCTGGTCTGCGGTGTGGACATCTATCGTGGAACCGTTGTTCATTTCTTGGAGAAGGTCCTTTGCGGCATCGATCCCGGACTGCTCCGCGGAATGCCCTCTTGTTGTGAGAACGTTGCTTGAAAGCTTTCCGTTCTCGTAGTTCGCCACCAGGACAAGCCCGGCCCCTCTGGAGTTCCCCGTGCAGTTCTGCACCTCCGTTTCGATATCGTGACTGTCGCCAAGGGTACTGACGCAGGCTTCCACCATGTCATTGGCTATCCTCTCGGACAGATGCTGAGTGAAGCACCTTACTTTGATGTACTTCAGCCTGCCCAAGGCGTTGATCTCAAGGGGAGAGATCTTTCCGACAGGATCCATTGTCACCACCACATGCCCTCCGCCGATGGGGTAGAATCCGCGCTTGAGAATGTTCAGCTGCGCGTTGATCCCCATCTTCTTCATGAGGGGGAAAAGGACCAGTTCATAAGAATCCAGGGGAGGGGCCCACATAACGTTCGTTCCGCCCGTGATGTCGATGGTCAGCCGTTCTTTGTTCCTTCTTGCCGCAAGGAGGACTGCCTGGAGGACCAGACTGATGCTGCCTGCTGACCCTATGTCCATTTTCAGCGAGGAATGCTCCTCGTTTCCCGGATAGATGGTGAGCTCGCTTGAACCCACGGTATTCCCCTCCACGCTTGACCCGGTCATCATTGCCACTGCGTTGATCGCAGTGGTATGCTGCTTTGACAGGCCGTTGGTGGGGCGGGTCTCCCTTATGCGGGTAAGTTTGGTGGGAGTGCCCGTGATGGCAGACAGCGCTACGGACGTCCGGACCATCTGTCCGCCGCCCTCTCCTCTTGAACTGTCTATCTCGAGCATGTTATCATCTGTGCATATGCAGGATTAAAATAAATACCTATAACTCAGGATGGTGCGATCGCCGGGATTCGAACCCGGGTCAGAAGCTTGGGAAGCTCCCGTCCTAACCACTGGACTACGATCGCTTGACCGCACATATCCATGGGACGGATATATCTTTTTCCTCATGGGCGCGGAACACTAACCGCTACAGTTAGCATTGCGCTTTAAAGAGCACCGCCCGACATCGATATGCAAACAAATTGGGGGGAAATAGAAAATGTATTGCAACAAGTGCGGGAATCAATTGGTTGGGAACCAGGAGTACTGCTGCGGGTGCGGCGCAAAGGTGGGGATGGGATCGTACGGGCCGGCCGTAATGCAGCAAACGCTCGTCGTGCGCGAGAAAAGCACGGGAGTGGCGGTTCTTTTATCGATTTTATGGGCGGGATTAGGGCAGGTATATGTGGGAAAGATCGGGCGCGGTATCGCGCTGATGATAACGTTCCTCATGGCGGCATTCGTCGGGCTGTTCCTTTTCATAACGGGGGCGATGTTCGGAGGCGTCGAAGGCGCGATCGGCGGATTGGTGCTGTTCGGAGTGATCTATCTGTCGTTATGGATATGGAACGTATTCGATTCGTACAAACTGGCAAACGAATACAATGATACTATGAGGGACAGCGGAAGACGTCCTTGGTGACATCGGCGCAGTCAAAAACCTTTTCGACCTTTTTTCAGACAGTTTTTAATAATCCTTAGATGATGATGGCGGCACCGGGCCTGTGGTCTAGGGGTTATGACGTCGCCCTTACAAGGCGGAGGTCGCCGGTTCAAATCCGGCCGGGCCCACCAATATGCTTATCAATAAGGTACATTCCGCACAGCCAGAATACATTTTTCGATCGCATTATAAATATCAGTTCGACGCAACAGGATGGAATATTTCCGCTTGCTTTTTTGCCATGCAACAATTTATATATCATTTACGTCATACTATTGGATGATACCTCCAACCAGGGTCACTAACCACGAACCGTACAAAAGAATCTTGTTCTTCCTCCTTTACTACGGTTCGAAAATTCTTTTTTCAAGATCTTGGAGTGGTGGGCCCGGCCGGATTTGAACCGGCGACCTCCGCCGTGTGAAGGCGACGTCATAACCCCTAGACCACAGGCCCGTGTTCCAGCCTATTATTCTTGAGGTATTTAACAATTGAGAACCATCATCGATATTCTCTGTAAAAGTTGCCTCGGCCGCCCGTAAAAACACAGAGGTCAGAACCGAGGCAGAATCAATATAAAATATATGAAGTGAATATTCATGGTACTATGGGAAAATCATGCATAGGTTGCGGCAAGGCCATGGGCGGGATGCTGGGAGCATATGGGGTAAAGCTGCTGTACGGAGAGGTCTGTCTTACCTGTAATAAGAAGCTGAGCAGGATCCCCAGTCATGAGTTCCTCACGCCTACACAGATAAAAGACGTGATAAGCGGCAGGGTCCAGCCCGGCGATGTCAGAGTTGCTACGGAGTTCGTGCATCCGGGAGGGGGAGGGACACAGACAAAGCAGATGTCTCCCGCTGAAGAGATCAGGCAGTACAAGGAATTGCTGGACGAAGGCGTGATAACCCAGGAAGAGTTCGATACCGTTAAGAAACGCCTCATGCAGATCTGAAAGTGCATTTTGAACAAGGCATTCGGTACTGCGTAAGTTTAACATAGCAATAGTATGCTTGCAGTGGCATGACGGATCCTGAAGGTCTTTTACCATACGATGACGAGAAGTTCGAGGCCGCATTTCAGACGGCCCTCCAGATGAAGAAGAAAGATCATCCCTCGTATGTGGGCGGAATGAAAGTAGCGTCCGGGAACGGGTTCGTCGTGAAAAGCCCCATCGACGGCAGCATAAGCTTCGGGACCTTCCAGGAACCGGAGGATGGGATAACCGACCATGCGGTGGATGTTGCGCCGAAGGTCCACTCCCAATGGGCAAAGACGTCTTCGCAGGAAAGGATCGGATGTTTCGAGAACCTGCGGAACATGATAAAAGCGCAGAGATACAGATTGGCGGCACTGGTGCTCCTCAGCTCCGGGATGACGAGACGGGAGTCAGTGGCGGAGGTGGATCGGCTCATAGAGGCGATATCCTCTCTGTGTGCGGAAAAGAGCGTTCCAAAAGGAAAGACAGGGGCATGGGGCATAATCGCATCGTACAACTCGCCGCTGGCATCCCCTATGGGGCATGCAGCGGCGGCGATGATCGCCGGCAATACCACGGTGGTAATGCCCTCGAAACATTGCCCGGTACCCACCTATGCGGTATACGAGATGATGGAGGATGCCGGTATCCCTTCGGGAGTGATGAATCTGATCGTGGACAGGAAGGACAGGACATACGACCAACTGGCCAACGATCCAAGGCTGGAAGGCATACTGATCTCCGGATCCGGAGAGTACCTGGATGAGATGATATTCCTCCAGGTCGATGATGAACTGAAGGTTCTGAACGAGCTTAAAGGCATGAACCCGATCATCGTTCACAGACCGGGCGACGCGGGCTCAGCCGCCGCGGACATATTATCGTCGGCGTTCTGCTACAGCGGGCAGAGGCTTTTCTCGACCTCAAAGATAATCGTGACTGCCGAGGACAGCAACAAGATCATCAATGCGCTTTTGGAAAAAGCGAGAGCACTTAAAATAGGGGACCCGGCGGATCTGGATACATTCTCCGGACCGATGATATCCGAGACCAATGCGAAAAGGTTCGTAAAAAGGACCGATGAAGTGAGAGGCAATATCCTGCACGGGGCGAAAAGGGTCGAGGATGAGTTCACGAAGGACGGACACTATTATACTCCGGCAATAGTGACCGGCCTGGATGACGACAACGACCTGATGTACATGGACTCTGGGCTGCCGATCCTCTGCATAAAAACGGTTCAGGACTTCGATTCCGCATTGGAGGAGCTTGAGGTGACGGAGTGCGGATTGTCCGCGGGCATAATGTCAAAGGATCAGAAAGCGGTAGAGCGGTTCCTGTCAGAGGCTGATGTCAGATTCAAGTTCGTCAACGAAAGCAGCACATCTCTGCAGCCGGCCGCATATGCCAGGGCGGAAGAGTTCCTCAAATGATCAGAACCCTCTGATCCTGACCCTTTCGATATATCCTTTGGCTGTCTCAGCCATCCTTATCAACACGGGCTTCGGATAAGGTTTGATGTCCATTTTCGGATCCAAAGTTACCCTCGGGTCGAACTGCTGTATTATCATGCTCTTCGAACCGTCAAGGCCGCTCAGCATCTTTCCGAAGGAATCGTGGGTAATGAGCCCCGGGACGGCGACCGTCCGTATCTCATACGACACGCCGGACCCGTCAAGTATCTTCAGGCTCTTTTTGATAAGCTCTGTATCGACCTCAACCCCTGCCGCCTTGGAATAAGGGACCGGGTCGAGAGGCGCCATGATGTTTATGCACACTTTGTCCACCAGCTTTGCGCCTATCAGGTCATCCAATATATCCGGGGCGGATCCGTTCGTATCGAGTTTTATCTTGACCTTCAATTTCTTTATGTCGCTCACCAGTTTGTAAAGGTCCTCGTTGATGGTGGGTTCTCCGCCGGATATTACGGCAGCCTCCAAGAAATCCCTGTTCTCTTTGATGTACTTCAGGATCGATGATAATTCGATATCATCTCCGGCCCCATCTATCAGGTCAGGCCTGTTGCAATACGGGCACCTGAAGTTGCACCCGCTTAGCAAGATCATGCAGGCGTTCTTCCCCTCCCAGTCCTGAAGGGTGGTCTTCACGAACCCCGCGATCCTCATGGCATCATCCCAGACTGGATATGTTAATGACCTCAAAGATGCCGTTCTCTTTCGAAAGGCGGTCGTTAAGCTTTTCTTTGAGTTCGCCGACGGTCAGACCGCTGTTCTTCATGTCGGCCACCACTTCCAGGGACATCATCTGGTAAGATATCACCACCTTTGAGAAAATGGATATGAGGTTGATGTTCTCCTCCGCGAGGGGCTCCAGCGCAACATCGATGCTTCCGGGGCAGTCCGGGATGTTGATGTTGACCTTGATGAGCTTCGTATCAGGTTTGAAGAACACCACCGACACCAGCCAGGACGACGGTGCGACGGTGACCATTACTTCTGTTCCCTCAACATCGTTCAGTATGTCGCCGTACTCGGCAGAGAGGTCGAACGTACCCGAATGGAACGTCGTCGGCGAGCCGTGGCGCACCTCTTCTTTGATCTGCCCTTCCAACTCCCTCCTGAATATGCGCCCGACGTTCGCCGGCTTTATGCTGATGTATTTTATCAGGGAAACGGAGGGGTCGTTCTTTGCTTTAAGGGCGGAGAATCTCTCTTTGATGATGTCTCCCTCCCCGGCGAAATTCAGCTCGCACATGATGTTCCAGATTATGGTCGTTTCCGATATACCGTTAAGGGAAACGGAGTTCAGGATGTTGATGCCCTGCGCTCCGAGGAACTTCGCCGACTGCACAGTGGCTCCGGGGATATCCTCCATGTAGACGTCGATGTGGGTAAGGGCGCGGAAGTTCTCCTGAGGGTACATGGACAATATCATCTCGTACCTCTTCGGACCCTTGTCGGGATGTTTGAAAAGTGAGCTGTAAACGTATCCTCCTTCGACAAGCCCCATTACGTCGGTGAGCCGCTTGTCCATATGGATCTTGCCGTTCTCTATCTTTGTGAACTCCCAATTCTTCATCTTATCCCTGCACGGTCAACGGATTCCGGTCATTTATCCTTTCGGTCGGTTCTCTTCTTCCGAGTGACCTGAGATTTTTCGGCGGGCCACGAAACGCTTTGTTTGACCCCGAACGACAAGCTCTTTATGCTGTATGTGTCGGAATCGGCCGTTTCTTTCAGGATGGATGCCAGTTCATATCCCGCATTTTTGAACTCTGTTCCATCCACGACCTCCTCGATGATCCCCGCGGCCTCCCTTATCAATGCGCCGGCCCTCCTCAATTTTCTGAAGGAGTGTTCCTGCGGGGTCAGCTCGCCGTCCCTGGAACGGGAGAACGTGTATCTTCCCGGAACGAGCATCTTCCTGCCCACGGTGTAGGAGCACACAGTGCATTTTCTTTTGATCTCGACGGAATCCCCGTCAAGCGACCTGTTCATGAGCGGCGACATGGCATTCTTACAAACGGGGCATATGTGGGGGAGGCCTTCGATATCCGATTCTCTGTACTCGATGGAGATCCTTATGATCCCTCTTTCCACGCCGATCTTCCTTATCCTTTCCCCGCTGACCCTGTAGTCCTCATCCTCTTTGGAGAGTTCCTTCCTTACAAGTTTTAGGAACTCCGTCTGGGTCTCGATATGCGAGTTCTTGTTCATCACCGACCTGATGGCATTGGAGATAGTGTCTTCGTCGGGGATCCTGTTGGGCATACGGTTGCAATGTTGATAAGAGATAATAACTGTTTCCGAACATGAAGGTATTTTAACATCAGGCGCTTTAAGACTGACGGGCGAGGGTAGCCGAGCTGGCCAAAGGCGCAGGACTTAAGACTCCAAAGGGAAGAAATTCTGTCCCGCAGGGGTTCAGGGGTTCGAATCCCCTCCCTCGCACTATTCGTGCTAGCCAGACCGTTATTTTCGAATTTCAATATGTTGATGCACTGCATCTTTTTTCTCATAACATTTTTCAATTTTTCCAACTCCTTTTTATTTCCTCATGGGCGAGCCTTTCTGGTTTTCGCCCATAATGTTTGTTAAGCATGTCGCCGGATGTATGCCCGGAAAAAATAGAGGCCGACGCATCGGACACTCCATTGTCAAGAAGTGTCTGAATCGCAGTCCGTCTGCACGACTGCGAATTTATTTCATCACCATGAGGGTTAACTAGATCGTTCTGGACCACCTTAGCGATGGCCCTTATTGTGTTCTCGTCAAGATACCCATCCTTAGATCGGGTAGAAGGGAACAAGGCACGGGAAGTCACATGCTGTGCCTCTTTCCAACACTCAAGTGCAGGTAAATACTGCGACAATACGGGTATGACATCTGGATGAATGGGAACTGTGCGAGGTTCAGCATAAGTGTTCTCCCCCTTGGGGTGTTTGATTGTGAACGTCCAATTCTCTGTGTCAAGGTCGTCAACATTGGCAAGCCGAATCTCTTTGTTACGTTGTCCTGTGACAATCATGAGGTGTACAAGAGCATAAGTTCGAAGGCGTTTCCAATCGTAAGGGTTGACATTGTGAGAACGCTCCTTGATCTCTTTCACCGTCTCTGCTTTGAGGGGAGGTTTTCTCCGACTGTGTACTTTTGGCTTAAGGAGAGGATAGAGCATCAAGCAATTTTTGAGACTGTCATTCACGACGATGACTTCTTTTGTTTTGGTCTTTCCTCTGTATGTGTACTTTCTTTGTTTGATTACAGGGAACTCCAGAAGACACCTAAGAGCAGTAATATCATGCTGGTGTTCCTTTTCGCACAGTGGCCTTCCCTTTCTGTTCTTGCAGGTGCGCCTGTAGGAAAGATACTCTTTGACATCAGAGATTGTCATTTTTTGAGGGTTCAGTGTAGAGACCTTTCTTTGTTCATGAAGCTTTTTGAAATCATTGAACATTCGTTTGTAACGATCTCCTGACTTCTCAACAGAGATTGGAGCATATCTTTGCGAGCGTGCATCAAGAATAAGATTTACTTTTTCCTGAAAGGGGTAACGGCTCATCTTCAAGCTCCATTTATACATGGGACAAAGATTCTTGTGCTGTTCATACTCACACCTTGTTTTTTGCATGGGCTTCGCACTTACAAGTATGCATTAGAATTGCGGTCTTTGCAAAATCTGCTTTTGTTCTTCCGAATCCCGCTTTGACTAGTTTTTCAACTCCATCGTACTCGGAGTCGGACAGATAGACTCTTATCGTCTTATTCATGCATGCTATAGTGCGAATATAGTACTTAAACATTACACGTATACATGCAATAGAATAGTTGTTAAACTGCATTGTTATATGTTATGCGATCACATGGGAAACAAAGTGAAAACTGAGGTCGTTTCGATACAGTTACCGAGCAAATTAGTTAAACGCATAGATAAGCAGATAATGGTAACAGAAGAATACTCCAACCGCCCAGATTTCATATTAACGGCCATGAGAAATTATTTTGAGGACTTTGAGGGTTTTTTCTATCTTGAAAACCGCGAATATTTCAAAATCATCGATATTCAAGAGGGGACATACGATCCCGTAGTTGAAGAAGAGGTATGCAAACAAAAAGCAGAAAAGAATGCAAAAGCGTTGGACAATATTAGCACCTTAAGAAAAATATATTCCGATTTCAAAGGGGGACCTACTGTGAGGGCCGTGATAAGAATTCCGATAGGGTTTAGAAACAGATGGGATGAAATCAAAAAACTTGATGTTGATATTCCTATCGATAATTATCTAGAATTCATTAGACTTTCCATAATTACACTAGTAAAAAATCCTAAACAAGAGGTGCGCGTCATACTCAGTGATCTGTCACCACAGTCCATGCAAGAGGCCATAAAAGCCAAACGTTCTATGAAGGCCGCGAATGCCAAAAAATGAGAAGACCAACATGCACTTGAATTTGTTTCAACAAAAGTAATCTCCTCTGTATTTGACGCAATCGCCAGAAACAATCTGATTAGTATCTTTAAAGAAGTACGGAATACCTGGAGCATATATCCGTCCAGTTTTTTCAATTTCTGCGCACTTTTTATTTAAATCAAATAGAAACTCAAGTTCATCCTTTTTTCCATACTGCGTTGGCATATCGTATAGGTAGGCTTTGCGGACTGCCTTGTCCAGTAGTTCCTGAGCATCTTTTAGAGGGTTTTTGCCGGGTAATTCGACAGTTATGTACAGTTCCCTTAGAGACAAAGAGTGGTCAACCATCGTTTTACGCCTTAGTGTTCGTAGGTTCTTTGATGCCTTCGCAACTTCCAATACTATTGAGTGACATTCTTTTTCACGATTCTCAAAGTCTGTCACCTTTTTATTAAGGATGCCCCACTGCGGCCACGGGAAAGAATCGAACACTGTTGTAGATGTGTATCTTGGGTCACCTTTAAGAGTCGAGCACCTAGCATTGAACCATTTCCAGTGATAACTGCTTTGTAATATCCCAAACGAGTAATCATCATCCATCGGAAAAACCATCAATGCATCGTTTGGATGAATGCCGGACGAAATGAACTCGAATATGGGGCGTTTCGTTACCCGTCCGCATGATATGTATCTGTTCAATGACCCGATGCGGTTCATCAGGTCGGGGCGAGGATATGACAATTGCCACCATTTTTTAAGGAAATTTTCATGATGATGGTTCACTTTTGCTTTTGGACTTTTGTTAAGAAGCTCGGCATTCCTCTGTTGCTCTTCATCAAATGCCATTTGTCTTGTTGGAAGAACGTTTTTCTCTATGCGTTCGAAAGGAGTCTTATACCTGCCTGCTTGGAAAATATCCCTTTGTTCAAAATCTATTACAAATGCCTTTGGTTGTGAGTCTTTAGTGCCTATGAGGCGATCCGCGATTAGGAACGGGAAAAGCACTTCTTTATTCGCCCCATCTTTCTCCAACATGTGTCTATACTCTTCAGGAGAGAGCAAGAATGATTCGTGACCGTGTGTTTGACCTTGAAAGCACGTATTTGAATTTTTGTTCGCTTCCAATGAAACAGCAGCACCCACATCAAATGCATCTGAGAGAGAGGATGGAATTGTTTTCAACTTATATTCCTTCCAGCCCTTTCCCTCTGTGTTCTCTCTCAATATTTTATCGACTTGTCCTGTCTCTTCGCCAGTTTTCTTTTTCACCCAATTCACTATCGAAACGTATACGACGGCAGTTCCGCTCCATGGCATTGTAGAGATTGCCTCAATAATCTCGCCGTTGTTAGAAACAATATAATCCAAACCCCCAACTCTAGAATTAGTCTGCCGAATTGTGTTTGTTCCTACTAGTCCTGCTCCCCCTCCAATCTTCAAGTGGTCATGTGCCTTCCTGAACCAATACACACAATAATCTGCTAACCCCGGCATTTCGGGATATGCTTTTCTCAACTTGTCCAAATAAAGTGGTCCGAACTCTTTTTGCATTTTGTTTTTTGATTGATATGGGGGGTTTCCAATTATTGCATCGACATCTGGCCAGTCACAGAATAGTGCGTCACCGTTAATGAAATTACCATCCAGATTATCAAACGGCAACGGCTCATCGGGGTTGATTAGTCTGTTCATACGAGTTGCTTTATTGAAATCGTCCGATGTTTTCTTTTTGGCCATTGCCAAGGTCACTTTTGCAAGTTCTATTCCCAAGGGGTTCATATCTATGCCATAGAATTGGTCGCATCGTATGGCAGAATGAAAAGAATGCCTAGAGAATGACGGAAATCTTTCCATCTCTTTCATTAGTTCAAGTTCTAAATGCCTGAGTTCAATATACGCGATATAGAGAAAATTTCCGCTTCCACATGCGGGATCCAACACCTTGAACTTTCCCATGTCTTCATGTATCTTTTCGAGTTCTCTCAACGTGTCAGCCGACTTT
>WRJJ01000015.1 GCA_009778575.1 Methanomassiliicoccaceae archaeon
CGCTGTGATCGTGCCGCCCGTGATCGTGATATTGCCGCCGGAGCCGCCTGTGACTATGCCACCTACCAGATGTGCACCGCCGCCTATGCCCGCACCGGCCGTGATCTGTGCCTCACATGTTGCCGTTATCGTTCCGCCATTGATGATTATCGTTCCGCCGCTGCCGCCTACACCTCCCCCTATGCCTGCGCTGCCGCTTCTGATACCGGGAGGACTTACGGCAACTATGTCGCCGTCGTTGATGATTATCATGTTGCCGTCGCTGTCGGCACCGCCGCCGATACCCGCACCCGGGCCCAAAAGCGAATTGGGGCCGCCCGTATAGGTAATACCAGAATCTTCAAAATCATACACCTCACCGGCTGTGGCTTCGATCCTGCCGCCGTTGATCTCGATGATCCCGCCCGACGTACTTCCGGCACCGCCGATGCCGGCACCGCTTAAGGCTACGGGAGTATCAAGTACGGTAGTGCCGAGAGTGCCTGCCTGGGCCTCTCCGCCCGTAGCTATTACCACACCGCCGTTTATTCTGATAGTTCCATCGGCCGCGCCCCCCATACCGCCGATGCCGGCACCGGTTATGGCAGTGGCTGTTGCATTTAAAGTAAGCGTGCATGCCGCGGCAAAGCCTCCTGTGGCCGTGATCATACCGCCGTTGATCGTGATATCGCCGCATGAGAGGCCTGCGCCTCCGCCGATGCCCGAACCGCTTATGACCGTGACCCCAGCCGATGGGCCAAAGAATTCGACCGCATCTGCTGTGGCATCAAGACTGCCCATCGTGGCTGCGGACACTGACTGCCCGTAAACCGTCAGGCTGTCTCCGCCGGTCACGCTTATGCCTGCATCGGTGCCGGAACCGTTCACGGTCAGGCTGCAGTTGTCACTTAGTATCAAATGGACATCTCCGTTGATGAAGATAGTATCTGAGAATGTGAATGACCCCACGACAACATACCAGCCTGCTGTCAGCGTGTTGCCTGAGCCGTGCACCGCCGCGATGCTACCCGGACTGTCTAGTACAGTCACACTGTCATGATTCAGGGTATCCCCATTCTCATCGATATACGGAACATTGTCCGTTATGGCTGCGGACGCCGCCGGAGTGATGATGAAGAATGCCGCTAATGCCAGAAGCAATGCCGCCGCGCATACTGCGGGGATAACGTGTTTAGGATTGGATTTATTCAATTGAAACCACCTGTTCTATAGTCCCCCTCTGTGTTTTATACAAAGTATATATTATATAATACACGGGGCGACTTCGAAAGCAGAGTGCTCAGACCAGACAATTCAGAGGGAATGGCAACAATTCCCGAAAGCTTTTGTTAGCAATTGTACGACATATAACTACATATTTGCACAAACCTTTATAAACCCCTTAAAAATAGCCCTTGCGGTGATAAGATGGCCAAGATGAATATCGAAAATGTTGTTGCTTCAACTTCCCTTGGACAAGAACTCAACCTGAACGCGATAGAGAGCGCACTTGAGGGCGCGGATTACAACCCCCAGCAATTTCCGGGGCTTGTTTACAGGATCAAGGAACCGAAGACAGCTACCCTTCTTTTCAGAAGCGGAAAGGTCGTTTGCACCGGAGCAAAGAGCCTCGGAGATGTGAAGATCGCTATCAGCAAGGTAGCGAAAGACCTTGAAAAAGCAAACATAAAGATAAACATCGAGCCAAAGATCGAGGTCCAGAACATTGTTGCATCCTCGGACCTCGAACAGGAGATCAATCTGAACACTGTCGCGATCACACTGGGTCTTGAGAAGGTCGAGTACGAACCCGAGCAGTTCCCCGGCCTCGTATACAGGCTGGATGAGCCCAAGGTCGTGGTGCTCCTTTTCGGATCCGGAAAGATGGTGTGCACCGGGGCCAAGGTTCCCGAGGATGTTGTCCGCGCGGTTGAAAAGATCGCTGCGGAACTCAGAGCCGCAAGCCTGATGGCCTGATCTCGCTTCCAAAGCAAAAATAAACTTTTTTAACTACCCTTCGGGATCGTTCCGACTTCCGAAAGGGGTTAATGCTTTTTTGATGAAGGGTCTGTCTTTTTTTGGGTACCTTTCACATGAACCGAGCCATACGCTATTGCCGTTCCCCTTTCAGACAGAGCATGTTCCTTCCATAAAGATAAATTCTACACAGCAGTTATAATATCGTGTTCTGTGCACGATGCGGGTCTTTCATCGGGAACGAGTATGCCAGGTTCTGCCCCAGCTGCGGTTCCGAAGTGAAGGGACATTCTACACAGGAGCACGGGCAACACTATGCTTACGAAAGCAACTCTTTTCCGGATGCCGGCAGGTCCACTCCGAAGAAAAAGAGCAAGAAATGGACGATCACGGCGTCCATAGCGGTGGCTTTGGTCTTTGGGATACTGCTCAGCATGGCCGATATCGATCTTGAAAACGACTCCAACAAAAGAATAGAGATACAGACGCTTACCGAAGACACTTACTTCGAGCTCAGCGGAGATTTTCTCCCCGAAAGAGGGATATTCTCTGTTGGTCTGACCGATGACGGCAGCATCGCATTCACTTTGAGCGATGAGGTAGCGTCCAAATACGACCACTATTCATGGTTGTTCTTCGATAATGACCACGTTTCTTCGACCAGTACGACAAGATATCAAAAATATACCGGGACGACCCTGGAAAAGGATGAACCGGTGCTGTATTACCTGAGCCAAAACGCAGGAGAGTATGATGTTTCCGTGAAATGCGGCACGGGTTCGGACGGGAACTACAACTACACCGCCACCTACTCCGGTACCGTCAGCTATGTGGGGACGGTGACAAAGGAATACACCTGGAAGTATCAGGGCGAAGGGTATGTGGCAAGTACGACATTCAGCTACGAGGATTACCGCACATACAGGGATATGAACCCCAACGGGAGGCATGTGCTCAACTACGGCAGAACCGCCTCTTTCGTTACCTATGAGGATCCTGCCGTGATAAAATTAGCGGAATCCATTCGAGAAGCGTACGGTTCCGACCGCGATACGACCGGTCAGGACTTCGCGATGTTCGTGCTGGCTTTCGTTCAGATATGTTTTGAGTATCCTCCTTCCTCAAGCACCATGGACGCCGAAATGTATCAGTATGGGCAGGATGAGTACTTTGCATATCCATTAGAAACGATATTCTACGGAATGGGGGATTGCGAGGACACGTCCATTTTGGCAGCAGCGCTGTTCAAGGCCTTGGGATATGCCGCCGGCGTCGTCATCGTGCCCGGACACGCTCTCGCCGCAGTAGGGTTAGATCATTACTCGCCCGGAACATATTCCTCCCGCTCATACGAAGTGATATCCGAAACCATCGACGGCATTACGTACTATGCGTGCGAAACGACCGTCAAAACCCCTCAGGGTATCGGTCTCGTCAGCCTGTCGGGATACGAAGGGAAGGCTTACAGCGAGCACATAGGAAAACAGAGATACGGATTCTACATCGTTTGAATCACATCTTCTTGAATCCTCTGAATATCCACTCGACGATCGATTTTGTGCCGTATTTGACGGTGCTGCCTACGCCTCTGTTCTTGCTGGAGGGTTTTGCTTTTCCTTCCATCACCGCGTTGAGGGCATCCTGCCACGTCGATATATCATCCGGAAGCTCAACGATCCCTTCCCCGATACAGGGCGGGGTGTGGGCGTCGCTCCCGGCGGATACGGGCTTTCCAACGCGGGCCGCAAGGGCCCCCGCCTTCTTATTGCCGGAAGACGTTGATCTGCCGTTCTTCGCCTCAACGCCGTCGAAATCGCTGCAGAGGACGTTCTCCTCTCCCAGCCCCGACCACCACCTGTACGGGTGTGCCGCAAAAGCTACCCCGCCGGCCTCGTGGATCGCATCGATCGTCTCCTTTATCGTCATGCCTCTGGGTATATCCCTGTCAATGCCGTAAGCAAGTATGTGCCCCTCTTTAGAAGATACCTCTATTCCGGGTATGACTATCACTTTCCCGTTATCTTTGGCAAGGCCGTATGCCTCAAAGCTGTTGTGATCCGTTATCGCGATGCATCCCAGCCCTTTCTCGACAGCCGCTTCTATTATCTCTTCCACGGTGGACTTCCCGTCGTTGGAGAAGTTTGAATGTATATGCAGGTCCGCTTTCATCTGACGCCTGCCCCGTCCATGATATCATGGTCGACCGTTGCGGTGCAGCCTTTGCCGTCGCCGAGTGCCATGGCTTTGTCGCCGTCGACTATCACCGCGACGCGCTCCGGCGCATCGGAGGGAAGGTCTATCTTCATTGAGTTGCACAGGATCTTACCCTCAGCCGCTCTGGATACCAACATCTTCACTTTTTGGAAATCCTTGTACTCTATCTCCGCCGAAGAGTTATTCGTCCCGGAGTTCATCTTCGTTCCCACCGGCACATCCTTTGACGGCCTGAGAAGCTGCACTGACCTTCCTCCCAGCCCCTCATCGTCTGCGGCAAGAAGCATCCCTTGTGACACTACGCCTCTGAGTTTCGCCGGCTTGAGGTTGGAGACAAGGATCATGCTCTTCCCTGTTATCTGCTCTTTAGAGTAATGGGCTTTAAGCCCAGCGACCACCTGTCTGGGCGACTCTTCGCCGATATCTACCTTCAAAAGGAACAGCTTTTCCGCATCGGGGTGGTCCTCCGCGCTTATTATCTTTCCGACGCGGAGGTCAAGTTTCCTGAAATCCGCAAAGGAGCCTGCGCTTTCAGCTGTTTCCTCTGAGCTGACGTCTTCCTCCGGGATCTCGATATCCACTTTTTTGTAAACAGGCATAGGTTCGTCAACTGCCTTGCCTGCGGGGAGCTCTGACATTACTGCGGCCATGCCGCTTTTCTCCAAGCTCTCCTCGTATCCCAGATATCTCCATATCTTCTCGGATGAAGACGGCATGAACGGCCAGGCCATGACCGACAGCGCCTTAACGATCCTCAGATTATTATTCATCACTCTGCCGCAGCGGTCCTTATCCGACTTGACCAGGGCCCACGGCTTTACCGAATCGAAATACCTGTTGCCGAAACGTGAAAGTTCCATCACCGCCCTGATGCCTTTCTTGAAGTCGCATTTGGAAAGGCAGTCTTCATACTCTTTCAGCGTCGAAGAGATCGCGTCGATCACTTCCTTCGCGCCTTCTTCGGTGTCCGCCGGAGGTATCTGCCCGAAGTTCTTATGTGTGAAACTGAGGCACCTGTGGTAATAGTTGCCTAATGCCGATACGAGCTCGTTGTTTATCTTGGTCTGGAAATCATCCCAGGTGAAGTCTGCATCATGGGTATCCGGCATGTTGACTGAAAGATAGTACCTTACGGCATCCGCATCGAACTCCGAAAGAACAGCCGGTATATCTATCGCGCCACCGCGGCTCTTTGAGAGTTTGCCCCCTTTGAACATGAGGTATTCGTTGGCCGGTATGTCGTACGGCAGATTCAGATCCCCCGCCCCCATCAGTATCGCCGGCCATATTATGGAATGGAACGGAATGTTGTCCTTTCCGATGAAGTAATAATGTTTTGTATCGGGGTTCTTCCAGTATTCTTTCCAGAGGTCCGGTTTCCCGACCATTTTGGAATACTCAATCGACGTGCTGAGGTATCCTATCACGGCCTCGAACCATACGTAGATCACCTTGTCCTCCCATCCGGGCACGGGCACTGGAACCCCCCATGACATATCCCTGGTGACCGCCCTGTCCAGAAGCCCTTCCTTCAGCCAATTCATTGTGAAGGTGTTCACGTTCGATCTCCAGTGGTCTTTGTCTTCCACATATTCCATCAGCTGGTCGCTGAATGCGCTCAGTTTGAGGAAGAAGTGGTTGGACTGCCTCACCTCCGGTTCGTTGCCGCAGTGGATGCACCTTGTCTCGATCAGATCGCCCGGTTCGAAGGTCGTGCCGCAAGAATCACACTGGTCGCTTCTGACGTCCTTCGCCCCGCATTTGGGGCATGTCCCCTCCACATATCTGTCCGGAAGGAACTTCCGGCACTTTGCGCAGTAATATTGATCGGTTTCTTTTTCGTAAAGGTACCCTTTTTTCAGAAGATCGACGAATATCCCGCTTACGACCTCGATATGATTATCTCCGTGTGTCTTGCTGAAGAGAGAGTATTCGATATGCATGTCCTCTATCGCTTTTTTGTTGATCTGGTGGTACCTTTCTGCCACCGCTTCGGGTGTGGACCCTTCCTTCTCCGCCGTTACGGTGATGGGCGTCCCGTGTTGGTCCGACCCTCCCACCACAAGCACCTCGTTCCCTTTGAGGCGGTTGTATCTGCCGAATATGTCCGGAGGGAGAAGGGAACCCGCCACGTGTCCGAGGTGGATCGGGCCGTTCGCATAGGGCCAAGCGATGTTTATGCATATCTTTGACATTTGAACCAAAGAGCCCAATTACCTATAATGATAATAAAGATGTTGGGGGTCATGCATCAGATCTTATCGATCTGCCGTCCCTTTTTGCGGCGTCTTTCAGCGCAATGTATGCCCAGTATCCCATCAGTAACCCTCCGAATATCTCCGTCAGGGTCATGGACCACCACAGTGAAGTGAGCGTTCCTATGCAGTAAGCGGAAAAGATGAACAATACAGATAGCACAACGTTTCTTATGAACGACGAAACGAGGGCCACCTTAGAACGGTTGAGCGCCTGAAGCAGGGACGAGCCTATGAAGATCAGTGACATCATCGGCACGAACAGCGAGAAGATGTACAACAGAACCACCATATCGTCATGCAGGTATTGCATATCCGAAGAATGAGTGAACACTGATGCTATCTGACCCGCCAGCAGGACCATTACCAGCGACAGACCGGTAAGCAGGATGATCGACGTTTTCACCGAGAACCCGTATGCCTTTCTTATCATGTCATACCTTTTCATCCCGAACTCTGCCGAGCATGACGATACGATGGCTCCGCCCATGGCCATCGCCGGTATCATCAATAGATACATTATCCTCCAGGCGACAGTGTATATCGCCATGGCATCGGTGGTGCCCACCATGATGATGCAGAAGTTGAACGTCACGTTGAAGATGTTCATGACCGCAAATTCAGCAGACTGCGGGAGCCCCACTGACAGTATGTCTTTCTGGTAGGCCTTGTTGAACCTGAGGTCCTGCCTCCTCAGCTTAAGGAACATGTCCTTTTTCGAAAGATACCAATACAGACCCATAGCGATCGATATGCCGAATGCCACCACCGTCGCCCACGCAGCGCCGGCAACTCCCATATCCAGGGTGTAGATGAAGATCGGGTCCAGGACAAGATTCGCCAGAGCCCCGGTGACCTGTATGTACATGGACCTTTTGATCGCTCCTTCCCCTCTCAGAATGCCGGACATTACGCCGCTCATCAGTATGAGCGTCGTGGAAAGATACAACGGGATCGCAAAATCCATCGAAGCCTCTATCGTCGGCCCCGCTCCTATTGCGATAAGCAGAGGCTCCGCAGTCAGCAGAAGCAGCGGCGTCAACAGGACAGACACCAGAACGCAAAGCAGGAGCGATTGGACGGCGATGCCGTTCGCTTCGTTCGCCCTGCCCATCCCGATCTTCCTTGCTATGGTCGCAGACGCACCTATTCCGAGACCGTTTCCGATCCCGATCACCACCGCATATACCGGGAACACCAATCCCAACGCGGCCATGGCCTCCGCGCCGAGGCTTGTGACCCAAAAACTGTCGACGAGGTTGCTGCTCTGCTGCGCGAAAAGCGCTACGCAGATGGGTATCGAGAAAGCGATCACCGCTTTCTTGGGGTCTCCCAGCATCACCTCCACACCTTTGGTCACAGGCCCTTCCATGTGTCGTAATCTGCCTTCGCGATAATGAACTATTCTAAGGACGTAGCTCTTTTTCCAGCCTAAAGGTTAAATCAGACCTTATAATAAGCAGAGGCATGCGAATAGCCGCCGTGTTGCATGACAGGTGTCAGAATAGGAAATGCAACAAAGAATGCGTCAAGTTCTGTCCTCTCGTGAGAACCGGAGTAGAGTGCATAACATTCAATGCAAAGGGGAAACCCGTCATCTCTGAGGTCCTCTGCCACGGATGCGGCATATGCGTGAATAAATGCCAATTCGATGCGATAAAGATCATAGGCCTTGCAGATGAGCTCAAAGAGGAGATGGTCCACCAATATGGGGAGAACTCCTTCAGGCTGTACAGGCTGCCTGTGCCGAAGAAAGGCCTTATCACAGGGATATTGGGGCCTAACGGTATCGGCAAGACAACGGCGATAAAGATGCTCTCGGGAGCAGAGGTACCGAACCTGGGGAGATTTAACGACCCGCCTTCAAAGGAAGAGGTCCTGGAACACTTCGCGGGCACCGAGCTCTACGACCACCTGAAGAGCGTTTATTCGGGCAACATAAAAGTGGCTATGAAGCCCCAGTACGTAGATAAATTGCCGCAAAGCGTGAACGGTGTCGTCCGTGATCTGCTGGGAAGGGTACAGGAAAGAATGACCCTCGATGAGGCGGCAGAGCTTTTTGAGCTCACGGAGGTCTTGGATCGGGAACTGACAAAGCTCTCGGGCGGAGAACTGCAGAGGCTGGCCATGGCAGCCACCATGATGAAGGAGGCCGATGTGTACTTCTTCGACGAGCCCACCTCATATCTGGACATCTATCAGAGGGTGAAGATGGCAAGGATCATAAAAGGCCTGAGCACAGATAAACAGGTCATCGTTATAGAGCACGACCTTGCGATACTCGACTATCTTGCGGATAACGTAAGCATAGTCTACGGTTCCGAGGGGGCATACGGCGTCTTCACATTGGCCCGGCAGGTAAGGACCGCCATAAACGTGTATCTAGACGGTTACCTCCCGGAAGAGAACATCAAATTCAGAGACAGACCGATAGAGTTTGAGTCATCGCCTCCCAGATCCGAATGGAATACGCCGGACCTTGTGGAGTTCGACAGCGCGGAGAAGGACCTGGGCGGGTTCAAACTGACCATCGGGAAAGGGGCGGTGAAGATCGGGGAGTCGGTGGGGATCGTGGGGCCCAATGCCACGGGAAAGACGACATTCGTGAAAATGCTTGCCGGCGTCATCAAACCCGATAAGGGAAGCCTCAACACAGTCGTTAAGGTCTCGTACAAGCCCCAATACATCTCGGCGGAGGAAGAAGGCACCGTCAGGGACATTCTTTTCGCTAAAGCCTATGATACTGTGAACTCCGGGTTCTTCGAGGGAGAGGTCCTCGTCCCGCTGGGAATAAAACACCTGATGGAAAAGAACATCGAGACCCTGTCCGGAGGAGAGCTTCAAAGGGTGGCGATCACGCTCTGTCTGGCGGCGGAGGCGGATATGTACCTATTCGACGAGCCGTCCGCATATTTGGATTCGAACCAGAGGATGAATGCCGCCAGGACCATAAGAAGAATGATGGAGAAGACCGGAAGGAGCGGAATGATCGTCGACCACGACATCTATTTCCTCGATATGGTCTCGGACTCGATGATGGTCTTCGGCGGCGAACCGGGGCACCACGGCATAGGGGAAGGGCCTCTGGATATGAGGGACGGGATGAACAGATTCCTCTCTGCGGTCGATATAACCTTCAGGCGCGATGCGGACACCAACCGCCCAAGGATCAACAAACCCGAATCCAGGCTGGACAGGGAACAAAAGATGAAGGGCGAATATTACTACGCCTGATTCACAACAATCCTTGTGTCAGCTGAGGGAATACCCCCATCAGCACGATGTAAGCGGCATAGATGCTCAATAGCGCTACACCTTGTCCTCTGGATACCTTGTTGCCGCCTCTGATCATTGCCGCCAACAGAATGACCATCAGTATCATGACAGGGAAATGGAAAGCGAGCGTGTAATATGATACGGAAACGGTCGTGTACATCACACCCAGCCCCAGAGCGAAGAAACAGTTGAAAATTATGCTTCCGATGATGTTGCTTACGACAAGTTCGTTCTCTTTGCGGTAAGCCGCCACAGCGGAGATGCACATTTCCGGAAGAGACACACCTATGGCCACAACGACCAGACCTATCATGAGGTCGGATACACCAAACAATTCTGCTAACTCGACCGCACCCGCAATGAATGCATTCGCTCCGAAATAAAGCAGGATTATCCCTAAAATGACCATTATGACGCATTTGCACTTTGCGGTCCTCATGCACTCCGTTATGAACGCGGTGTCCTTTTCCTTATCATGCAACGATTTCATCTTGAACCGGTAAGTGAGATACATGAAGACAGACAAAGATGCCAGCAGAACAACGCCTTCCAGCGGACCGAGGGTCCCAGTCAGTGCCAGTATGGAAACGATGATGACAGCCGCCAGCATTGATACTGTTTCAAACTTTATGTCTGAGAACTTACAGGCCAAAGGATGAATGAGGGCGGCTATTCCTATTGCAAGGCCGATGTTCACGATTATGCTCCCCACCACGCTCCCCATGATGATCTGCGGGTTGCTGCCGCTTGCGAGCGTTGTCACCGCATCCGGCGCGGCCGACCCCAACGCCACGATCGTGATACCGACGACAAACGGCGTTACACCCAATCTTATCGCGATCTTCTTGGCACCGCTGACCATCCATTCCGACCCAAAATAGAGAAGGACCACGCCAATCGGTATCCCGAGAATTAACCACGACACACCCGTTTTATGGTGACATATGATTTAACCCTTACCCCTACGGAGTATATCCTCCATATATAGATGCCATTCTTCCAGCGGGCGGCAGACCCCCTTCCCGATGTGTTCGTCCGATCTTTTTGATCACATCCAAGCATCTGGGGTCGTCCTGTTGGCCTTGAACCATTCGGTGTCCTTTAACACCTTGTCGTCGCCGCTGCATATGATGACCACCTCTCCTTCTTTTATCGAAAAGATGACGTTGCCGTTGAGTGACTCATATTTGTTGCCGCTGTAGTTGACCATAAGGGTGGTGACATAGACCTTGTCCGTATGTTCTGCAATTCTGTAAATGAATTCCTGGGTGGGGAACTGATTCTCATTGGTGGGAGAGTACTCCGGCGAACCCGCACATGTGCAGATTATGACATATTCCGGTGTTATGGCATCCAGCAGTTTCTTGTTAGAGGATGTCGACGACCCGTGGTGCCCGCCTTTGTAGAGTACACAGTGCCCCAGACCTCCGCGGTCTTCTTCGTAATAGTCAGCAAGCGAATCTTCGCCCTCTTTTTCCAGGTCGCCCGTGAACAGGTATTGCCTTCCGTCCTGTGTGATCATTATGCAAACTGAATAATTGTTCTCGCTGCTGGCTTTATCCACATAGTATTTTTGGTAGAGTATCTCCATCGTCACGCCGGGACCCAGTTCATATACGCGCTGTGCGCCGTCCTCGTTATTGTAGCATTGCAGTGCGGTGTAGTGCTGGGTCTCATTCTCGGCGCATAACCGCTTCACCGTATCTTCATAGTTGGTGCGGGTGGCTGTGTTGCTGTTTGTTTTGGGGTAATCGATTATGGTTCCTATTTCAAAGGAGTCGAGAACCCCCGTGGTGGTCTTTGTGCTGTAAAACCCTGCGATGTGGTCCTGATGGGCGTGGGTCGCAATGACATATTCTATTTTTCCGTCCTGTATGTACTCGTTTATGTAGTTTGTAATGGTCTCTGATGAGCTTGTTCTCGAACCTGCATCTATGAGTATGTCTACATCACCGTAGTTGATGTAGACGCAATCGCCCACGTATTTGTTCCCAAGTTCCAAGAAGTGGATCGTCAGGTCCCCGCTTTCTATTACGGTCGTTCCGCCGTCATGATCGTGATCGTTTTCATCATGATCACCGGGAGGGGTCACCGTCGTTCCGCTATCGTTATCGTGATCATTTTCCATAGCCAGAACATAGTATCCTCCCCCCAGGGAGAGCATTATGACCAACAGTGCCGGTATAACCTTATTTAACATGAACATCCCCTGCCCTTCTTTGAAATCCCATCTCACAGTCCGCGAGTTCTGTTATTTCCATATTTGTATCATCTTATGTATTTAACAAGTTTTCAGTCAAAAAATATATATTCTTGTCCTATTCCTTCAAAGAAGGTCCGCGGCAGGCACATCCCTATATAGACAGCCTATATCTTGTTACCTTACAATTATTATTAATACCGTAACTCATTCTGAGGTCATGGACCGTGTAGGAAAGGCAGATCTGCACCTTCATACCGAGTACTCTGGCTTTGGAGAATTAGGAGTGCTCCGTTTTCCGGAATCCGTCTCAAAACCTCAGTCTGCGGTGAACCGCGCAAGGAAGAGAGGATTCGATGTCATCTGCATAACCGATCACGACGAGACCGCGGGCGCATTTGTCGCCCAAGAGTATGCCAAAGAGTTCGATGATATTGAGGTGATCGTCGGCGAGGAGGTAATGACCTCCGACGGAGAGATAATCGGCCTCTTTCTGACGGAAAAAGTGCAGCCCGGCCTTACCATAGAAGAAACGGTGGATATCATCAGAGACCAGGGCGGTCTGACCATTGCCCCTCATCCTTTCAGTTTCCACGTTCATGGGCTGAAAGAGAGGATCTTCGACATTGACCTAGACGGCTTTGAGGTGCTTAACGGAGGACACCCCGACAAATATTCCAACACTTTTGCGCAGGAGGTCATGGATCGGTATCCCGGAAGATGGGCGCCGATCGCCTCAAGCGATGCCCACTCGAAATACACCTTCGGATATTCCTGGACGGAGTTTGAAGGCAGCACGGCAGAGGACCTGAGAAAGGCCATTCTTAACAAAAAGACAATTCCCAAAGGAAGAACGGCACCCGTTCTGGGAGAGGTGCAATGGAGTATGGAGGTGGTCATGGGCGGTCAGAAGCTGATGTACAGATCACTTAGGGGAAAACTTCCGCAGAGAGAGGACCATTCATTGATAGAGAAGGTCAACAGCCTGACCGATCTGAAAAAGGCCACGGCGATAGTCGGCGGCTTCATGTACCTGTTCCCTCCAGTATCATTCCTGGCAACGCTGGCTACAACCACATACCTGAACAGAGGCGCCAAGCGCATGCGCCGTGATCTTGAGCAAAGATTGGCGGAAATTGATGACCTGATACAGAACGTGGATAGCTCCCGTTCCGCTTCCGAGAGCTGATGGCATGGACCCAAAGGCATACAAGATATCGGTGATCATACCGCCCGAATACAAGGATGAGCTGATGGATGCGGTCAACGGCTCCATGCAGAAGATGTACCCGGGCTATGACCGGGCATTCTCAGTGACCAGATCGGAAGGCACATGGAGGTCTCTGGAAGGCTCGAACCCGTTCATCGGCAAAGCGGGAGTAAGCATTGCGGAAGAACTGCGCATTGACTTTGCAATAAAGGCCGAAGACCTGAAAGGGGTCATCTCAGCAATAAGGAAAGTGCATCCTTACGAAGAACCGGCCATCGAGATACTGCCGATGATCGTGTGGAAAGACGTCATTGGTCTTTGAGTTTCACGGAAAATATCCCGTCGAACGTCCTTTGAAGCTTGTGTATCTTGTGGCTCTGCTTCCTGAACGCGACATCCTCTTCCGATATCAGTCCCATTTCAAAAAATTCGTCCAGAGCTTTGTCCCCGGCATCGTAATCGCCGTACGCCCCCACCAGAACATTTATCGTATAATTACGGCACATTATCTTTTCCGGCAGGGCGCCCCCGTTCCTCTCTTTTATCTTTTCCGTCATGCTGCTGATGATCCCGATCCCTTCCCTGCAGCATCTCAGACAGTCATCGTATTTTCTCATACCGTAATATGCGGGAACGATCTCCTCGAGAACATCGAATCTGTCCACTCCCTTGAGGCCGCTTTTGAGCATATTCTCTCCCGCGAGTACAGTTACCGCATGGTTCTCCTCAAGGTTCGCCTTCCTCATGACCGATAGCATAAGCGTCAAAGCCGAAGATGCGTCGGAACCGCTGAGATACCTGCCTATCTTCACTTTCTCCTGGTCGCTCAGCCCCGAATACCATTCGCTGAGCTTTGCTTTTGATATCTCCTCCGGAACATCCTTCTGCTTATTGAAGATCATTGGATGGCAATCCCTCCGTGATAGTTAAACCTCACCTTTCGCCGGGGCCCCTGATGACCACGTGGTTCCCGTATGCGTGCTGATGCTCCTGCGCAAGCAGGTTGACGTTCCAGTTTATGATCTCTATGAACTCGGCGCGTCTGGCGCTGCATTTCCTCTTGCAATGTATGCATGAGAATTCTTTGCAGGGTTCCGGCATCATTATCAGATCGACGGAGTCTCCGAAGATCGTTCCCATCGATTCATGCAGCAAACGGTTCTCCCTTTCCATCTCCGCTATGGTCATATCGAACGGCAGCGTGACGTGCATCTCTATGTGAAGCTTGCTCCCGTATTTTATCACTCTGAGATTGTGTATATCGATCCAATCATCCGATCTGTGCTCGTTCAGGCAGGCGACTGTCTTGTCGAGGATCTCCAGATCGGCCTTGTCCATGATCCCGTCGAGAGCTTTCTTTATTACACGAGCGCCCGTAATGATTATGAAAGCTCCGAAGAGCAGGGCCATTAACGGGTCCAAGATGTACAGATCATATCCGAGAAGGTCTCCCGCATAAACAAGTGTGAGGCCTATGATTATACCGACGGATGAAAGAGTGTCCGTTCTGAGATGCCTTCCGCTCGCTTCCAAAGCCACCGAACGATTCTTTGTGCCTTTCTTGACGGCGATCGTGCCTATGATGTAATTCACGGCGGCGGCGAATATGATCAAAAGGAGGCCCAGGTCCAAGGAGGATATCTCTTTCGGGTCCATCAGGTCTTTGACCGCTTCCATGATGATCATCACGCCCGCGACGGAGATCATGGCCCCCTCCACGGTTGCGGAGATCAGCTCGATCCTGCCGTGGCCGAAAGGATGCGACTTGTCGGCGGGCTTTGCGGAAAGGTACAGGGCATACAGACCGATGACGCCCGCCACCACGTTCACGATGCTTTCGACCGCATCGGTAAAGATGGCAACGGAGTTGGTTATGAAGTATGCTACAAACTTTGTGATGAGCAGGAACGCCCCCACGGTAACGACTATCTTCTGGAAATTGTAATTCTCCATTGAGGCGTCCGACATCGGCTTTTGATGCACGTTTGACGTATTTACGTCTTTCTGAAAAATAGGAAAAGTTAGGAATAACTAAATTGCTGGGTCATTTGTATCCGGCCTCTTCCGCCGTTGGTTTTCCTCTGAACCAAGAGAAGAAGGTTCCCACGACGCACATCGCTAAGCAGACAGAGAATGCTGCCCTTATAACATCGACGAACTGATCGAATGTTGACGGATTGAGGTTGTCCATCGTCCCCATTATCATTGCGATGCAGCACATCGCGACGCTCATGCTAGTCATCATCCCTATCTGCCTCACCAATGCTATCATGCCGGATGCCTCGCCGCGGTTCTTTGGGGGGACCGACGACATCACCGCATTCGTATTGGGTGCGGAGAAGAGCGCGTATCCTATTCCGAAGAGCACCAGCGTTACCCCTATGTAAAAGAAGTTGACCTCCGTTCCGAGGAATATGACCATGAAGACTGCGACGCACGTTATTGCCATTCCCAGGGTCGGCAGTATGCGCTTGTCCGCGATCCTGTCGGAATAGCTTCCCGACTTAGCAGTGAAGGCCACCTGGATGGCGGGCTGTATCAGAAGAATGAGCCCGGCTTGGGATGCGGTGAGTGCGCCTATGCTTTGAAGGTACAGCGCCATGAAAAAGGCCACTGAATACGATGAGGCGTAATTCATATACGCCGAGATGCAGGCTCTTGAGAACACCTTGTGCTTGAACACGCTCAGATCTAGCACCGGGGACGGCGTTCTCTTCATCATCAAGATGAACACGGACAGCATCGCCAGACCTACCGCCGCCAATACGGCCGCCCAAAGGCTCGGGAGGTTTATCACACCGTACATGGTCAGCATGATGGTCACGCCGTACATCATCGCGCCACGGTAATCCATCTTGGCGCCTGCGTCGGATATTATCTCTTTCTTGAACCTCAATATGAATGCCAATGACACCAGGGTGAACGGTATCAGGAAGAAGAACAGGTATCTCCAGCCCAGAAGGTCGCATATGAATCCTCCCAGCGCCGGCCCGACAGCTATGCCCAAGTAGATGAAAGTGGACTGTATGCCGATGGCCCATCCTCTTCTTTCGAAGGGGAACACCTCGGCAAGCATCGCGACGCTTGATATCGATATCGCCGCCGACCCTGCCCCCATCACGAACCTCATTACGAGCAGTATCTCGAAACTCGGGCTGAATGCGGCTATGAGTGCCGATGCGAGGGTGGTGAACAACCCTGCGATGAAAAGCTTCTTTCTGCCGGAGATATCGGAAAGCCTTGCAAGGGGGACCATGACGGCGACCGAAGCCAGTAAGAAAGTGGTGTTGACCATCGCCAAAGATCTGGAGCCGACACCGAACTCATCGCCTATGGAGACCAGTGCCAGATTCATCATTGTGCTCATTAGCGGCATTATGAAGATGCCCGCACAACATGCGATGAGGACTATCCTCATATCAGCGGAAGAATACTTGGCAGGCGACTCCATGACCCCGCATTTGCCTTCGATTATTAATAACCTACAACAGCTTGTCTTTAATCTCACAAAGCAATATACTCATGATAAAAATGAGCGGCATACCCCCTGAAATAAAGAGCAAGCTAGGTCTTGTGCAGATCTATACCGGGAACGGAAAAGGAAAGACCACCGCTTCGCTGGGCCTTGCCTTCAGAGCGTCCGGGCGAGGGCTGGAAGTGCTGATGATCCAATTTCTTAAGCCTCCTGAGGACTACGGCGAGCATCTGGCCGCCGAGAAGGTCCCGAACTTCACCATACTCCCGCTGGGCCTCAACCACATGATGTCGAAGGTACCCAGAGAGACGGACATCAAACTGGCCCGGGAAACACTTAAAAGGGCAGAAGAAGAGATCTATTCGGGGAAGTACGACCTTGTGATACTGGATGAGATCAACAACGCGATGAGTTGGAAGCTTTTGAGCCCCGAAGAAGTGATCACGATGCTGAAAGGGAGACCGGAGAACATAGAGGTCGTGCTTACCGGAAGAGGAGCTCCGAAAGAGATCGTTGAATACGCTGACCTTGTGACCGAGATGACGTTGATCAAGCACCCCTTCGATAAAGGGGTCCGTGCGAGAAAGGGCATAGAATATTGAGTCATCCTCGACGTTTCTTTGCCCTCCGCCCAGTGCCGTTGCGGACATGGATATTTAAACAAAGAAAAGTATGCATTCCCTCTGACACAGGAAGTATCATTCGATGCCTATCAACATACCCGATGATCTGCCGGCCGGTGCGGCCCTTGAATCCGAGAACATATTCGTAATGAGGGAAGGCCGCGCAATGTCGCAGGACATACGCCCTATGAAGATACTGATCCTGAACCTCATGCCCACCAAGATAGAGACGGAGATACAACTCCTCAGGCTTTTGAGCAACAGCCCGCTGCAGACCGACATCTTCCTTCTGCAGATGGCCACCCATGAGTCAAAGAACATCTCGCAAGAATATTTGGACAAGTTCTACTACACGTTTGACGAGATCAAAGACAGGAAGTTCGACGGGATGATAATGACCGGAGCCCCGGTGGAAAGCATCAGCTACGAGGATGTGGACTATTGGAAAGAGCTCTGCGAGATCATGAACTGGTCCCTTAAGAACGTGACCTCCACCCTCCACATCTGCTGGGGCGCTCAGGCCGGTCTGTATTATCATTACGGCATACCGAAATACCCTCTTGACAGAAAGATGTCTGGGGTTTTCCCCCACACCCTGAATGAGAAGGATGAGCCGCTCATAAGGGGGTTCAATGACACGTTCAACATGCCCCACTCCAGACACACGGAGGTCCGCGCTCCGGACATAAAACGCAACCCGCGTCTGCATGTGATCGCCGAATCCAGAACAGCAGGGGTAGGCATAATCATTTCCGAAAAGGCTTCACAGGTATTCGTTACGGGCCATTTCGAATATGACGCGGGAACATTGGCATATGAGTACGACAGAGATCTGAAAAAAGGCCTTGCCCCTCATATCCCCGCCAATTACTTCCCGGAGGACGACCCTCGCAACGACCCTATCGTATCCTGGAGGGGGCACGCTACGCTGCTTTTTACCAACTGGCTTAATTATTATGTGTATCAGCGCACACCGTACGACCTGAACGATGTGGGCAAGGACGAATCATGAGGCCGATCGAGACAAAAGATGCTCCGCTGCCGTCGGGGCCTTACTCCCAAGCTACGGTCTCCTGTAACATCGTCTTTGTCTCCGGACAGATCCCCATCGACCCCGCCGACGGGACCATTCCCGACAAAACCGAAGAGCAGTTCAGGGTAACGATGAGAAATCTTTTATCCGTTCTTTCCGCAGCGGGGGTCGGGAGGGATGGGATACTGCAGGTGACCGTCTATCTTACGGACATGGAAGACTTTGCTCTGATGAACTCGATCTACGCCGAAACGTTCAGCGTCCCTTTCCCGGCAAGGACATGCATCGGCGTAAGCTCTCTTCCGAAAGGTGTGAAGATAATGGTCGATGCGGTAGGAGAGACAAAAGGTCACTGACCCGTTATCATGGGGTTTATCAGTTTGCCCAATACGGCATCCCTGACGAATTTGTTGTACTGCGATAGGTCCGGACGTTCCACCATTATCTCTTCGATCGAGGACAGAACGTGTCCGAACACTTCTTTGAAGATCCTACACGAATCCCCTCCCGTGCGGTCAATACCGGATTCGTAGTAAGCGTCTATGCTGCACCCTCCGTTGCAGTACTTATAAAGGCTGCATTCGGCGATGCATTTGTTCCTCCTTTCAACGGTGCCTTCGATGATCTTTCCGAACCCCTCCGTGCTGAATGCGCCGGATACTCTTTCGAGATCGGATATATTCCCAAGCCTGAACTCCCCGGGGCAGCCTTTGCCGCATGGGTAGAGGTCTCCGTTGGGATAAACGCATATCCATTTGGTAAGGCAGGATGTGTGTGCGCAATCCGATTCGGTAGGTTCTCCGAGGGCATTCAGAACATACAGGTAGTGAGGAATGAGGGGGATCTCCGCATCCTTGTCAAAGAGCCATTCATCAAAGCATTCTATGCTTGACCGGATATATTCATCAGCGTCTGGAACAGTATCTCCGCATGCTGCGCAGCCTGCCGGTATCACAGGCGCAAAGGAGACCGCGGTCTTGTTTGACCTAAAACTGTCATAGATCTCTTTTTGTTTGGAAGCTGTTCCCGACGATATTGTGGAAGAGACCGAGAACACCCTTTCTTTGTTACTGAGGAACTCCACCTTCTCCTTCACCGCGTCCGTTCTCTCCCTGAGAACGTCGTTGTACGGCCCTTCGAAGGAAACGCCGATGTTTATCATCTTCTCCCTGCAGAAGTTAATGAATCTTTTGTCGAGCAGGGTCCCGTTTGTCTGTATCGTATTCCCTACTCTGTGGGAGTTCTGTCCGAAATACCTTTCCTGAAGGCTTATCGCTTCCTTATAAAATCCGAACGGCATGAGGAGAGGCTCCCCGCCGTGCCATATGAACCACACCGCCTCGTACTCTCTGGATAGCATGCCGAATAACTTGTCCAAAATGTCAAAGGTCATCCTTTCGGGAACTCTTTCAGAAGGAATGTGATAGCAATGTTTGCAATTGATATTGCATTCAAGCGTCGGTTTGATGATGACAGAAATGAACGGCCTCATGGTCTTTCGATCTTATCTCAGAAAGGCCAATACGTCCACACGCCGTTGAATCCCTCTGTGATATAGCAGCAGAACGCGCAGCAGCCTACCACACATACACCCAGGCCCGCATACCACCATCCGGACGAACAGCATCCTCGGTCATTGCAGCAGGGATAGTCGCACTCAGAAATGCCGCCGTGCTCCGCCTCATCCACACGCTTCGAGTGATCGTTCGGTTCTTTTGTGTGCATGGCGATCGAAGTGAACGCTGCAGGGGACTGGCTCATGTACAATGCGGTCAAGCTTTCGACGGTTCGTGCATCGGGAGACATATTTTCACCTTACCTATCCTGCTGGGTAGGTACAGCCTGCGTACTTCTTGAAAATATATTAAAGTTTCATACGGGATGCGATCATTGTCCAAGGCTTAAGAGAATGCCTTTGTATGACTGGCATCGGCTCGCACCGAAGTAATGGCTTTATATCCGCGTCCCCCATGTAATAACATAATATGTTCGGATATACGGTGCCTCTTTACAGCAAAATGTCTCCTTCCGACCTTTTCTCCTATAGGAGATATTACTGCGAGACCTGCCACCAGCTGAGGTTGGAATACGGCATCATTTCCACGTCCGCGGTGAATTACGACATGACATTCAACACGATCGTCATGAATTCCTTCACCGGCGATACTCCGCGCTTTGACGGCACCGAGAACTCGTTCCTATGCGTTCTAAAAAAACCAAGAGCGGACTCGGACCTTTTCAGGAAGATGGCCGCGTACACCATACTTCTGACAAAGTGGGAACTGGTCGATGATTCGGTCGACGGCCCATCCTTCAGAAGCAACGCCGCAACGCTGATGCTTGGGCGGGCCATATCAAAAGCGGAGAGGTCATATCCGGAATATGATGAGGCTATAGGAAAGGGGTTCGAAGAGCTCAGAGGGATGGAAAGGTCCGGATGCTCCGATGCGGTGAGGATGGGCGAGACATTCGGCAGGTCGCTTGCCTATGCTCTGAGCGACATTGCCGGAGAGAGTGCGGGAAAGGACCTTGAAGATGTGTTCACGCACCTGGGCGCGTCCGTGTACCTGATGGATGCGGTAGACGATCTAGAGGAAGATTATCTGAAGGGCACATACAATCCTTTGCTGGCAGAGAATGAGAGATTTGTGAACAAGATGCAGTTCATCAACGATAATCTCTACCACCTCTCGGATCTGCTGAACAGTACGATAGGCGGCCTCCAGACCTCGTATTCAGCCGTGCGGGAGAGAATGATGTTTGATGCAGGCGTATCGGACAATATAGTCTACTACGGGATCCCCGATTCTGCAAAGAGGGTAATGACCGGTTCAAGCGGGGCGAAGGCTTCCGTCAAGAATGCCTTCGACGGCCGCAGGAAGCGGAATGCGTCATACTGATCTTTTTCCTGACGGGTCATAATCGGAGCATACGCTCAATATGTGTGTTTCCTCTCCGGTGGCTCCGCATTGCGCATTCCCGTCTGCCATGATCAAGCGGCTGCAGTTCTCGCAGGAGCCCGGCCTGTATCTTTCACATGTTCCGCCGCCATGGGTGGGAATGCTTTTGAGCAGGCATACCCAGTCTTCCCCCGAATGGATGCAGAACCTGCACGTGCGGCATTTTTGGTAGTTCTCATTCGTCAAGCAGTCACATCCTGAACATATCGCTGCGGTCTATCCTCATCATATGGAATGTTCTTACCTCCCCGTTCCTTTTCGGGGTCGGAAGATCTATGTCCGCCGCGTGCTTGTAACTGCTTTTTTCAAGGCATCTCCTTGACCCGTGATTCTCAGAGTCGCATCTGGCCTGTATCCACGAATAATCAGTGTTTCGGAAGATGTAGCTCGTGACCGCTTTCACCGCTTCCGTCATGTAACCTTTGCCCCAATGATCCTTTCCGATGCAGTATCCCAGCTCGCAGTACCTCTTCTCGGGGAAATCCTGTACCGCGGTAATGCTGCCTATTGGCTCCTGCTTCAAAGTGATGCACCAGTCCATTGTTCCATACTCATACGAAATGATCCAGTTCTTTATTGTCCTCTCGGTTTCTTCCCGGGACCTGTGCGCATCCCAGGACAGGAACTCTGTCACATCGGTGTCCGACATCCAATTGTCGTATGCTCTTGAGATGTCCGTGATCATGAACTGCCTGAGGTAAAGGCGGGGAGTTTGTATGGGGAACGTTCTGATCACGGCTATCACTCACTGATGATCTCTATCAAGAGAGCACGGAACACAATGATGGATATGAATGGGCGCATCATAAAAGTTGTGAGGGCTCATTCGCCGTGAATCTTCTTCTCAAGCCTGAACTCTTTCATAAGGATCCTCAACACAACGAATCCCCATACCCCTACGAACACGGAACCCACTATCTCCGAGAAAGCCGATCCCCACCATATGTATGTTAGACCGGATGTTGTCAGCATCGCCACGTAGCACACGGGTATCAGCAGGAAGTTTCGGAATATGGTGGATATAAGCGCCTTCATGCCCATACCGAGGGCTTGAAAAAGCGACTCCGCCGCCGCCCCCACTGCCACAAATGGAAGGAACAGTGCTCCGATCTGCAGGAAAAGGGTCATCCCGTCCCTCAGGTATTCCGTATCGGGATCATAAGTGAATATTGTCGCCATCTGAGGCGCGAATATAACAGTGACCGCAGCTATGGCGATCATCAAAATAGTAGATATCCTCACCGCATATGTGAACGCTACCTGAACCTTATCGTAGCGCCTTGCCCCATACGCAGCGGCGCAGACGGGAACAAGGCCCGATGCGATGCCCATAAGGGGGATCATGAGCACGCTGAGGATCCTCCAGTCCGCTGAATATATGGCTACCCCGTCGTCTCCGCCCGCTTGTATGAGGATCATGTTCATGAACACCACCACCAGGGAAACGATCATCATCTGAAGCGCCGCGGGGATGCCGACCTTGAATATGTCCCTTATTATGTGGGATTCGAATTTGAACTTCTTGAATTTGAACTTGAGGAACAGGTCCTTTTTCACAAAATACCAATAGAGCATGACGGCCAGGGCCGCTCCCTCCGATAACACCGTAGCAACGGCTGCGCCTGTCATCCCCCATCCCAGTCCGTAATCGTAAATGAAGAAAGGGTCGAGCGCTAAATTGACAACTGCTGCCAAAATGAGGATGTACATCGAACGCTTTGCAG
>WRJJ01000016.1 GCA_009778575.1 Methanomassiliicoccaceae archaeon
TATCCTTATCCTTGACAGTGAACCCCTTGGGGTCCACCGAAACAATGAATGTTTTGTCCTTGTCGTATTTTTTTGAGATCAGCTGATGTATCGCTGTGAGCGCCGAGTTCATGCCGTTCCTGTCGATTATCTTGTTGGGATCGTTGAATACGACGACCGGCCTGCCGCTGGTCTTGATGAATTCGCCTACGTCCTCTATCATCGTGCCGAGCCCGTATATGTTAAAGTGGCTCCCGAGCATTTTTATCTTCAGCGTCAGGACCTTGATGTTGCTGTTCCTGAACGTTTCTATCATCGTCTTCTTTTTTCCGGTGGTCACTATCAGCACATTGCAACCTTCTTTGTCAAAAGTTGAGATCAGATCGTTCACTGCGTCCTGGCTGCTTTGGAACAGGACGTACGACCTGCCGAACTGCAGCCCTCTCTCTGCCAATGTGGCCTTGGGCCCTCTCAGGCCGGGTTCAGACGGTTTTATTGTGGTGACAGAGATCTCTCCGGGCTCGGTTCCGTCAGCTTGTAACGCGTCTATGCTCTCCATGAGGTCATGCGCGGTAAAGGGCTTATCGACGCAGCCTTTGATCAGAGAATTGTCCTGAGGCACCTGCCTGTTCCTGCTCCGGATTATTACCACGGGAATATTTATCGGGGGGGCGCTGCTCTGCATCCTGTCCAAAAGTGTGAGCCCCTGCCCTTTCTGCATATCGATGTCCAATAGGATCAGGTTCGGACGGAAGGATGCAATGGAAGATAATGCCACATCGATAGATAGCGCGGTCTCGACCGTATGGCCGGCATCGGAGACCACCTCTGTCAGGATCTCCTGGAGGGCAACATTGTCATCCGCGATCAGAATCCTCATCCTTTTTACTTCCTTTTATGATGCAGGTAATACCTTAACCGCCCTTGAACTATATTAAACAAGTGAAAGAAGGCCTTGGGCCTTCGTAAAGACGCATACCAGATACGAGCCGGGGTTTACTGTTTCCTGCTCTCTTTGGCCTTGGGCCTGAGGTTGCTGTATCCGCATTTGCGACATTTGTCCGCCTTTTTGGGATTTGTCGCATAGCAATTCATGCATACGGATTTCTCCAGGAGCCTGTGCTCGGCCTCTTTAAAACGTGCCATTTATCTGTTCCTCTGGCAGTCACGATTATTAAAGTATTATTTATAGGTTCGTCACAATGGAAAATGCTGTCTTATCAAGAGACTTCGTGAACGCCAAGTGCTGAGAGGAACTCCGGCAATTTAATTCCTGCTTTGAGGAGGGCCATTGTACATTCAGTATATTGTGCAATACACCTATATTAAATTCCGTATAGCTGAAAAATACACCTACATTACAAAATGATTACAGAGAAACCTCTGCCTATGTTCAAGGTATTGGTCGATCAGATATATCATAAGGAGAAATGCGCCCTTTGCTGAACGAAGTCCTTTATGACCTTTTCATTGGTCTGCCCCATCATCTCATGCGTTACGAAATCGGGAGACAGCTCATCCACCAGTAGTTTGCAGCCGTTTCCGGAGAACGGCCTGTGCTGGTCTATTTTCAGCACATGGGGGTATACCCTTGCAATGGTCTCCGCCATGGTCTCGCCTGGAGGCTTCGCGGCAGGCACAAAGGTCCTCCTGTACTCAGCGCTTGTGCTCACGTGGAGATGCACTGTGCCTATCCTCTCCTTCATCTCGTCTGGGTATCTGCCGAATATCTCCAGCAGCCTCTTCACGCATGTCTGTTCGTCGTAAGCGTCCGGCAGCGTGTTCATCATATGCCCTGTGTCAAGACAGAATCCCCAGTTGTCGAACTCGAGGCGGGATGCCATGAACTTATACTCCCAGGGATCGAGCAGTTTGAGCCCCGGCCACCACAGGTTCTCGAATGCCAGCTTGAACGGCGGTTCGCTGCCTTTGAATCCGGATACGACGCGGTTCATCATTTCACAGAATTCACCCAGGATCTCCCTGCTGTTGTCTGTCTGCTCCCTCAGCATCGCTTCTTCCATGTTCGTGCTGCCTGCGTGGAAGACGCCGTATGCAGGTTCTATCTCGGAAGCAAAGGTTATGGCATCCCTGATGTTGGCAACGATCTCGTCCCTGTCCCTGCCGAAGAGAACGTGTTTAACGCTGTCCCCATTGAATTCGCTCGTGTCCGCCAGGCCCATCCATCCGCTGTACCAATCGACGGCATAGGGAAGATGGACCGAGGGAGAGACCTTTTTGTATATTTGGGGAACTTTTTCGAAGAGGGTGAATAATTCCACTCCGTCGCACCCGATGTCCCTGAGTCCCTCTCCGCCACGGGGGAGATCTTCGACGGGCTGAAGGACGGAATAGCTGAAAAGGTGTTTCATATTTTTGCTCAAATGAGTTCGAACGCAGCGTTTATCGCCGCTTCTATTGCAAGTATCTTCGTGTCTGCGCTCCCCACGATGATTATGTCGTTCTGCGTTATTCCGGTCTCCTTCCTTATCTTATATGCAAGATCGGGGCTCCTTTCGTCAATGTTCCAGTCAGGCGGTATCATCAGGACCCCTTCCCTTATTACGACCGTGGTGCATCCGATGGCCCCGGCCTTTATGCCGGCGTCCCTCTGCTGCATCCCGTTATGGACCTTGTCCGCAACCCCCATCACAAGGACGCTTTGCGAACATTCTCCGACGGTCGATCCGCCGAGCTCGACATCCACCACTTTTATGGGGATCTGATTAAGAAACGCCTGCCCCGCTTTTGTGATGGTTATGCCGGTCTGTTTGACCAAGATGAAGTTCCATTCTTTCAGAGTATCTATGATCCTTCTCATGCTGCCTTCGCCGATGCCTACCATCTCCGACAGCTTCTTTCTGCCCAGCCTTCTGCCGTCGGACAGAACATGAAGGGCCCAGTAGATGCTTGCATCAGAGAACCTGAACATCGGCCCGAATTGAGGAACTTCCATTATCTTCATCGTCGATACCCCCGGATGGTGCTGCGTCAGAACGTTCTGACCTTCCCGTTGATGATAAGGTCTGTAACTTTATCTATGTTATCCAACCATTCCGTTGAGATCGCTTCGGCTTCGGCCTTCCACTTCGGAAGCTTGGGGTTTTTGTCGGCATCAACGGTCACTATGTCAATGGATGCGTTGAGTGGCTCGGATATCGGCTTCCCTATCTGCGAAAGGAGCCTTACGCGTATCTCAGCGTCCCCTCCGATGTTCTTCGCGATGTCATCCGCTATGAGTTTGGACATTATGTTGTATATCTTCCCTATGTGCGTGACGGGGTTCTTTCCCGAAGTGGCCTCCATCGACATCGGTCTGTACGGAGTTATCAGGCCGTTGCACCTGTTGCCCCTTCCCACCGATCCGTCGTCGCCCATTTCCTGGGACATGCCTGTGCATGTCAGATAGAAGACCTTTCTCCTATAGTCGTCCCCGGTGTTGACGAATAGGTCGATATCTACCTTCTGAGACCCTGCGATCTTCAGTGCGTTGTCAAGCGTAGAATCGTAAAGCTGCTCGACCGCAGATTTGTATGCGGTGATATCCTCTATGTACTTGTCCACCATGGCGCATGCGACCGTCATTGTGACCTTGTTGCCGATCCTGGATGCCATCACCTTGACGTCCTGCCCGCTTTCGGGAAGTTTCTTCTTCAGTTTGCCGTTTATGTACTCCTCCGTTCCAAGGACGAGTTTCTCCGTTATCGAGAACGGAGCATAGCCGACTCCGAAGGAAGTGTCGTTGGCGAGGTGGCCGGATGCTTTGTACACTCCGGTAAGATCGTCCGACCCCATACCCAGTTTCGCATCGAGTATGATCTCCGAATTGGCGTCGAGGTTGGGGAATGTCTTGTCCATGTATTTCCTGGCCGCTGCAAGGGCGGTCGGTTTGCATGGAAGGGATTTGATCTCTTTGGCGGTCTTGATGCTGGTGGTCGTGCGGCCTACCAAAAGGATGTATGCGGGATCTATGATCGTGCCTCCGCCGAATTTGGGAGCGGACTCGCCCGCTGCTATTTGAGTTTCATCCGTGTTGTGGTGAAGGATGTGTCCGTACTCTTTTATGTACATTTTGCAGAGTGCTTTGCTGACCTCTTCCGCAAGTGCGTCCGCAACGCTGTCCGGATGTCCTATCCCTTTTCTTTCTACTATCTCAATATTCCTTTTCGGCAGCGGAACCTCGTCGATGCCGGCTACGTGAATGTTCTTTTTGGCCATTTTCATTCCTTCTTGGTGCACCATAAAATCAGTGTAATGAAATACATTAATATTTTCTTATTAATAAAGTAATTTGAACCACATATTCTTATAGGAATATTTTATTATCATCTTGTGAAATTCCCGCCCGTGTCGGAGATACGCAGACTTAGGAAGAGCCTAGACATAACCCAGACCGAGCTTTCAAAAGAGTCGGGGATAAGTCAGAGCACTATTGCAAAGATAGAGAGGGAGCGCATATCCGCAAGCTATGAAACGGTGGTCGCATTGTTCGGTGCTCTGGAAAGGATGCGGCAGACGAATATGCAGGATATGCGGGCGATCGACGCCGCTTCGAAAAAAGTGATCACCATACAGAGCAATGAGAAGGTCCATTCGGCCACGGAGCTCATGCGCTCTACCGGGTTCTCGCAGCTCCCTGTCCTGTCGGGAGATGTACCGGTCGGAAGCATTTCCGAGCGCAGCATATTCAATCTGCTGAGGGCGGGGAGGACCATGGACGAACTGAAGGACACGGTGGTCTCCGCGATCATGGAGGAATCCTTTCCCCTTGTGAACGAGAACACCCCTTTGTCCTCTGTGACCTCTATCATGACGGACTGCGACGCTGTGCTTGTGTTCAGAAAAGGGAAGGTGGTGGGAATGATAACCGACACGGATCTTCTCAAACTGATCTGATCCTGTCCTTTGTTATTTTATAAAGATCCAGATCGTTGGGCACTATTGAATTTTCAAAGACTGCCCCGGCTTCTTTTTCGATGACGCCTTTGTCGTCGTATCTATTGCTCACATGGATCAAGAACAGCACCCTGCAGCCGCATTCTTTGGCCGCCTCCGCCGCCTGGAGGGAAGTGGAGTGCTTATGGTCTGCCGCAAGCTTCGACTCCTTGCCGGAAAAGGTGGATTCGTGTATCAGCACATCCGCTCCCAACGCTGCATCGGATAACTCTTTGCAGGGTGCGGTGTCCCCCGAATATACCAGGCTGCAGCCGGGCCTCGCCGGTCCCATGATCATCTCCGGGGTCACTCCCCCTACGGTCTCGCCGTTCTGCAGCCTCGAAAAATCCGGCCCGGGCCTGAGACCCAGATCCACCGCCTTCTTCTTATCGAACCTGCCTCTGGCATCATTCTCTGAGAGCTTGTACCCCAATGAAGGCACGGTATGGTCTGTGGCGAAAGCAGATACTTCAAATCCGTCGAACCCCATCCGATCGCCGTGTGAAAGCTCAACGATATCGAGTTCGTAACCTATCTCCCCTTCGCATGCGGAAAGGACCGCGAGGAGAGCATCCCTCATTCCATTCGGGCCGCACACCCTGAGCTTATCCTTTCTGCCGGACAGCCCCATTGTCTGAAGAAGGCCCGGAAGCCCCAAGAAATGGTCACCGTGCATATGGGTGATGAATATCCCCTTTATTTTCATGAAAGAGAAAGGAGAGATCATCATCTGTCTCTGGGTACCTTCGCCGCAGTCAAAAAGAACTATCTCTGTGCCGCAACGCAGCGCGACGGAGGGCATCGCCCTTTCCCTTGAAGGGATGCTTGCCCCGGTCCCAAGGAACAGGATCTCCAACATTTCCACCAATCAGTAGACCTTGTCAAGCTCTCTGCTTGTCTTCGTTTCTTTTTTGAATTCTTTGTAGTGTTCTTTGCAAAGCTGCGCGCTTCTCGCTCCCTGATCCTTGAGCTTAAGCGACGACTGCGAGAACTGTTTGAGGCTTATGGACCTCTCAGCTTCCTTCTCGCAGCCGGCCACGCCGCATATCTTTGCGGTCTTATCCTGCCTGACCGATGCCATGCCGCTTAATCTCCCTGAACGGATATATCATTTTCTTGTGGAAAGGGCCGTAATGGAATGCACACATTGTCGAAATGAAACGCTGCCGCAAACAAATATTAATAAACCCTTACATTTATCATGCCAAATGGCAAGATAAATTCCACTTAGTGAATGAGCAAGGGAGAGGGGGTTCCGTATGAAAGAAACAAACAGAATTGAATTCAAAAGGGAGTTGAACGACGGTTTTGAAAGGGCAGTCGTGTCCTTTTTGAATTATGCGGGAGGCGGCGAGATACTTGTCGGAGTGGGCGACGACGGGGCAGCCGTAGGCATTGATGATATCGATTCCGTACAATTAAAGATAGTGGATAGGATCCGCAATAACATCCGCCCGCAGACCCTGGGTCTTTTTGATGTGGTGTATACAAGGATCAATGAAAAGGATGTTATCCGCGTCATTGTCTCATGCGGGCAGCAACGCCCATATTACATACGGAAGATGGGTATGACCGAAAAAGGATGCTTCGTCCGCGTGGGCGGTTCAACACAATCGCTGACGGAACAGATGATCGAAGAATTACTCTCAAAACGCCAGCAGTTGACCCTGCAATCAATGGCTTCCCCGAGGCAGAACCTGACATTCAAACAGCTGCGCATCTATTACGAGGAAAAGGATCATGAGCCCACTGGGCAGTTCATAGAGAGCCTTGACCTTCGGCAAAGCGACGGCGGGTACAATTACGCCGCATACCTGCTGGCAGACGAGAACGGGGCATCGGTGAAGGTGGCGGTGTACGGGGGAAAGGATAAAGTGGACCTCCGGGAAACGCGCGAGTACGGGAACCGCTGTCTGATAACCGCCACACAGAGGGTTCTTGACAGGCTGGACTCCGAGAACCGGACTTTCGCAAAGATAACCTCCAAGAACCGCCTTGAAAGAGAGCGGGTGAACAGCATCGCACTCCGCGAGGCGGTGATCAATGCGATCGTCCATAACGACTACGCAAAAGGTGTCCCGCTGGTAGAGATATTCTCAGACAGGATGGTCGTCACTTCCTGCGGAGGATTGGTTGCGGGCCTATCGGAAGAGGATCTTTTTAAGTGCCGATCCATGCCGAGGAACCGCGAACTTATGCGCGTCTTCCGTGATATGGAACTTGTAGAACAGATAGGATCCGGGATGAGCCGTATCCTCAAGGCGTATGATCGTTCGATATTTGAGCTGACACCGAGTTTTACAATAGTGACATTTCCTTTTGCTAAAGAATTTATCTTGCCAAATGGCAAGATAAATTCAACGCTGGATGTTCTAAGCTCAAATCCGGACGCGACCATACCGGAACTGGCCGAACAAACCGGCAGGTCGCAGCGCACCATTTCGCGCGAACTGCGCGAATATCGTAACGCTGGACTTCTTCGCCGCGAGGGTGCAAAGAAGAATGGACAATGGGTAGTGTTGAAATGACAATCGCCATGTGAGCGGCCAGTTCATGACTGAAAAGAAGAATATCGGCCCCCGTGTGGGAGGATCGGATAAAGCACCTGTTTTGGCACTGATGAAGAGCATCTTCTGAGCGGCAAACACAACTGCATATTTGCAGTCTAACAGACCAATAAAAAAGAGAAATGCTTTCTTGTGCATTAAAATGAGACTATTCGACCACACCCTAATATAAATTTGAGAAAAGCTATTGCCCCCTCATGACAAGGGTCGCACCGTCCATGCTGTCCGCCGATTTCTCCAAACTTGGGGAAGAGATCAAGAGGATAGAATCAGCAGGCGCGGATTGGGTGCACCTTGACGTCATGGACGGCATGTTCGTTCCGAACATAACAATAGGCCCCGTCGTGGTGGAGTCGATAAGAGGACTGACGAGGATGCCTTTTGACGTCCACCTTATGATCCAGAAGCCGATAAGGTATGTGAAAATGTTCGCTGATGCGGGTTCCGATATGCTTACCGTCCATGTGGAGGCCGAGGGGGACGTGAAGGCGGCGCTGAAAGAGATCATGGATCTGGGAGTAAAGTCCGGCATCACTCTGAACCCCGGAACCCCGGTGGAGGAACTTGACCCTTTTCTCGATCTTGTGGACCTTGTTCTCATCATGACCGTGGAGGCCGGTTTCGGCGGGCAGAGTTTCCGAGAGAACGGGCTTTCCAAGATATCCTATATCAAAAAGTACGCCGAGTCCAACAACCCAAAACTGGAGATATCCGTTGACGGCGGCATCAACCGCGATACCGGGAAAAGATGCGTTGATGCCGGCGCGACCGTACTTGCGGCGGGAAGCTCCTTGTTCAAGTTGAACGACATGGGGAAGGAGATAGCCCTCTGGAAGACATACGGTCCGAACGCCAAAGAATGAGGTCGCGAAATGGGCGTTAATCTCTCCGGACTGATCGAACCTGAAACAGTGGAATTGTCCGAATTGGAAGGAAAGAGCGTGGCGGTGGACGCCTACAACACAATATATCAGTTCCTTTCGATAATCAGACAGCCCGACGGCTCCCCGTTGTGCGATAGGTCCGGAAGGGTGACCTCCCACCTATCGGGAATATTGTACAGAACCTCCAATCTCATTGCGCAGGGCATAGAGCCTTCCTTCGTATTCGACGGGGCGCCCCATGAGCTTAAGAAAGCGGTGCTCTCCGAAAGGAAGGAAAGACGGGAGAAAGCGATGACCGAATGGGAGGACGCTAAAGAAGAGGGCGACCTGAAAAAAGCGTTCTCAAAGGCGCAGCAGACCTCCAGGATGACCCCCGAGATCAAAGAGTCATCGAAAGAGCTGATATCATATCTTGGGCTACCCATAATAAACGCCCCTTCCGACGGCGAGGCCCAGGCGGCATACATGTGCCTGAAAGGTAATGTATGGGCATCGGCGTCGCAGGACTTCGACTCCATTCTTTTCGGAACCCCCACCTTGGTGAGGAACATGACCATTACCGGCAGGAGGAAGGTCCCGGGTAAGGATCAATACAAGGACGTGAAGACGGAGATCATCGATTCCGGGGGGTTCTTGGACACGCTCAAAGTGACAAGAGAACAGCTTGTGGATATGTGCATCCTTATAGGAACTGATTTCAACCCCGGCATCCCGGGGATAGGCCCAAAGAAGAGCCTGAAACTTGTCAAGGACCACGGAGATCTGGAAGGAGTAATGAAACACCTGTCCATCGAGATACCTTCCTATCAAGAGGTCAGAGACATATTCCTCAGCAGCAAATATACGGATGACTACTCCACCAGCCCCGCCGAGGTGGACAGGGAAGGAGTGATCGGTATGCTGGAAGGATATGACTTCTCACGAGAAAGGGTGGAGAACACCCTTGACAGGATCGATGCATCGAGGAAGAGCACCAAGTCTAAAAAAAGCCAGCGCAGCCTGGACTCTTGGTTCTGATACCGCCTGTAGTAAAACTTAAATGTCTGGCACTTACGCTATTATGTGTTTTGCAGGTCATTCATTATGTGTTTTGCGGAGCATTTGCTATATGTTTTGCGGATAGTACACCGCAAAAATATCGATACCGTTGGAAGAGATCAACGCGGATAGGGGAGGCCGTTCAGGCAGTAACTATTTAATCGAAACGTTGATTGCCTCCCACTGCCGGGCAAGATAGACCCGGCAAAAGAGGATTAGCGATGATAAAGCAGGTCCGCGCGAATTATGATGCGCCAGTGATAGAGAAGGAGATCCAAGAATACTGGGTCTCCAATAAAGCTTATGAGAAGACCAAAGAACTGAGGTCCGGAGGAGAGAGATTCCACTTCCTCGACGGTCCGCCTTACACAACGGGCTCCATTCACCTTGGAACGGCCATGAACAAGACCCTGAAGGACATCATGATAAGATACTTCAGGATGAAGGGATACAATGTCCGCGACCAGCCGGGGTTCGATATGCACGGTCTTCCCATAGAAGTGCAGGTGGAGAAGAAGATAGGTGTCCACTCGAAAAAAGAGATCGAAGAGATAGGCATCGACAAATTCGTGGATACCTGCAAAAGATTCGCCAGCGAGCTCAGGGAGAGCATGACGGAACAGTTCAAGCAGTTGGGCGTGTGGATGGATTGGGACGAACCGTATCAGACCCTCAGACTCGATTTCATAGAGTCAGCGTGGTGGACCGTCCGCCGCGCATACGAAAAAGGATTGCTGGGGCCGTCAAGCAAGGTCGTTACATGGTGTCCGAGATGTGAAACGGCGCTTGCCGAGGCCGAGATAGAGTATTGGGACGAGTTGGATCCCTCGGTGATGGTAAGGTTCCCTCTCGTAAAGGACAACGGCGTCTCCCTCCTCATTTGGACGACCACCCCGTGGACCCTGCCTTCCAACATGGCAGTGGCGGCCCACCCCGGCCTCGAGTATGCAAAGATAAAGTTTGCCGGCAGCAAAGGAGAGGAGACTGCCATATGCATGCTCTCTCAGGCGGAATATGTCTCGAAGAAGGGCGGTTACGACAAATTTGATGTGATCGAACGCATGACCGGAAAAGATCTGGAAGGGCTGGAATACCTGCCTCCGTTCGATATCGACCCCGAATTCCTCATAAGAAGCGATTGGACATTCAAGGTCCTGAATGCGGACTATGTCGAAAAGGACAACACCGGCCTCGTACACACCGCACCGGGATTCGGCCCGGATGACTACGAAACGGGAAAGAAGTATGGGATAACACCGTTCTGCCCCGTGGGCGAGTCCGGGAGGTTCACAGGAGAGTTCCCGCTGATGGCCGACAAAAAAGTAAGGGCGGCCAATGAGGACATAGTCAAATACCTTAACGAGAAAGGGATCCTTTTCAATTCAGACAGGATAAAACACAGATACGGGCACTGCTGGAGATGTAAGACCCCTATCATATACAGGAACACACGCCAATGGTTCATCGACATACCTGTGATAAAAAATCAGATGCTCGGCGAGATAGACCGAGTGAAATGGGTGCCAGAATGGGCAGGCGGATCAAGGGAGAAGAATTGGGTGGAAGGCGCGCGTGAGTGGTGCGTCTCACGCCAAAGGTATTGGGGGATCCCGATACCCGTTTGGGAATGTGAGTGCGGAGAGATGCACGTGGTGGGTCAGTACAAAGACCTTCGCGAAGGAAAGGGATACACCGAAGGAATGGACACGCACCGCCCGTGGATAGATGATGTCACATTTACCTGCAAGAAATGCGGTTCGGACATGCATAGAGTAAAGGACGTCCTTGACGTCTGGTTCGACTCCGGGGTGGCCGCGTGGGCGCAGCTGGGATATCCTGCGAAAGAAGAGGAGTTCAACACGTGGGGATTCGGAAGGTTCATCATCGAAGCCCATGATCAAACGAGAGGATGGTTCTATACCCAGCTTGGGGCGGGTGTGGTCTCATTCGACCGCGCTCCGTACGATGAAGTGATGATGCACGGCTGGGTGCTAGACCCAAAGGGGCAGAAGATGTCAAAGTCCAAAGGCAACGTGATAGAGCCGCTGGAAATAATAAACGAGCTTGGAGCGGACTCTCTCAGATTATATCTGATAAAAGCTAACGCGCCTTGGGAAGATACTGCTTTCCAGAAGGACGGCCCGAAGAATGCGAGAAAGGTCCTCAACACTTTCTGGAACGTGGTCAACTTCGCATCTACGTATATGAACATCGATGATTACGACCCATCCGCGCACACTCTTGAGAGCGTGCGGGAAAATCTGAGAAAAGAGGACAAATGGATGCTTTCAAGAACCGAAAAAGTGAAGAAAGCGGTCACACAGGGGCTTGAATCAAGAGAGCTCCACAAGGTGGCGAGGGCGCTTGAGGACTACATAATGGAGGACCTCTCCCGCTGGTATGTACGTCTGGTAAGGGACAGGAGCTGGAGCGAAGAGGACGACTCGTTCGCCGATAAGATCGCTTCCTACTTCGTTCTTCACTATTCGATAATGAACACCGCCTTGTTGCTTGCACCTTTGGCCCCTCACATCTCTGAAGAGATATACCAGCACATGGGCGGCACAAAACTGTCAGTGCACATGGAGGATTGGGTCGCCGTGGATGAGTCCCTTATCGACGAAGGTCTTGAGCGCAGTATGTACCTCATACAAAATGTGATCGAAGTTGTTGCCGCGGAGAGAGCGAAGATGGGAAGCAAGCTCAGGTGGCCCCTGAAACAGATCTTCATTAAAGGAGAAGGGGATGCCAACGATTCCATTTCTGTATTCGAGGATGTTCTGGCACAGCAGGGGAACATAAAAAAGATCATGTACGCCGTGTCCGAAAAGGATATCAAAAACCTTGAGGGGGCGGAGTTCGACGGCGGGCTGATATTCATCGATTTCGATGTCACGCCCGAGATAGAGGCCGAAGGCTATGCCAGAGAACTCATAAGAAGGATACAGCAGATGAGAAAGGACATGAAGCTCAACGTGGAGCAATACATAAACTGCGATGTCTGCGCCGAACCTTATCTGGCAGAGCTTTTCAAGAGCTGGGAGGACCATATCTCAACTGAGGTCCGGGCGAAGAAACTCGTTTTCACGGAAAGTCCCGGAGGGGATGAGGTGAAGACCTGGGACGTGACCGGAAAGGAGATCGTGATCGGTATAAGCTCGGCGGAACAATAAACGGGGCTCACGCCCTCATTTCATCTTTTTCAGCATCCGGTCGACCACGTCGAACGTCTGCGGGACTATCGACGAGTCCCTCTTTATCTCATCCGGTCCGATCCACTCGCAGCTTACGTTCTCTTTGTTGAGGATGGGTTCCTGATCTTTTATCTTGAAAAGGAATGGATATACTTCCCATATCACATCGTCCTCTCTAACGTATATCGGCGGGAGGTACGCATCCGGTCTTAAGACCTTTATCTGCGTCTCTTCGTAGATCTCTCTCACCGCAGCATCTTCTGTTACCTCGTCGATCTCGATCTTACCTGCAACGAGAGATTTTCTTCCCGGGAACGATCTGGCACTTTCCGGACGCTGAAGCAGCAGGACCTTTCCGGAATCGTTCAGAAGAGCGGACGACACCACTCTTATGGCCTTTGTATTCTTTATCTCGATCGTTCCCTCGTCCCCGTCGACGATGATCTCGTCTCCGTCAAGAATGACATCCGTGTCAATCTTGTCCACCATCGGTATGGAGGATATCACAGCTCCAGTTGTGACGATGGTCTCCGCCAAGTTGTTTATGACCGCGGCCGGGGCTTTGCCGTGGACCATCAGATCATACATCACGAACGAACCGACCGTGCTTCCTTTGCCTGAGTGGAAGACGAACACCTTTCCGGCGATATTGCCCTCTCCCACATTTAGGTCGCCCGTGGATGCGTTCACACCTCCCAAGAAACTGAACGTTCCATCCAATTTCAGGACCCTGCCCTCCGCTTTCCCGGGCGATATGGCCCTTCCCTGAAAGATCACAGCACGACCTCCATCAGTTTGGTCAGGTCTCTGCAAATAACGTTCTGAGAACACAGAGTTGGAAGATAATTGCCCGCTTTCGCAGAGTTTGTTCCTGTTCTCTTGAAAGTGCCCTCTATCGGCGCTACCACCATGCAGGTGTCGGCAAGAACCGGACCGAACTCCTCCATGATCCTCACTTCTTCCGCGCATTCCTCACGTATCTTTGAGGAGGTGCAGAACCAGATCTCAACATCCTTGTTCTTCTTTTTCTTTCCTTTAAGGAATGAGGCTATGTCCCTCATCTCTTTTTTGCTGAGATGGGGGCATCCGAGAGCTATAAGCTGGACATCCTCCGCCGTGTTCAGCTTGTCGTATGCGTCCTTGAGTTCTTTTTTGCCGATCGATATCGTTTCTAATCCGCTCACGTCAAAGTTCCCGGCTTCGGGCGTCACGCCCTCGACGTGATACAGCGCGACTGAGCCGGCAGCCGCCATGGCGGCTGACATCGTCTTTGCGTCGTCGACCGTTGGATTGACGTTTCTAAAGTATGGTATTCCTCCGCCGATCGCCATTCCGACCGCCTGTCCCAGCATGGAGTAGCTGAACACCGACCCGTCGATCTCCGCATCTATAACTGCCGTGGGCCTTCTGTTCTCATCGATGTGGAGGCCGTAGTTAGCGGTCTTGCCCAAAATGGCTGCGGCAAGCGCCCCGGGTCCCCCTTCTCTGTTGGTCCTCGCGCCTATGTACGAATTCACAAAGGACAGCGCGGACGACTCAGCCCATGCAACGTGGTCTCCGAGAGATGGGACGTTGTCCCCGAGATACGGGGTGCAGGAGCATGTGGCCTGAACTCCCATTTCTTTGTACAGTTCTATTATCTTCAGCTGCTTCTCCGCAAAGGCGGGAGAAATATGCATCTCTTTCCACCGTTCCCTGTCCATCCCGACGGGGTTCAGCGTTGAAGGAACAGATATCTCCGCCTTACCTTTTACCATATCCTCGAGATATTTCAGCCCCCCGTCGCCTATCGTCTTATAAGATGCGCCGGAGAGGTGCGCCGAGGTTATTTCGATGAGATCCTCTGCACCGTATATCTTTCCAAGTGCCACAACTAGCTCCATGGCCTTCCTGCGGCTCTCGCCCTCTTCTCCTGCGAGCGTTCCCTCCTCTTCTTTGGAAAGATACATGAGGGAGTAACCGAACGGTGATTAATCAATCTATGTTCTCAGTTCTTGATCGCCAGAGGCCTCAGGCAGAAAGGCAGGTCGCCTTTCTCGTCACGGTGATAAGGCACGCATTGGTTGCAGTTGCCGTGGCGGGGGCATTCGGTCTTCGGGCATATGCAGTCAACTGTGGATGCGGGTGTCATGAGAACAAAATAAAGATGAAAAATTAAAAGGGTTTTCATTCAATCCGAAATAGAGTATTGTCTCTTTACGGTTTCTTGAATGCGTCCATGAGACCGCCGCCGGCGATGATCGTAGCTCCGGATAATATCGCTGCCGCGATTGCGAGGGAGTCAGCGCTCATGTGGAAGTCGCCATGTGCAACAAGCTCAGCACCGATCTTGATGATGAACGCAAGAATAATGAAGTATATTATTGCGAACACGATGTACAAGACCAACGCAATTATTGCATCGAGGATTGCTTTTCCATCCATTCTAACACTTTTCCTGCCTCTATAGAGGCTGGGTATGTAAATCCACTTATTAAGAATAAATACTTATCTATTGTTTTTATAGAAAACGGGCCATTTTTCCACAAATGTGCAGAAGATATTCCTTTCTGCGATACCATCAACAGCCTCCCCGGAGGCCAATCGTTTTGCTGGCTCTTACGTTTGCCTTTGCTTTTCTGCGGGTCTCTTCTGAGCGGCTGCCGGACCGATCGCGCCTTTCGTTTTCTCTCTTTATTTTTCAAAAAGGGTTAAGACTCCGCGCCGTTTCCGCAACGGCGCGGGTTTTAGGGGGAGGCCGAGGCAGACCTTAAGTTTCACTTTTTCTCCCGAATATCACACCCGCCATCAAGACCTGGGCCGCAAGCGCGAATAGAGGAATGATCCACGCATGGGGCCAATCGAAGACGAAATAGAGCGTGATTGACAATGCTATCGTCAGTACCCAAAGAGCCCCGCTCGCTATGCCGAAACGTGCTGCCTTGACCGGATCCGCCGTTTCCGATTCGAGCCTAAGGGAAAGTTCTATTCCGCGGCCTTCCATGGCCTTGTACCACGGCTTCTTACGGTCTGTTCCCGTCATGATCAGGCATATCAGTGCGCCAACCGCACGGTACACCATTGCGAACTCTATCCCCAATCCTGTGGATAATTCAATCCCTTCAAAGAAGAACATCACTGCGGCAAGCCCTTCTCCCAGGACGCCTACGAATAAGACGATCCAATATGCCAGGGCCCGCTTTGTCTTCATGGGAAAGCGGGAAGCCGTCTCCTGTGTCAGACCGAAAAAGGCGTATGTTCCGATGGCATCGGCCACCAAAAAGACCGATATGTAGTAAAGAAGCATCTCGCTTGCCTCGCTGAAATAATTGATGATGCCCAGTCCGGCCCCGAGAAGGAGCAGACCAGTGGCCAGCGTCAGTCCCGCGGCCGTTCTTTTCGTGATCGGCACTTTCGCCTTGATGTACATTTGGCCTATGGCCTCATTACGCTTTCTTTTCCCTATGTCATCAGCTATGGCGGTGATGTCGCCGAGTTCTGCCGTGGCCTTCTCAAATGCCTCTTCTTCGCCGAGCCCTTTCGACATCAGCTCTTTGACGCGTTCCTTGAGATTTCCTGCGATCTCCTCTTTGAAGTCCCTTATCTCAGGAGTATCTTCATAGTCCGCGAACAGACGGTCAACGTAAACTTTTTCTTTCATCTTCATTCCCCAATAACTTATTCAGTATCATCTGTGTTCTTACCCAGTCGTCCCTGTTCTGTCTGAAAAGCTCCCTGCCGCTGTCGGTAATGCGGTAGTATTTTCTCCTTCCCCCCAAGGTCTCATCGCCCCAATAGGAAACGATGTACCCGTCCGTTTCGAGCCGTTTATAGCTGGAATAGAGTGTGGCCTCCTTCAGCTCATACTCGCCGCCAAGCTTGTCGATTATGCTCTTATGGATCTCATAACCGTAGCTGTCGCCTTTCTGCAGGATGCTTAGAACAACGGTATCCGTATGCCCGCGGAGCAGGTCGGCAGATGTTCTTGTTTCCATTCAAATCACCATTTTTGACATAATTAGTATATTGTATCATATACTATTATGACTATCATAGTAATCTGATTGTAATATTTAATAATTTTCCATCTTGTATCGATATTCACAGAAAAGGTTCGAACAATTTACAAGGCCATTTCCATACGGATACAAAGACGGCCTCTTTAAGAGAAAGAATAATAATCTGAAGGGAAGATACAATGAAGACCATGACCACAGACAGAGAACGAAGCGAAGGTCTTGCTCCGGCGCAGCCGGGCATCGCAAAGAAGATCCTGTCTTATTACGGAGGCGGATGTGGTACAAGAAGGAGATGAGAAAATGGCAACGTACAAACAACCCTGCATTCATTGCGGCGAGATGATCGATAGAGACAGCCGCTTTTGCTTAAAGTGTGCCAGCAAAAGCCCGTTCGGGTATCTGTGCCCTTTTTGTTTGAGGACTATTCAACGGGGGTACGCCGTCTGCTCGGGCTGCGGCAAATCGATGACGACAACTTGTCCATTCTGTAACGGGCAGACCTTCGTAGGCAGCGAGAAATGCGATGTCTGCAATGAATCCGTCATGGTACAATGCGAGAACAAGCGGTGTGGGCAGTTCCAATTCTTCGAGAATACCAAATGCACCTCCTGCGGCAAACCCATTAAAAGCGGGTTGACTCAAATTAAAGAAAGAGTAAAACAAGTAAAAAAGGGGAAATGAGAATATGCTGAAATCATTCACAAGGAATCATAACGACAACAGCACCGATGCAGGTTTTGAATTCGTCTTCTACTGCGATGTCTGCAACGACGGCTACAAGTCCAGTTTCATTGAGTCGGAAACCTATAAGAAGAAAAAAGGAAGCAAACTGATCGGCCAGGGTGCCAGTCTTATCGGTAATTTGGCGGGAGGAAGAGCAAGGACAGTAGGTAACGCCGCCAGTCAGGGCGGCGGGATCGCGTCCCAGCAGTTCGAGGGAAAAACACCGGAGTGGCACAAGGAACACGAGGCGGCATTCGAAAAAGCACAGAACGAAGCGATGCAGCATTTCCACCGCTGTCCGGGCTGCAACAAATACGTCTGCGACCAGTGTTGGAACGAGGATGCTATGCTCTGCACGAGCTGTGCGCCGCGCCAGGAAGTAGCCGTAGCACAAGCTCACGCGAAGGCCATGAAACGCAACATCGATGATGCGGGATCAACTGCGACAGTATGGGAGGGGAAGATCGAGAGCAAGACCACCATGTGTCCCGCATGCGGAAAGCCTGCCGGAACAGGCAAGTTCTGTAACAACTGCGGTGCCTCGATGGAACAAAAAGAGTGCCCCAAATGCGGTTCAAAGAATGCGCTGTCGACACGCTTCTGTAACAACTGCGGGGAGAACCTGCAGGCCGTACCCGCACCGCCCGCCGCTCCGTCAGGGAAATGTTCCAGCTGCGGATTCGATAATCCGCCCGGCACAAAATTCTGCGGTCAATGCGGCGGCAAACTGGAGTGATATCCGGGAACAAACATGCCTGCCGGCAATGGCAGGCATATTATCCATATTTAAGGAAATGAGTTCATGACAGAATACACTGCGCAAGCAGCTTCGCCGCTCGTGAACGGTGAGGTAAAACTAACGATCGCTGAGCACGCTTTTCTGGTAACGGGGCTGCTTGATGTGGCGGAGGTCCCGTTCTCCCGCGTGAATGCGCTGGAATTCGAGAATTATGTTGTAACCTCCAAAACTGACGAAGGGGATTTCTCCTTCTCCAGAATGGGAAGCTGGGCGCAGCCGTTCTACGATGCAATGTGGGAGGCGTATAACAATGCAGTGTTGCGCGCTTTATTCGTATCTGGCAGTTCTGCTGTTTCCAACGCAGGCGGCGATTATCATTTTGCGGAGAACGGTGTTTCGCTGAGCGGCAAAGCGCCATTTCGCGTATATGAGAACTGCATAATTTCCCTGCCTCCGAACAGCAATGCGAGGCGTATCCCGCTATGTTTTGTCAGCGGATTGGAGAAGGGTGCTTTCGAATTCAAACTAAAACTGAACACCGGCGAAGAATATACGTTCTCCAAACTGGGGCACGGTACCGAGCCGTTCGCAGATGCAGTGGAGAAGAACATACGAGCGATGCGTGATAGGACGATCGCGGCCGTCAAAGAGCTTGACCCTTCAATGACGATGACGCAGGCCTCACAGATCGCCAAGCTGATGCCTGAAGGCGCAGCAGCCCAAATAGGGCAGCTTGCGGCCATCGCGCCGTCGTTCGCGGCGGCTGTGGAAGCTAAGATATCCCAGACACGCGCTGCCAGCAGTTACAATGCGTTCAAAGAGCTGTGCGATCCGGCGATGATGTGGATAGGGTTCAAGAAGAACGAATTTCCTTTGGATGGTGCAAACGGAGAAACGCCTCCTGACGACGAGTCCACCGACGCCGAACCGGACCCCTATCTCTTTTGGATGATCGCACCGTCCCCCAACGGACAGTATGCGGCGGTGGAATTTGCCGTCCAGCCTGGAGAGGGCGCGGCGACGTTCGTCTACCGTACCGGCGGAGACTTCTCAAGATCGGCCATACAGTTGAACAGGGCATTGGAGGCCATCAACTTCAGGCGCGAGGTGATACGCCTAAATGAAGAAGAGCTGCTTAAGCCAGAGAATGCTGACTATTACATGGCAGCAAAACGCACCGCGTCCCTGCAGTATGTCCGCGATAACTTCGTCGGGCGCGTGATCCATTCAAGCCAAGAGTCGTGGAAGCGCAAACTGATGGAACTTTGGAAGTGACCGTAATATTAAGCGGGCCGGCCGGGATTCGAACCCGGGTCTAAGGCTCCGGAAGCCCCTATGCTATCCAAGCTATACCACTGGCCCATTTGGAAGAATCATCAAAAGGATAAGATATTTTGCCGGGAGACCAGATACTTCTCCCGGCGATCCTGAGGCCCCCGCTTGAGAGGGAGGGAGCCGAATGAAGATTTTTTGTTTATTCTTTTTTGCCGAACTCAGTGTATCCGCATTTTCCGCATGATACACGGTCCTTGTGGACTGCCATGAAGATCCCCGGTCCGCATTTGGGGCACATAGGCTTTGTCCTTTCGACCTTGTTGCCGTCGACCTTGTAGGCATCCTTTTTTGATACCGAGCTCGGACCTTTCTTCGCTTCCTTTTTCTTAGCTGGTGCTGCTGCCATCCTGATCACTCCTCTGCTGCGGGTGCTGCTGCGGGTGTCTCGGCCGGTGCCTCAGCGGGTGCCTCAGCGGGTGCCTCAACAGGTGCTGCCGGTGCGGCAGGCGCTGCTTCTTTGGCAGGGGCCTCTTTGGGCGCGGCTGCGGGTGCGGCTGCGGGTGCTGCCGGTGCGGGAGGCTCTACGCCTATTCCGTTCCTTTTGAGAAGGTGCTTCCTTTCGTATGATAAAGCGGATTCCTTGCTGTCATACACCTTTGCGTACCCTTTCGACTTCCCTATTCCGTAGACCGACTCTATATTGTCGACCACGACGCAGTCCCTTTTGGACTTCATTTTCTTCGCTATGTCCTCTGCAACGGCGTTCCTGCCGGGAGTGGTCTCGCCGACATGGTCTATGTTGAAATAGACCTCCACCCTTTTCTGCAAAGGATTCTCTTTCTGGTTTGTTATCTCTATCTTCATTCCAACTCCTCCGTCATTTCCATGAGGTATCGAGCCTTCTTTCGGATGCTCTCGTCGGTTACGACGAGCTTCATCCCTTTTCCGGGCCATCCGTAGATGATGTTCGTGCCTTCAGGCGACAGGAGGATGCACGGTATGACCGCCAGATCCTCTTCCCCTTCCACACGGATTATCTCCTTATTCCCGTTCAAAGCGTTTCTTATCGCGGCGATCAGCTCGGCCGTTATCATCCCGGCCTCGTTCTTCACCGCGATCTCTTCCCACCCCTCATTCTTGACGAGGGTTGCGAATTCGGTCATCTCCCTTCTTTCCGTCATTCCGTCATAGATAGACAGGTCGGGGACGATCCCATGTTTTATCGCCGTTAGCGACACCACGTCGCCGACGGTGATCATCTTCGACATTTTGTCGATGACATTCAGTTCTGCTTCTTTCAGGTCCCTGCCCAGAGGCTCTTTGAAGAGTTCTCTGTTCTTTTCAGGCACCTTTCTGCTCACGGCCTCCATCTCAGCGGACCTTCAGGGCATACCTGCCGTTGGCGGTTATCCCCATCCTCTTTGCGATATCCGATCTCTCAAAGTCCACCACTGCGATGAATCCCTGCCACTCTTTGGACGTCTGACCTCCGCATCGGGGGCATGCGTCCATTTCTGAGAGGAAATTGCACTGTTTGCATGCTCTGTATACCGGTCCGATCATCAGGCGTCACCTTGCTGCTGTCTGTTCTTACGGTCCTCTTCGAGCCATTGCAGTTTCCCGAGCCCGGGCTGGCGCATTGTCAGCCCGATCTTGCTGTCCTGGGGGTTCTTTTCGTTAAGGTCTATGCTGACGACCCTGGCCTTCACCACGTCGCCCAGGGAAAGGCTCCTTCCGGTGTCCTTTCCCACAAGCCTCTGGTTCGTTTCATCTATGTCAACGCGGTCGTCCATCACCTGACTTATGTGAAGAAGACCGTCCAGCGGCCCGAATCTTACGAACGCCCCGAACTTGAGGATCTCCACTACGACGCCTTCTATTATCTCGTTGTCCTTGAGTTTGAAGACGACCTGTTCGTACTTGACCGTTTGATATACGGCGCCGTCGCCGTGGACTATGCGCCCCGGTCCGACAGGCCTTACGTTCTTCACGAGAACGGTCACGTCCTTGTCCTCTCCTATCCTTCCCTCAAAGGAGTCCCATGTGAGGGCATCGATCACTTTCTCGATATCCTCGTCAAGTTTCGATGGCGGGATCCTTACGATCCTCTCGGCCTCTGTCAGCATATACATAGCGGGTCCTCTTGGATGCAGGGATTAAAGCTATCGTATATAAATCCATTCTACGCCTGCGCGTATAAAAGAAAGAACGCGGGCTCCCGCCCGCTTTAATTAAGTGTTTAGGTTGCCACGAAGAGAACCGCCATCACGAGACATATCGTGGACAGCAGTTTCACCAGCACGTGTATCGAAGGGCCTGCGGTGTCCTTGAACGGATCTCCGACGGTGTCTCCCACGACGGCCGCCGCATGTGCGGGGGATTTCTTTCCGCCGTGGTGTCCTTCCTCGATATACTTCTTTGCATTGTCCCAGGCACCTCCTCCGTTGTTGAGGAAGTTTGCCATAAGGATACCGCCGATGGTGCCCACCATTATGAGCGCGCCCACCGCCATATAGGAAACTTCGGGGAACAGGAATCTGTATATCAGTCCGAACGCCACCGGTACCAATATGGGCAGCAGGGCAGGGAGCACCATCGCTCTCAGCGCACCGCGCGTAGCTATATCAACGCATTCAGCGTAGTTGGGTTCTGAAGTACCTTCCATTATTCCGGGATCCTCACGGAACTGTCTGCGGACCTCTTCGATCATCTCTCCGGCGGCCTTTCCTACAGCCCTTATGGAAAGCGATGCGAAGTAATACACAAGCGCCGCTCCGACGAGGGCTCCGCAGAATATGAGCGGATTTCCGATATTGACATCGAAAACGTCTGCGATGGACTCGCCCTTTATCTCCGAGACGATCTCAAAGAACGCTGCGAACAGCAGGAACGCTGCGAGAGCCGCGGATGCCATTGCATATCCTTTTGTGAGAGCTTTTGTTG
>WRJJ01000017.1 GCA_009778575.1 Methanomassiliicoccaceae archaeon
GCGACCACTCTGTGGCAGGGTATTATCAAAGTTATCGGGTTGGCGTTGCAGGCATTGCCGACCGCCCTGTAAGCATTCGGGCGGCCGATCCTCTGCGCTATGTCACGGTACGACGCGGTCTCCCCGTAAGGGATCCTGCACAATTCGTTCCAAACATCCTTTTGAAAATCGGTGCCCTCTATTCGAAGCGGAAGATCGAACGCGGTCCGCTTTCCGGTCAGGAATTCATCTATCTGGCGCGCCGCCTCGGCTATGACAGCACACTCTCCGCATTCTCTGAAAGGAAGGTTGCTGTTCGGCAGATAGACCCCGTCGATCCTTCCATCCCCGTCATCGGAAATGCTCACTTTTCCGATGAGGGTCATGTACGTCTGTATCCCTCTGCCCATATGCGGTAATTTTTTCAAGAATACTTATGTCCTCCTATTGCATCGGCAGGATGATGATAATATGCGCCAGCCGAAGGACGGACATCCCGGCATTCCATTCCGAATGGCTGATGAACCGCATCCGCGAGGGATATGCGCTTGTCAGGAACCCCGTGGCGAAGAATGTGGTGTATCGAGTGGATCTGTCGCCGAACAACGTAGACCTCCTGCTGCTAATGACAAAGGATCCCCGCCCGATGGCCCCATTCATCGAAGAACTACGGGAAAGGAAGATGAACATCGGATTTCAGATAACCATCACTCCCTACGGCCGCGGCATAGAGCCAGGCGTTCCCGACAAAGCGGATGTCACCGAGGCGTTCAGAACCATCTCCGGTATGGTGGGAAAGGACAGGGTCGTTTGGAGGTACGACCCCGTCATACTCAATGATCGGTTCGATATCAACTACCATAGGAGGAAGTTCGATCTTCTCTGCAGAGAGCTTTCCGGGTACACCGAAAGGTGCATTTTCAGTTTTGTCGAGATACACGATAAACTCAGAGGGCTGCGGGATGAAGGCATATTGAGAGGTGTATCCGAAAGGGAGGCCGCAGACATCGGCGCAGCGTTTTCCGAAACGGCCCGAGACAACGGGATAAGATTGAGTCTCTGCTGCTCTGAATTCGATCTTTCGGGGTATGGAATATCTGCTTCAGGTTGCATCGATGAGGAACAGATGAAAGCATGGGGCGTTCCTTTCGAAAAACTCTACGCTCCCATCAGGGAAAGGTGCACATGCGTGAAGAACATAGACCTCGGAGAATATGACACATGCGGGCATGACTGCATATACTGTTATGCGAACCGCAATACGGACAAGGTCAGAAGAGAAAGGAGGTACGACCCGTGCAGCGGGATGCTGTACGGCAGCGTAAGGGAGTCAGATGTCATCGTCGAGTTGGCATCAAAGAAGAACTCAAAGATCACCGATTTCTGATCCTTCCTTTTCAAGTTCGCGTCTCATCCTTTTTCTGGAGAATAGTACCGAATCCATGAACACCACCCAGCATATCTCAATAACAATGGATGATGCGATCGCCACCATGGCGAACGGTACGAGAGGCCCCATCGTTGCCACACAAAGCGCGATGGCTATTCCTTTGTTCTTGTAAGACACCATCAGGATATCGGTGACCCGCTGGGACCAGCCGATCCCGGCGCGTTTTTCTATTATCTCCACAGCATTACCGAGACCGAACGTTCTAAGCCCGACGATCATCATGAAAGCGAGCATGATCCAAATTCCGCCGTCGAAGGATGTGGAACTGACAGATAGCCAGACAAGGAAAAATATTATGCAGTTAAGCAGCACCGCCATTACTCTTTTATCGATCTCCAGTCTGGTAAGGAACCTTGAAACGATCAGCGGCACGCCGATGACCTCGATAACGGTTATCATGAGGTCTTTCATGTTCACAGCCTCACCCAGCAGAAGGTAGACGATCAAAGGTATCCACAGCAGGGCTGCGATGTAAACATATATCGTGGAGCGGACCGCATGCTCCATGTCCCCCCTGAGAATGAACGAGAGCGGAGCCACGGAGGCAGCGAACGGTGTTGCCGCAATGAATACCAGCCCCGCCGCATATTTGGAGTACTCGGTATCTTTGAGAAGCAGATATCCGACGATCGGTATGAGGGAAGAAATGAGCAATCCTATCACGAGGCCCCTGACCAAGGCTTTCGGGTTGTTAGCCGGGCTGAGATTCTTGCTGGGTATCCTTGACAAGGATATGGTCATCATTATCGCGAGGAGCAATATCGTGAGGTTGCTCCTCACGGGAGCGGTAAGGAGTTCGCCCGGAAAAACGCCTGCAAAGTTAGTGATAAGTGAGACAGCCAAGGCAAGGCTCATCATGAAAGCGCTACTGACCAAAAGCTTCAACGCCAATCCCATGAACGGCTGATGGCATAAGCGTATTTGAATACTTATCGGTCGTAGCAGATATCAATTGAAGGCCGATATCATGCACCGGCTGTGTGAATTCAGCTTAAAGCAGTGTATAATCTAAATAGCGCCTCATACAATCCCCACCCATTATGGAAGATGTGAGGCCGATAAGGTCAGGATGGTACAACGCTTTCAGGCCGTGGTCGCTGCACGGTGCGGTAGTTCCAGTCCTCATCGGCGGTGCGGTGGCATATCATGAGGGATACATGAATTGGTGGATCTTCCCATTGATCCTGCTGGGCGGCTGCCTGCTGCAGTCGGCCGCTAATCTTCTGAACACATACGGGGACTTTGTCAAAGGGATCGATACAATGGATACCTTAGGTAGCAGGTCAAGGTCCCCCGAGCTTGTAACAGGGGTGCTGAAACCTAGATCGGTCCTCTTTGTAGGATTAGCGTGCCTAGGCATAACGGCCCTTTGCGGCATTGTGTTCATCTGGTACATAGGGTGGGGAGTACTGGTGTTCGGGCTGTTCGGTCTTGCCGGCGCCGGCCTTTACACCGTAGGGATATCATACAAATATCATGCGATGGGGCTGATCAGCGTATTCTTTATGATGGGGATACTGATGCCGCTGGGCACGTATTATGTGCTGTCCGGATCGATATCTTATGAGGTCCTGCTGATGTCCTTGCCCAATGCGTTCCTCATCACCGCGGTGCTGAGCGGAAATGAGACCAGAGACTATTTCGACGATAAGGAGGCAGGCGTAGGGACGCTGTCGAGCCATTTGTCCCACAAAGGAAGCCTGAGGTTGTATCTTGCGCTGAACGGCATAGCATTCCCGATACTGCTGGCACTCTTGTTGTTCCAAACGATCCCATGGGCCTGCGGCCTGGCATTCATAGCCTTGATCGACCTGTATCTGTTAGATAAAAATGCGAGAGGAGCATCAGAAGATGAAAGAAAGAGCAGACTCCTTGTACCGCTTTCATTCAGGCTGAATTGGCACTTCGGACTTCTCCTGGTAGCAGGATACTTAATAGGACAGTATCTCATCACGGGAGTTATCTGATGAGCGAGGAGGCCAAGCCCAACGGTACCCAATTCGAGGGCAAAGAGGAGTATGTGAAGGACGTCTTCACGGAGATCGCATCCTACTATGACGAAATGAACGACATGATGTCAATGGGCATGATAAGAGGCTGGCACAGATTCATGATGAAGAAGGCCGGAGAGCTGAGATCAAAAAAATGCCTTGACGTTGGAACAGGTACGGGAGAGATAGCATTCCTTCTTTCGGAGAATGTCGGGGAGGACGGAGAGGTCTACGGCGTGGACATCACCCCGAAGATGCTGGAGTGTGCCGAGGCCAAAATGAAGGAAAGGAACCTTCCGAGGCACATCATCTTCGAGGTGGGCGACGCCCTTTCTCTAAGATTCGAAGACGAGTCCTTTGATGTCGTCACCTCGGGCTACATGCTCCGCAACGTTACCGACATCCAGAAGGCCATCGGGGAGATGCACAGGGTCCTGAGGCCGGGAGGAAGGGCTGTTGTCGCAGAGCTTTCTAAACCGAAGAACAAGGTTGTAAGATATTTTTATGAGCTCTACATGAAGCACAGGGTGTCCAGGCTCGGAAGGAAGTACGACGGGGGCAAGTCCATAGATGGGAGATATACCGCGTACGAGTGGCTGACATCCTCCGTAGAAGGATTCCCCCGGGGAAAGGAAATGACCGACAAGTTCCTCAAGGCGGGGTTCTCTGAGGCGCACTGTTATGTTAAGTCGATGGGCGCCGTGAATATCTATGTGGGAATAAAGAAGTGAGCCGCAGCTCACATTTTCTCAAGTTTGCTGTTGTACAACGCGAGTATCGCTTTGTAGAGCAGATACACATCGGTCTTTGAGGTCACCTCGAAGGGAGAGTGCATGGACAGGACCGGCACCCCCATGTCAACGGTGTCCAGGTTGTGAAGGGAGATCTCCGATGCGATGGTCCCTCCTCCTCCGATATCCACCTTTCCAAGTTCCCCTACCTGCCATGGTATCTCGGCGTCATCCAGCACCTTCCTGAGGAATCCCATGGTCTCCGCGGAGGCGTCGTTGGTGGAATATTTCCCTCTGCTGCCGGTGTATTTTGAGACCACCGGCCCGCGGTTCAGGAATGAGCAATTGTTCCTTTCGAACACGTCCCCGAAAGCGGGATCGATCGCAGCATTCACATCGCACGACAAGCAAAATGACCGCTTGAGCACATGGCGCACCTGAAGTCCATAGGCCGATACGAAATCTTCCAGAAAATCCCTGAAGAAGAAGGACCTCATCCCCGTGTTGCCGTCCGATCCCGTCTCCTCCTTATCGGCAAAGACCGTGACAGTTGTGAATTCAGGATCTTTGCATTCTATTTCCGCCTTGAAGTTGGCGAAGGCGCAGGCGCTGTCGTCCTGCCCGTATGCCCCAACCATCGATCTGTCAAGGCCCACATCCACAGGCTTGACCGCGGGGACCGCGCACAGCTCCGCTGTGAGGAAGTCCTTCTCGGCGATGCCGTATTTTTTGAAGAGGATGTTCATTATGTTCAGCTTTACTTTACCGGAAACCTTATCGTCGTTGAATGGCCAGCACCCCGTGAGTATGTTCAGCTGTTCTCCTTCGATGATCTCGGGCGCGGGCTTCTTCATTTGATTCATGGCAAGGTGCGGGAGCAGGTCTGTGACGCAGAATACGGGATCGCCCTCTTCCTCTCCGATGTTGACTTTTACCGTCTTTCCGTTAGCGAGAGAGACAACGCCTCTGAGAGACAGAGGAACGGCTGCCCATTGGTACTTTTTTATTCCTCCGTAGTAGTGCGTTTTGAAGTATGCCATATCGGTGTCTTCGAAAAGCGGGTTCGGCTTGAAGTCGAGCCTCGGGCTGTCGGTATGGCTCACTCCGATCCTAAGGCCGTCCGCGACCGGCCTTTTCCCAACGGTCACCATGATCAGAGCTTTTCCGCGGTTATTCATGTAGAACTTGTTCCCCGGAGCGTATTTTTTCCCTAGCTGGAACTCCTTATATCCCTTCTTTTTCAGGATGGGTATCGCATGGTCGACGACCTCCCTTTCCGTCTTGCAGCATAGGAATTTTTTGTATTCTTCACAGAACGCCATGGCATTGTCAAGGAGAGACCCATCTGCCTCTCCGAGGTTCTTTGATCTCATCAGAAGTTTTTCTTCCAATTTCTGCCCCTCGCTCTTTTTTTCTGTCATGTTACCCTAATCCGCCGGCGATTACTTGATTCTTGTGCAAGAGGCTGCACTCTGAAATGCCGAATGACAGACAACAAATGTTGCACATTTTCGAAAGCAGAACGTCACGGGATGGGAGTGGTCCTCTGACCTTTCAGCCGATTTTCCAGGCTAGACGTTCTCAGCGTTCTTATCGAGTTCAGTATCGCTATGATGGCTACGCCGACATCGGCGAACACGGCCTCCACCAATGTTATGTAGCCCAACGCACCAAGTGCCAGGAACAATACTTTGATGCCAAGCGCGAATACTATGTTCTCTATCGCGATGGACCTGGTCTTCTTTGCTATCTTGATGGCAACAGGGACCTTCGAAGGCATATCGTCCATTATCACTATGTCCGCAGCCTCTATCGCAGCATCGGAACCCATGGCACCCATGGCTATCCCTACATTTGAGCGCGCTAAGGAAGGAGCGTCATTGATGCCGTCCCCCACAAAAGCGACGGACCTCCCTTCCGACAGCAGCCGCTCGACAATCCCCATTTTATCGGAAGGGAGAAGGTCGGCATAGACCATATCTATGCCTATAGAACCAGCGATATGCTCGCCCACGGTCCCGAGATCGCCCGTGAGCATCGCAACATCCTTTATGCCGACATCCTTGAGCATCGATACCGCAGAACAAGAATCGCACCTTATGCGGTCTGATATGACAATGCATCCTTTGTATGCGCCGTTGACGCTGACATGTATCGCCGTTCCGAAATCTTCGGGCCTTTCGAAGGCGATGCCCCGTTCGGACATAAGAGATTCGTTCCCCACAAGCACGTCATGCCCGTCGACAACAGCCATAATTCCATTGCCGGCGATCTCTTCTGCGTTGCCCACGGATGCCGCGTTGATCTCTTTTCCGTATGCTTTCCTAATGCTTACAGCGATAGGGTGGTTAGAGTGGAACTCTGCATGGGCAGCGACCCTTAACAATTCTTCTTCGCTGAGATCTTGGGGTATGATCCTTACCACATCGAAGACCCCTTCCGTAAGGGTCCCCGTCTTATCGAACACCACCGTGTCCACGTTCGCAAGGGCCTCAAGATAATTGCCTCCTTTGACGAGTATCCCCATGCGGGAGGCGCCCCCAATGCCTCCGAAGAAAGCGAGCGGTATGGAAATGACCAGCGCGCATGGGCAGGAGATGACCAGGAAGGTAAGCGCCCTGTAGACCCACTCCTCAAAAGAGGCGCCTAATATGAGTGGGGGGACGGCCGCAAGAAGAACGGCGGAAAGGACCACCACGGGAGTATAATATCTGGCAAATTTTGTTACGAAACTCTCCGATCTGGATTTTGCCCCGTATGCGTCCTCGATCATGTTTATTATGCGGGAGGCGGTCGAATCTGTGTAAAGGGAGGTCACCCGCACCGTCAGAATTCCGCCAATGGAGACGCAGCCGCTCAGCACTGTGTCGCCGGCGGAGGCCTTTCGAGGAACGGATTCTCCCGTTATGGATGATGTATCGACCATCGACGATCCTTCGACCACGACCCCGTCAAGAGGTATCCTTTCTCCCGGCCTGATCAGTATGAGATCGCCTATGCGCACCTCTTCCGGTTCTGTCGTGACGATCTCTCCGTCCTTCAGAAGATTAACGCTATCCGGCAGCAGATCCGTCAAAGAGGAAATGGATCTTCTGGAGCGGTCCACCGCGTATTCCTCGAAAAGCTCTCCCACCTGATAGAACAAAAGGATCGCAACACCTTCGGGGGCCTCTCCGATGGCAAAAGCACCCAGAGAGGCAACCGTCATCAGGAAATTCTCGTCGAATGGCTGCCTGTAATAGATCGCTTTCAAAAAACGTATGAAAACGGGGTATCCTGCTATGACGAATGAAACGGCGAATACTGCTAACCGGGCAGTTTCATCAAGATCCGCAAATATCCCTATTCCGAGCAGTATGCCGGAGATGAGTATCCGCGCTATCGTAGAGGCACCGAACAAACTCACACCTTTCTCATTTTTACCCTTGACTCTATCTTTTTGATGGCCTTCTCCGCCATGGGCTCTATCGATCCTATGTCGGACTCATCGGCCTCGATCGTCAGCCGTAAGGTCATGAAAACGATCCTCGCCGATATCACGCCGTCGATCTTGCCGATGGCATCCTCCATCTTTGCTGCGCACAGGGCGCAGCAAAGGCCGTCCAATCTATACACATATCTCATGATTCATTCCCTCATATGTTCCATTGCGATCTCCAGCAGGACCCTGACATGTTCATCGTCAAGCGAGTAGTATATGTTCCTGCCGTCTCTTCTGGTCTTTACGAGATGCGCCTGCCTGAGCGTCTTAAGCTGGTGCGACACGGCCGAAACGGACATACCCAGGAGCTCGGAGATGCAGCAGACGCAGACCTCTTCGTTCCCGATAGCCCAGAGGATCTTCAAACGCGCAGGGTCGGAAAGGACCTTGAAAAGGTCTGACAGTTCACGCAATGCACCCTCATCCGGCATACGGCCGTATGCATCCTTCATGATCCTTTCATGCTCTTCGGCCCGGTGGTCCCCTTCTTTTGTCATCGTTGTTACCTTATTTGAATATTTGAACAATTATTCAAATATCATTAAACGATAAAAAGATTTCGAGTTTACTGCAAAAACAAGCGGTGCGGTTCCTGGCCACAAAATCTATAGAATCTATAGTTAACACGGGACCGCTAAGGTAATCTATAAATGTTGTTTGTTTATACCTATTAAATATAGAGGTAATTAAAATGGGCAAATTCGTAATGAAACCGGCTGCAAAAGACGGAATGATGTTTAACCTTTATGCGAACAACGGCAGGGTCATATGCACTTCTCAGGTATATGCGAACGAGGCTACGTGCCTGCATGGAATAGAGAGTGTAAAGACCAACAGCAGGTCCAAAATAGAGGATCAGACCATAGAAGGGTACAAGAAACTCACCAACCCCAAGTATGAGATATTCATGGACAAAGGAGACAAGTACCGTTTCCACCTGAAAGCTATGAACGGGGAGATCGTGGCCGCATCTCAGGGCTATAAGAGCAAAGAATCATGCATGAAGGGCATAGAGAGCATTTCCAAGAATGCCCCCGACGCACCGATCGTCAAGGAAGAAGAGTGAATTTTTTTTAAAAAACAGGCAGGGGGAAACACCCTGCCAAATTGATTTTTTTTGTCAAGTCTCAGATCCCGCGGAGACCTTGCTGCTTCTCGTGGGTATGTGAATACATACGCTTATATGCCCACGATATGAGCGGAGGAGCTATTATCGATGTGGCCAAGGTCATCAATATGATGGTGGTGAACATCTGGTTGGTAAAGACCCCTACGGTAAGGCCTATGCTGGCAACGATTATACCCACCTCTCCTCTGGGTATCATGCTTACTCCGATAAGCACCGAAGAGTCCTTTGACAGTTTCCCCTTCCTTGCGCCATGGTAACCGCTTATGAATTTTGTGAGCACCGCAACCGCTATCAGAGCGACAAGCAGCGGCAGCAACCCGATCTCGAAATCATCGAACTTGACCATCATGCCCACGTAAATAAAGAAGAACGGAAGCATGAAAGATGTGACCGTGTTGAAGTTCTCCTCACACGGCGCTGAGTCTTTGAACTCTGCGAACAGCATACCTGCAAGGAATGCGCCTATTATACCTGCCAAGCCCACGGTCGACGACAGGGCGGCCATCCCCAAACAGACCAGGATGGCTATCCCCAATACGCTGAGCTCAGAGGGATGGGTCTTTATCTCATGGAATCCGGACACCTCGCTGCTTAACGCAAGATCTCCGTGGAGATCGGCATGCCTGTATCTTTCTATCATCCTGTGCCTTCTGCGGTCCGCTATCTTCCTTATGCGCGAGATGAACCCGAACGCAATGATCAGGAACACGGTGACGATGACCGTGTTGATGGCTATAGATGTCATATCCGTATCGGGAGCCACAATGCCGCTGATCACCGCAAGCAGAGACAGACAAAGGATATCGTCTATCACGGCCGCACCTATGATTATCTTGGCCTCCTTAGTACTCATGGCGTTCATATTCCTGAGCACTTCGATCGCTATGCCGGTGCTCATGGCAAACATCGCCGTTCCTACAAGAAGGGCGAGGTTCACATTGCCTGGGTCATACGCGATCATGAGCGCAAAACCTCCAAGCAGAGGCACAGCTATCCCCAGCAAAGCAACATACAGAGCGGTCCTTCCGACCTTCATTAGGTCGCTGAACCTTGTCTCAAGGCCTACCATGAACAGCAGGAATATCACGCCGAGCTCACCCATGACATGGAGGAAGTGGCTTTCGTCGTTCATGAAATCGTTCGGATCGAAGTGTATCACTTCGCCCGCTCCGGGGAAGAAAATGATAAGGTTGATGAACAGCACGCCTGCGAGTATCTCCCCTATCAGGGAGGGCATCTTCAGTTTTTCAAATATGCTCCCCAATACCTTTGCCACTAACAGCAGGATGAATATCTGAATGATGATGTACCCGATCGATTCCATGCTTTCGCACCCCCTCTCTTTTCACATCGGGCGGTCGGCTTTATTGGCTTTTCCGCCAGATGTCAAAAAGACGGCGACCCCTTCGACAAGCACCCATCATACATGACCAAGAGAGAGAGATAAGACAACACGAAAATATTTAAGAGTTCACTTGCAGGCCGGGGACGAACACTCGTTTGAAGAGAGTTCCTCCATCTTCTGCTTCACCTTGGAAAGGACCTGTTCCATCATTGCCAATTCTTCGTCCGAAAGGTCCTCCAAAACGAGATCGAAGAGTTCGCTGAACGCCTTTACGGCTGTTTTCTATGCGCCCAGGCCTTTTGCCGTAAGCACAACGGAATACTCTTTTCCAGATTCCGCCGTATTGACAACGAACCCATTACTCATAAGATGCTTCACCGCACGGGTGGTAAGGGATTTGTGCACCCCCACCATCTCGGTCATCCTTTTCAGGGACATCCCCTCACTTTCATTGAGTATCATAAGGAATACTATCTGGCTCTCAGTCAGCCCGGTATCTACGATGCGGTCATTGATGAATCTGCTGAAGAAGGACTTGAAAGGCTGCGGATGTACATCGAGGAGCCTCTGCATAAGAGTCCTAGAACGCGAGGCATCATCAGATTCCATATCATAAGAGAAGGATTATCGATTTATTAATTAGATGGCACAATGACCGCCTATGGGTGGGGTTGGTGCGGACGCCGGGATTCGAACCCGAGTTCTAACCTTGGCAAGGTCAAGTGATAACCAGCTACACTACGTCCACAGCGTTCACTCGCAACCTATTTTTTACATATAAATTTATCGTGCAGTGGCGCTTTGAGCTGGATCAAAAAGTTGGACCCATTCCACCGGAAACAATATCAGAGTTTCCAATTGCAAATATGCCGTGTTCTTTCACATCTTCCGTTGGCCTTGGTACAGGGAATTGTTCTGATAGGCGGGCTCGCAGGTCACATTGAATCCGAGCCGTTTGAGGATCGAATCGTCCACGGAGGAAAGGATCACCGAAGAATGCATCTCGCACCCCCTGAGTCTAGAAAGCTGTTCGATCGCGACCTTCGCCGTAGGGTTCGTCTGCGCGGATATCGACAAGGCGATCAGCATCTCATCGACATGGAGCTTCGCGTTCTTGAAGCCGAGATTCTCTGTTTTGAGAGCTTGTATGGGCTCCAATATGCTGGGGGAGATCAGCAGTATCCTGTCGTCCAGGCCCACGATGGTCTTGAGGGCGTTGAGCAGGGCCGCCGAACTGGCGCCCAGCAGCGCGGATGCCTTGCCGGTTATTATCGTGCCGTCCTCCAGCTCTATCCCGGACACGGGCAGGTCCAGGGCCTCCGCCTTTTCCATCACTGCGGGGATGACCTTCCGCTCATGGGGTTCGATCTGAGCGTTCTTCATGAGGAACTCCATCCTGGATACCATGTCCTCGGACGCCGTACCTTGTTTCCGTTCTTTCAGAAGGTCGAAATAGCGTCTTATCACTTCGAACCTTGAGGCCTTCGACACCACAGCATCGTCGGTGATGCAGTGTCCCGCCATGTTAACACTCATGTCCGTAGGCGATCTATACGGGGATTCGCCGAGTATCATCTCCAGCATAGAGTTCAGCACAGGGAATATCTCTACGTCCCTGTTGTAATTGACGGCTATCTCCCCATACGCTTCCAGATGGAACGGGTCTATCATGTTCACGTCCGCCAGGTCGATGGTCGCCGCCTCATATGCAAGGTTCACCGGATGCTTGATCGCCAAATTCCAAACGGGGAACGTTTCGAATTTGGCGTATCCGGCGCGTATGCCTCTTTCGTTCTCATGGTAAAGCTGCGACAAGCATACCGCCATCTTTCCGCTTCCGGGGCCGGGGGCGGTAACGACGATGAGCGGCCTGCCCGTCTCCACAAATTCATTCTTCCCGTATCCTTCGTCGCTCACGATGTTCTTCACATCCAACGGATAGCCTTCTATCGGATAGTGTTTGTATGTTTTGATGCCCAGAACCTCCAGTCTCTTTTCGAATTTGACTGCGGCAGGCTGAGAGGTGTACTGCGTGAATACCACGCTCTCGACGAGCATCCCTCTTTCCCTAAAGGAATCTATCAGTCTCAGAACTTCCATGTCGTATGTTATGCCGAGATCCCCTCTGACCTTGTTCTTTTCGATATCTCCCGCATTCACGGCAATTATGGCCTCGACGGAGTCCTTCATCTCCATGAGCATGCTGATCTTACTATCGGGTTTGAATCCGGGAAGGACCCTGGAGGCGTGGTAATCATCGAAAAGCTTTCCGCCGAACTCAAGGTACAGCTTACCTCCGAATTTGTTGATCCTTTCTTGGATATGCTCGGACTGTACCTTTATGTATTTCCCGTTATCAAAACCAATTTTCATGCTAACGGGAATATAAGATAGCCTTCATTTCTAAAAAAGTTATCCATTAGGCGCAAGGAAACAATGTCCCTGCATTGGGACCATAATGGTGCATCTCCGATCAAATGGGGGCTTTACTTTAGGTAAGTATTTAATATAAGGGTGGATTCATAAAAAGTGAAACAGAGGTGTCTGCGTTGTAGTCGCAGGCGGTTTGGATTCAGATCAGTGATGTATTATGATCTCAAAGTTCACAGATTTAGGAATATCAGAAGATATAGCGAAAGCGATGGATGACATGGGGTGGGAGGAGCCCACCCCGATACAGACAGAGGCCGTACCGCTCGGCCTGGAAGGCATAGATATGTTCGCCCAGGCCCAGACGGGAACGGGAAAGACGGGGGCATTCGGTTCCATTATTCTGCAAAGGACGGAACCGAAGCAGAAGCTCCCCTCATCGATCATACTCGTCCCGACGAGGGAGCTTGCGAACCAGGTGGCGGACCAATTGACCAGCATATCCAAGTACACCGGCCACGAGAGCGTCCCGATATACGGAGGGGCAAGCATCGAGGGGCAGATCAAGAGGCTGGAAAAAGGAGCAGATATCATAGCCGGGACCCCGGGGAGGGTGAAGGATATGATCAACAGAGGCATACTGAACCTCAGCAAGATCGAGATAATGGTCCTGGACGAGGCCGACCGTATGCTGGATATGGGGTTCATAGAAGATATCGAGGACATCCTTTCCGCAATGCCCAGGAGCAGGCAGACAATGCTGTTCTCAGCCACCATGTCCGAGGACGTGAAGCGTCTGGCCAGCGATTACATGATCAGACCCAAGGAGATCAGCGTCTCTCGGGACGAGGTCGTCTTGGACCTGACCAAACAATATTTCATATCGGTAGGAAGAAGGAACAAATCCTGGGCGCTCACCAGGATACTGGACATAGACAAGCCGAAGGCGATAATATTCTGCCAGACAAAGAAGATGGTGGACATCCTCGATGAAAGGCTTACGCAGCTCGACTACAAGGCGAGGGCGATCCACGGGGATATGCCGCAGTCCAAGAGAGAGAAGGTGCTCAAGGACTTCAGAGAGGACAAGATAGAGATACTCATTGCGACGGACGTCGCGGCGAGAGGTCTGGATATAGACGATATCTCGTATGTGATAAACTATGATATGCCGGAGGAGGTCGACACTTACATCCACAGGATCGGACGTACCGGCAGGGCCGGGAAAGAGGGCGTGGCCATATCATTTGTGACCTCCGAGGAAGAACATCTGGTAAAAGAGTTCGAACTCAGGACCGAAATGAGTATTGAAAAAAGAGAGGTCCCGGAGGCCGAGGAGGGAACGAGGGACACGATCCGGAAGGTAGTGGATTATGACCAGCTTTCCGATGTGTATGGGATGGTAAGGTTCCAGGTGAATCTCGGCAAAGACGATGGTCTGGGGAAGGTAGGCCTGGCGGAACACATCATTAAAACGGCTAGAATAAGGGATTTCTCAATAGGAAAGATCGAGATCGGCCAAGATTCGTCCGTAGTGGAAGTGCACAGGGACTTCGGGAACAGGATGCTTATGGACCTTCCCAAGGTAAGATACAAAGGAAAAAAGGTCACCGTGAAGCTGGCGCCGAAGGATTGATTCAGGTCTCCAACACGATCAGGATATTTCCCAACTGTATCGTCTCGACCGCTCTGCCGCCGAGCGTAAGCTTCTTTTCCATCTCTACGAACTCAAGTGCCAGACATATCCTTTCTCCGTCTATGCTGAGCTCTAGCCCCGCAGAGGTCATCATGCCCAGGGCCTCCTTTGGCGACAAAGCGGAAAGGACGGCCGCGATGCTCTTCGCCTGTCCCTTGAATGCCGGACCGAGTTTTGAGTGAACCGGCTTTATGCAGACGATCTCTTCTTTAAGCTCTGCTTCCTTCGAGAAAACGAGCTCTTTGATCTTGGACGTCTCTATGATGTCTGCCGATCCTCTCTCAAGTTCGCGGGCGTAATCGCAGATCACTTCCACTCTCGACAGCTCGGCGTTGAGCGGCATCTTCCTTTCAGACTTCCAAGCCCTTATCGCGGATGTTATGTCGGTGATCGTCCCGCCGATCCTGACGGCATCCTCGTCTATGAATATGGGGGAAGGCCATTCCGTTATGTGTATGCTCTTAGCCCCTTCATAGGCGGCAAAGTGCTCTTGATAAACATCCTCTATCACGTGCGGCATGAAGGGGGCCATCATCTTTATGCTTCCGAGGAAGACGTTGTACAGAGTGTATTTGACGGCCGGGTCCTTTCTGGCCTTTACCATTTCGATGTAGTTGTCGGCGAGGTCGCGCCAAATGAACCCTTCTATCTCCTTCAGCGCCTTATCGAACTGATATTCGTCGAGATAACCGGTCGCCGCCTCTACTGCCTTGGAATAGCGGCTTATGATCCATCTGTCGGATATTCTGAGCTCTTTTGTTTCCGGCGGCCTGCCGTCGAAGAACCTGCCCACGAACTGTCCGATGTTGAATATCTTGTTAGAGAGTTTCTTCCCCCTCGTAACGTCCGGCTCTCTGAACGCATGGTCTGTCCCCAAAGAGCAGGATGCCGCGAAATACCTGAGCGCGTCAGCGCCGTAGTTCTCCAGGATCGGGATAGGATCTATCACGTTTCCGACGGACGAATGCATAGGCGTCCCGTCTGGCGCCATGATGAATCCGTGGATCATGATGTCATCCCACGGACGGGAGTGCTTCAACTGTTCAGACCTGAGTATGGAGTAGAACGCCCATGTCCGTATGATATCATGGGACTGGGGCCTCATGCTCATGGGGAAGAACTTCTTGTGAAGGTCCTCATCTCTCTTCCAGAATGTGTTGTAGAGGCAGGAACCGGAAGAGTCCATCCATGTGTCGAAGACATCAGTGCATCCCGTCAGCACCCCGCTGCATTTCGGACATTTCGCCACGGGCGGTGGATCGAGGGTGGGATCCACGTAGCACTGCTCTTCGGTCGCGCATACGGCCTCTCCGCAATCCTCGCACTCCCAAACGGGGATAGGCGTCGCAAATATGCGCTGCCTGCTGAGCACCCAATCCCATTCCAGAGAGTCCACCCAATCTTTGAGCCTGATCTTCATGAACTCCGGATACCATTTTATGTCGTTCGCTTTCTCAAGCACCTTTTCCTTCAGATCAAGCGTCCTGAGGAACCACTGAGGCACTTGGAGGTATTCCACGGGCGTGCTGCACCTCCAGCAGACCGAGACCTGTTGGGGAGTATCCTCCTGTTTGACAAGAGCACCTATCTCCTTCAGATCGTTTATTATGGACGCTCTCGCGTCCTTCACGGGCATCCCCGCGTACTTCCCCGCCAGCTCGGTCATCTTCCCGGCCTCATCGATGCCCTTTTCCATTTCAAGATGGTATTTCATGACCCATTCGAGGTCGTCCTTATCGCCGATAGTACAGATCATCACGTTGCCCGTACCGTATTTCGGATCGACCTTCGGATCGGCTATTATCTTGATCCTGCGGCCATAGATGGGCGTGATAAGCTCCTTTCCGATGAGGTGCTGTTTTTCCTTGTCGTCCGGGTGTACCGCCACCACTTTGCATGTGCAGATAAGCTCCGGCCTGGTCGTTGCGATCATCGCATTGCCGTCTGTGCCATCGATCTTGAAATTAACGTAATTCAGTTTTGTGGTGTTGTCCTTATGGTCAACTTCCGCATCCGCAAGAGCGGTCATGCATCTAGGGCACCAATTCACGGGGAAGTCCCCTTTGTACACAAGACCTTTTTTGAACAGCTCCACAAAGGACACCTGCGTGATCCTTCTGTAGTATGGGGCATCCGTTTGGTAGTAGATGCTGGGGTCCATGCTTTCCCCGAGTATCTCAAAATGGTGCGTCATCTCGTCAATGAAGCCGTTCGCGTATTCGCTGCACAGCCTTCTGTATTCTTCCCTCGGAAGGTCCAGTTTGGTTATGTTGTATTTTTTTTCCACTTTTACTTCAATGGGTGTGCCGTTGACATCGAAGCAGAGAGGGAAGAACACATTGTACCCTCTCATCCTTTTGTATCTCGCAGCGAAGTCGATGAGGGAATATCCCGTTGCATGCCCCAGGTGGAGCGGCCCGGACGTATATCTCGGAGGATTGTCGATGCTGAACGCCGGCTTGTCGGACCCGGGATCGAAGCGGTATATCTCTTCATCCTTCCACATTTTCTGCCAGCGCCTCTCGACCGAAACTGAATCGTACTGCGACATTTTGAACAGACACTTATAATAGATTAATATAAAAAAGGTTATGAGGGCACACCCGCCGAACGGACGGCGGATGCAACGATCAGGATGCTGGACCGGGCATGAGGGGGGCTGTTTTTCACGATATATATCCAGATTGTTTTCTATGTAAAAACTGTAACAACTGTCAACGTCATCGAGAAATGCATATATAATCGTGTATCATTATATAGATGAAAATGGGCGCGGTCATATTTTTATATGAAAACAGCCCATAAACGAAGAAGAAAAAAGGGGGGCTCTTATGGTAATAAAAGTGCTAACTCGTAAGACTGTACCAACGGTAGTGCTCACAATGGCGTTACTGTTGGCAGCGATGATTTTGCTGACCATCCCGTCAACAACGACGGATGCGGTCGATGGTGTCAAATACATAGATGAAAACGGCGATGAACAGATCCGCAACGGTGTGACCGAATATGCATTCATATCTGGCTCATCCGCTCCGGACTTGGCGAATGGGTGGTATCTCTTCAGCGGTAATGTCGCTAATATGAACCAGCTCAAGATCTCCGGAACCGATGTGAACATAATACTCAAGGACGGATGCGATCTGGGGTTCGTAGGTAGCCCGGCGATCCGAGTTTTGGAAGGGACCGGGTTGACCATTTATGCGCAATCCACCGGAAGCAGCATGGGGATACTGAACGCTAATGCGTACCATCTTGTAAGCAGTCTCCGAGGCGCAGGTATAGGCAGCGATGCGGATCAAACAGCAGGTATGATCAAGATATGCGGTGGCACCATCGTAGCTTACGGAGGCAATAATGGTGGCGGTGCAGGAATAGGGGGAGGCTACCGCGGCAACGGTGGCACGACCATTATCACCGGCGGCAATGTCACGGCGATAGGTGGTAATATTGCCGCGGGCATAGGCGGCGGAGGAGACAACTCTGGATCGCCGACCGCGGGCAAAAGCGGTAATATCCTCATCTATGGCGACAACACTAAGGTAACCGCGAAAAAAGGGCCCGCACCAGGAGATCAGGAGGACATCGGTATAGGCATCAATGGCAAGGCAGGAGGCGACATATTCGTTCTGTTGCCCGTCGGCAACCTGATAGGAACCAGCGGTCAGCTCGGTAACACGGTAAAGTTCACCGCTACTCCCGAAACGACCACAGGTACGGTCGTTGCGACCCTGCCTGCACCCCTCAGTTCCATAAAACCCACCATCAACGTACTGACCGGCCTCGATCCAACGGGGAAGAACATGTCCGTGCTTACAAACCTGACCAGCCAAACAGTGTATTTCGCTCTTGAACAATACGGCAATAGCCCCCTTTCCAAAACGGGGAATGAACTTTTGCAGTCGGGCGTATCTGTCGATTTCAGGGACCCATTCTATCTCGTATATGTTACTATAGTAAACAACGGATATGTTGACCTGCTCGATGAGGGAGACAACATTATTGAAAGTGTCACCGCGCAGGGGCTAACTGTTGTCGAAGTGCCTCATACGGTGTCGCAGATCAAGTTCAATGCGACCGGGGGCATAGGATACTACTTTGAAAAATACACCTCAAACCTTCTCGACATCTTCAACAATCCATACACCTGCGTGAACGGGAACATGGCGATCACTGCCTATTTCCAGGAAAAACCAAGGGTGACCCTTACGTTGGAGTCGTACCCTTCACCCTCGGGAACCTTCCAATACAGGCTTTCAGGTGAGTCAACCTGGCAGACCTATACATCTCCGACGGACTTCTACGAAGGCGATCTCGTAGAGGTCATGGCAACTCCTATCTCCGGCTACGCCTTCCGGTTCTGGGAGGACGCTTACGCAAGCAACATCAGGACGTACACGATAAACGCAAACGCGACCCTTACGGCGTACTTCCTATCTACCTCCGCCTCGAACACCGTAATCATAACCCTTACCTCCAGCCCGCTGGGCGCGGGAACCTTCACATGGTCCCTGCCCGGAATGACGACCACCATACCATACAGTGTACCGTTCATTACCAACAAGAGAGATGACCTCACAGTGATCGCCGAAGAAGCATCCGGATATACGTTCAGGATGTGGGATAACTCATCGACGGCAACCACAAGGAACGTGGGAACACACACCACCGACATGGAATACACCGCATTCTTCCTTGGGTCCACGGGAAATGTGACACTTGTGCTTACAGCGTATCCTGCATTGTCCGGGACATTCGAATACAAGCTCAGCGGAACAACCTCTTGGCAGACATACAGTTCTCCTGTGAACTTCAACGCAGGGGATTCGGTCGATGTCCGGGCCACCCCAAGTTCCGGCTATCTATTCCAGTTCTGGGAGGACGCTTCGACCAGTTCGATGAGAACATACGTCATAAACACGGACTCTGTTCTGACGGCATACTTCCTGTCAACCAACCCCTCTAATACTGCGGGTATCACTTTGACCTCCAGTCCGTTGGGCGCAGGGACATTCATATGGTCCCTGCCGGGAATGACGACGCCCAACACATACGCCGGACCATTCTTCGTCAACAAGACGGATGATCTCACGATCATAGCGTCCGCGGCGACGGACTACACCTTCCGCTTCTGGGAGGATGCGACCACGGCCGCAACAAGGAACGTGGGACCGCAGTCCGCAGACGCGGAATACACGGCATACTTCCTGACCGATATCGCAGGGGACAAGGTCGAGATCACTCTCACCGCAAGCCCCGCTGCCGCAGGGACCTTCGAGTGGTCCCTGCCGGGAATGACAACGCCCAACACATACGCCGGACCGTTCTTCGTTAACAAGACCGACGATCTCACGATCATAGCGTCCGCGGCGACGGACTATACCTTCCGCTTCTGGGAGGATGCGACCACGGCCGCGACAAGGAACGTCGGACCGCAGTCCGCAGACGCGGAATACACGGCATACTTCCTGACCGATATCGCAGGGGACAAGGTTGAGATCACTCTCACCGCAAGCCCCGCTGCCGCAGGAACCTTCAAGTGGTCCCTGCCCGGCATGACAACGCCCAACACATACGCCGGACCGTTCTTCGTTAACAAGACCGACGATCTCACGATCATTGCATCTGCGGCGACGGACTACACCTTCCGCTTCTGGGAGGATGCGACCACGGCCGCAACAAGGAACGTCGGACCGCAGTCCGCAGACGCGGAATACACGGCATACTTCCTGACCGACATCGCAGGGGACAAGGTTGAGATAACCCTCACCGCAAGCCCCGCTGCCGCAGGAACCTTCACATGGTCCCTGCCCGGCATGACGACCACCATACCGTACACGATACCCTTCGAGGTCAACAAGAGCGATGACCTGACAGTCATCACCGCACCTACTGGAACATACACATTCGTGAACTGGGATGACAGCTCGATATCTCTCTCAAGAAATGTCGGCTTACACACCGCAGACACAGAATACACCGCATACTTCCTCGGTTCATCGACCGTTACCCTGACCCTCGAGGCGTACCCCGCATCATCGGCTACTTTCGAGTACAGGATCACGGGAACGGCCGGATGGACAGCGTACACCGGAGTGGTGACACTCAACACCGGCGAATCAGTGGACATACAGTTCACCGCTGCAACGGACTACACCTTCCGCTTCTGGGAGGATGCGTCCACGACAGCCGCGAGGACATATGTCGTCAACACAGACTCTGTTCTGACGGCATACTTCCTGACCGACATAGCGGGAGATAAGGTCGAGATCACTCTCACCGCAAGCCCCGCTGCCGCAGGGACCTTCGAGTGGTCCCTGCCGGGAATGACAACGCCCAACACATACGCCGGACCGTTCTTCGTTAACAAGACCGACGATCTC